>DASQKG010000472.1:0-7022 GCA_035630655.1 Pyrinomonadaceae bacterium
AACTTCTTCCGGTTCAATAATCCGGTTTTGCGGACTCATTTTCTTGAGCGCGTCCATTGCTTCATCAGCCGAGAGTCCTGTGCGCTGAGTGATTCGGTCGACGCCGCGTGTAGTCATCTCCGTATCCACATATCCTGGGCAGATGGCGTTGACGGTGATGCCCTTGCTGGCAAGCTCGAGCGCTGATGAACGCGTCAACCCAATGACTCCGTGTTTAGAAGCCGAATAGGCGGCGATATACGGAGCTCCGATTTTCCCGGCGATAGAAGCGATGTTGATGATGCGTCCCCAGCCGCGTTCGATCATTTGCGGCACTGCAGCACGGGTGCAATAAAAAGTGCCGTTGAGGTTGACCGCGAGATGCCTCTGCCATAACTCGTCATCGGTTTTGGTGAGTGTCGCGCTTTCGGCGATGCCTGCGTTGTTGACCAGGATGTCGCAACCACGGCCGAAGTTTTCAGTCACCGTAGCAAAGGCTTTCTCGACGCTGGCAACGTCGGAGACATCGCACACGATCGGCAGAGCGTCTCTGTGAAACTGGCTGGCAATTTCACGGGCCACCTGTTCCACTTGTTCCAAAGTGCGCGCCGCGATCGCGACGTTGGCGCCTTCATGCGCAAACGCCAGGGCAATCGCGCGACCAATGCCGCGCCCACCACCTGTGATTAGAGCAATGCGATCTTGTAGTTTCATGGGCTTAATAAAGCGAACAGGGCAGAAGAAACAATCCACGAAATACACGAAGCGGCACGAAGAGAGTTCCGGTTCGAGTCATTTCGGGTGATTCGTGGATAGTCCCACTCTTCTCGAAAGGAGCCGTCAACGACCGGTAAACTTTGCCGGACGTTTCTCCAGGAAGGCCCTCACGCCCTCCGCGCCATCATGTGATTCGAAGCAACGCATTTGTGCTTCCATCTCGTAACGCAACATCTCTTCAAGGTCGGCGGCCTGGCTCATGTAGACAGCCTGTTTGGCTGCACCGAGCGAAATAGGTGCGGCTTCGCAAAGTCGTCTCGCAAGTTCCAGAGTCGCGGTTTCCAGTTCGCTGGGTTGGACCACGGAATTGACGATACCCAGCCGCAACGCTTCCTCCGCGTCTATCGCTTCACCCAGAAAAAACATTTCGCAGGCTTTGTTTGGAGTCACTAAACGCGGCAAAAAATAGGTGCCGCCCCAATCGGCGTGTAGACCCACTTTTACAAATGATTGACTGAAACTTGCTGTAGTCGAAGCGATACGCAAATCGCAAGCGAGCGCCAGATTGCACCCCGCGCCGGAGGCTGGACCATTAACTGCCGCGATCACGGGTTTACTCATCTGCCGAATTGCACTAATCACGCGGCGAGCTGATCCGAGCAGGCGACCAAACTCTTCCTCGTCCTGGCGCTCGATGAGCTCGGCCATTGCGTCGATATCGCCACCCGCACAGAAGGCTCGACCAGCGCCAGTGATCACCACTACGCGAATATTCCGGTCACTGCCTGCAGCTTCAAGCGCCGCCGCCAGGTCGCGCCGCATGTGTCCGGCGAGCGCATTCAACTTCTCTGGCCGGTTGAGCGTGATCGTCGAGATTCCGGAATCTTCGGTGACGTTGATGTGTTCCATAAGAAGCGTGTCGGGTGTCGGGGTTGAGTGTCGGGGTTGAGTGTCGGTGTCGGTTCGGTTTTTCAATAGTTTCATGTCGGGTCTTCAGTGAAAAACCTCGTTGACTTAAACCCGACACCCGACACCCGACACCCTTCTTACCGGCCTTTGAACTCCGCCTTCCGCTTATTGATGTAAGCGTCCAGGCCTTCCTTAGCATCTTCAGACTGGAAAAGCTGCTGTTGTAATTCACGCTCCAATGCCAGCGCCGACTCAAACGGAATCTCAGCGCCGGATTGTACACTTCGCTTGATTCTGCCGACCGCGAGCGCAGCCTTGTTTGGTGTAGTGAACTGCTTCGCATAGGCGATTACCTGCTCCATGAAGTCGGCAGCCGTGGGGGCTTCGAATATGCGGTTCACAATTCCCAATTCCTGCCCGGTCTCAAAATCAAAAAGCTGGCCTGTGGCCATCAGCTCAATGGCCTTCGACTTACCAACTATCCTGGAAAGACGTTGCGTTCCGCCCGTGCCCGGCAATACGCCAAGCGAAACTTCCGGCAGACCCATCTTGCCGGCGTCCTTACGCGCGATAAGCAGGTCGGCAGCCATGGCAACTTCCAAACCGCCGCCGACACAATGACCGTTGATGGCGGCGATGACTAATTTCGGAGTCTGCTCCAGACGGCAGAGTGTTTCGTTGGCGTGGAGACAAAAGAAATACTTGTAGGTCGGGGTCACGGTGGAAAGCATCTGGATATTAGCTCCGGCGCAGAAAAACTTTTCCCCGTTGCCGGTAATAACGATCACTTGCGCGGTTTCATCCATGCGGGCTGCGAGAATCGCGCGGTCAAGCGCCTGCATCATCTCGTAGCTATAGGTGTTTGCCGGCGGATCGTTGAGCGTCAGAAACGCAATGCCATCCTCGGCGCGATATTGGACCAGATCGCCTTTTTTAGCCTGTGCTTCAGCTTCGGACATCTACGGTATTTCTCCCGATAGGTAACCTTCCGTTTAGAGTGCGGACTTGTCCGCTCGCGCGAGGGCACAAGTGCCCGCTCTAAGCGATTATCGTTATCTAAGGCCGCCGGATATCATCCGACAGCCCGCTACGCCAAACACTGAGTGGCTCTGTAGTCGCGCTCGGGGCGAAGTCTAGTGCCTGGCGTGTCGATCCGGCAACAAATCCATGCAGGAACAGACGCGTAACGCTCTCAACCAACTCAGAAACTTTTAGTTTTCCGTTGGGATCATACCAGTTGTAGATCCAGTTCATCATCCCGAAGAGAGCGTAGGTTGCGACCGTCAGATCGGTTTCAGATTTACCGGGTTGTTGCTGCTGAATCTCTTTGAGAATTTTGCGGGCCAACTTTGTGTACTTGTCCTTCTTGGTCGAAACATGTGCGTGCAAGTCGCCCGCCAGCGACTCGGCCTCATGCGACAGGACTTTCATCTCCGACATGTTTGCGGCGAAAAAGGAGAGATGGTTCTCAATAAAGATGCGCAGACGGCCCAAGGGATCGTCCACTTCTCGAAGCCTCTCCTCCAGGCGCTCGAGCACCCGACCGAAACAATTGTCCTGGATGAGAAATAGAAGCTCCTCTTTTGACTTGCAGTAGTGATAGAGGCCGGCGAGGCTAACGTTTGTCGCACGCGAAATATCGCGCATCGTGGTCGAGTGGTAATTCTTCTCGGCAAAAATGCGCGCGGCGTTGCGGAGGATAAACTCCAGCTTCTGGTCGTACTTCGTAAAATCGGTTGACATAAAATCTTAGCCGCCAAGACGCCAAGGGCGCGAAGGAAGCTCTAACAGCTTCCGTTTAGATGGGGCACTTGCGCCCCGGCCGGCGGACAAGTCCGCGCTCTAAACGGAGAACCGGTTTGGCGCCCTTGGCGTCTTGGCGGCAATCCCTTCAAAGGCGAACATATTCAAACTCAAATGGCTTACCTTTGATTCCCGTTGCCGGCGGCGCGATCCAGTTGGCAATCTTTCCCGGCTCGGTTACCGGATGCATCAGACTGCGCACGTATTCCCGATCCTCGATCGTCGGCAGCCATTCCGATTTCCGCTGTTCAAACTCTTCCGCTGTGATTAGGTTGTCCTCAATATCGAAATGATGACCAGCGTATTCGCCGACGTGACGGTGAAAACGCGTGTGTGGCAGAAACAGACGTTCACTGATCCCTGCTTCGCCCAGCGTTTTGTTCCAACGCGCGAGTCCCTTCTCGCAGTCTTTGACATACTCGCCGCGTAATACTTCGTTCAGGGCGTTTCTTAATGCCACATCACGCGTGTCGAGTTTGCCGTTCTCCACCACAGTCATGGAAAAGGTTTGGTTCTCGGCAATATGATCCTCGTATTGCTCCTGTTCCTTGTAGCGTCCCTTGAGACCTGCGGCGAAGAAGTCGGCGGAGTTTGAACTGATCTCCCCGCCAAAAAGGTCGAGCGAATAGCTGAACCAGAAATTTACGTGTTTCTGAATAATGTCGAGGGGAATGCCGCCGAGCTTGCGCACGTCGCCTTCCTTCATCAACTGCGCCGTGCGCTTCACAACCCGGTTTAGTCCCGTGTCGCCGACGAACATGTGGTGCGCTTCCTCCGTCAACATAAACTGGCAGGTGCGCGCGAGGGGCTCGAAGCCTGATTCGGCCAGCGCAGACAACTGATACTTGCCGTCGCGATCCGTGAACATCGTGAAGCAGAAAAAATTGAGCCAGTCGTCACAGGGTTGGTTGAAGGCTTCGAGGATGCGCGGCTTGTCAGGGTTGCCGCTGCGCCGTTCCAGCAATGCATCGGCTTCGTCACGACCGTCGCGTCCGAAATACCGCTGCAGTAAGTAGACCATGGCCCAAAGGTGACGGCCTTCCTCCACGTTCACCTGAAACAGATTCCGCAGGTCGTAGAGTGATGGACATGTTTTGCCGAGTTGGCGTTGCTGCTCAACTGAAGCCGGCTCGGTGTCGCCCTGCGTGACGATGATGCGACGCAAAGAGTTGCGAAACTCACCTGGAACTTCCTGGTAAGCAGGCTGGCCGTAGTTGTCCCCAAAGCCGATGGTTGCAGCCGGCTCAGCGGGCTTAAGAAAGATGCCCCAGCGATAGTCGGGCATTTTTACGAAATCGAAGTTGGCCCAACCGTCCGGCTCGACACTGATGGCGGTGCGCAAGTAGACGTCCTTTTGCTGAAAGCCTTCGGGCCCCATCTCCTGCCACCACTCAAGATAGTTTGGCAGCCACTTTTCCAGCGCCCGCTGGAGTTTCTTGTCTTCGCTGAGGTTAACGTTATTAGGAATGCGTTCGTATAAGTTCATACTGCCTCATCAAAATTAGCCGCGGAAGGACGCGGATAAACGCGAATCTGGAAATGCTATCTGCGTGGATCCGCGAACATCCGCGGCAATTACGTTCTTTTAAAGTCGAAACGAGCCTGCGTCGGTTTGCCGTAATTCGTCAGGGCGCCCTCCGGACCGACTGCGTTTGGCCGTTGGAAAATCCAGTTCTGCCAGGCGGTCAGCCGTCCATAGATCTTCGTGTCCATTGTTTCGGGGCCGCCAAACCGCAGCGACGCTTCCATACCGGTCAATGCATCGGGCGACAGGGAGGTCCTTTCTTCTATCGCCACGCGGATCTCGTCTTCCCAGTCCAGGTCGTCCGGAGCGAAGGTTATCAGTCCGAATTCGTCGGCTTCATCCGTATCGAATGGACCGTCACGGCTGAGCACCTCTTCGGTCTTTTCTGGAGTCGCCAGAAAGCGTGACTGCAGGCGCGTCAGGCCGTTGCTCATCGGCAAGGCCCCGGCGTTCAATTGAGAAACGGAAAGCGTTGCGGGCGCATCAGGGTTGTTGAGCATGTAACTGCGATCCGAAGCCAGAAGAAGTTCGAGCAAACCCCCCGCAAAACAACTATCGGGCTCCACCATCGCGAAAAAGCTTTTGGCGGTCAGGTCCAAACGACGAAGGACCCGCGCCATGTTCAAGACGATCTCGCGAATCAGCCAATGGTCTTGATTCGTAGCGAGTGTCGTGTCTAGAGCCAGGACATCGGCGGCGTTGCCCTTGGTCCGAATGCACACCAAACCGATTTCCGGCTCGTTAACGCGCAAGTGCAAAAGAGCGTGGTCCAACTCACGAAACGCTCGCAATGCCCAGTAGGAATCGCCGAGTTTCTGAATCCCACCGACGTCTGTGGGCAAATCGGCTTCCGGCCCATGAACAGTCAGATCGGCGTAACGCTGCTCGCGATTCAAAATCAGATTTACGTATTTGTATTCGATGCCCGAAGGTTTTAACTCAAACTCAAGCGGGTTGAGTTTGACGCCGTAACGCAAAATGTTAGTTTGCGGACGATCAGCCTCAGGCGAGCTGACGATATCGGCGGGCATGCCCTGATCGCCATCGGTCGTGTCTCCCACGGCAAGCAAACTAACAGTTTGCTTTACACCGGAGGCAATCTCGCGTACGCGCACATGCACAGCCTCATCAAACTTGCTGGTAGGGAAAAAGTCGTCAATCAATCCCCACTCCTTCGCGCGCTTTCCCTTTAACCCTTCCGCAAGTGTCGAGAACACATCGGCGCGGTCGCGCCGGATGCGACGTTTATCCACCAGCCTCGTCAATCCACCAGTACCGGGCAAGACACCCAGCAACGGAACTTCGGGAAGGGAAACAGCGGAGTTGCCGTCGTCAACCAGATAGATTTCGTCACAGGCGATTGCCAACTCGTAGCCGCCGCCGGAAGCGGTTCCATTAAGAGCAGCTACATAACGTCGTCCGGAGTGTTTGGAGTCGTCTTCAATCGCGCAACGTGTCTCGTTTGTAAATTTGCAGAAGTTTACTTTGAACGCGTGTGACGACGTGCCGAGCATGTAGATATTAGCGCCGGCGCAGAAGATACGTGGCTTGAGGCTGGTGACGACAACCACCTTCACCTGCGGGTGCTCGAAACGGATCCGTTGCACGGCGTCGGCAAGCTCAATGTCCACGCCGAGATCGTAGGAGTTGAGTTTCAGTTTGTAGCCGTCCGCAAGGGTGGCATCCTCCTGAACGTCCATTGAGAGCGTGGCCACCTCGCCATCAATACTGAGTTTCCAATGGTGGTACTCGTCAGGGGAAGTTTGAAAGTTGATCATTTCCTCGTTGCCTCTGTTCACCGCTGAAATTGAGCCCGGGATCGGATCACCCCTATTTTGGGCAGTTTTCCGAGGCTTTTCAGCTCCATTCGAACGTTCGTTCGGGAAAGCGATACTAGTCGTTACGAGGGTTTTCCGTCAAGTTTGGAAGACGCGATTACGCAATATCTCAGTCATCTCGTGTAGCGCACCTGCACGCGAGGGTTCCTTGACAGGCCCGGCGGACGGCGCGTAGGGTGTCAAATTCCAGTGGCAGCTTCAGCGGTTCAGAGGTGTCCTTAAGCTTCTGCCTCTCCGGCGAGAGGCAAGAT
>DASQKG010000473.1:0-3856 GCA_035630655.1 Pyrinomonadaceae bacterium
CAAACCGCGCGGCACCTTGCGCAGAATCTTGTGCATATCTTTGAGCGCCGATTCGAACAGCCGGCGTCCCTGCAAAATCAACCAGGCGCGAAACTCTTCGAAGGCGTCATCCGAGCACCCGCCTTGGGCGACATAAGCCAAAGCCCATAGATCCCAACGATAGGCGAGCGCGAATTTGTCGAGCAGAATTTTTTGAAACCGTCTGATTTCTTCGGCTTTGAAGGCCTGCAATTGCTCGGTTAGCGCTTCGACGTGCTCAGCCGTGGACCGATTAGTTTGGCGGCCGGCTTCAATGATCGACCAAAATAACTCATCATCCATTTTTCTTCGATCGGCAGGAGTTGCGATCTGTCTGTGCTGTTCGCGTTCGAGCAGCGCGATCTCCTCGTTGAGCTTGCTGCTGCCCGGCGCGTCGCCCAGCTCCGCCAAGAGATCGTGCAGCGTTCTCATGCTGGCTAAAGCATTGGCCTTCGCTCGGGCGATGCTTGCTGGCTTCAACCCAGGAGCTTTACCGCGAGCGCCGGCTAAAATCCAAAAGTTATTTTTTTGTTTGGCGATGACACCGCGCCAAAGTCGGATTAGCTGTGCACGCTTTTTTTCCCGCCGCAGCGTTTCAGTGAGCCGCTTGAGCATGGGATTGTCGCTGCCGACCTCCCAGTTAAAGCCGCAAAGATAGTCAACCAGCTGGCGGTACTTTTTCTGCTCGAGATAGGCGTCGAAGACGGTCTGCTGCGCGTTATCGTAGCCGCGAACCACGGAAAAGCGGCCTGCATCACCGAGGTCGAGAATATCAGGCTTGCCGTGTCGTTCGAGATATTTCTCGATGTCGCGGTCGACATCTTTAAACGAGAGTTTGAGAGATTGTTTTGGCTTGGCCACTTTATCCTTGACCTGGCGGCGTTCGTTGTTGCGCGACCTGCTTGATTTCTTTTTTAATCCCCGAGTGAGCGTGGAGCAAGCGGCGGAAGTCGGCGGCTTCCAAGGCCAACCGTTGGCAGTCGGACTTACTCGAACGGAATCTCGCGAGAAATAGATTATTGGCGTCCTTCGGGCACTGACGCAGCTTCGTCCGGTCGAGACTCATAGAGTTGACGTCCTTTTATTTGTTCTTGCCGCCAAATTCGCCCATCAATGCCTGGGCACAATCGTTGGAAGTAAACATCTAAAACCGTCGATCCAATATGCGGCGGATCTCGATGACGTCAGAAGAGGGTTTCGAAGATCCTGTCGTCAAGAGCTTGTATGCGTCTTCGGCGTCCTGCCGGTACTCTCTCCGAAGTCTTACCGCAGCGGCATCGTGAACCGGGAACGTGATCGCGTTGAACTGCGTGAGCGCGGCTTTGGTGATTTTGCCTAAATCGTCTGGCGTGATCAGATTCTCAAGAGTCTTTGAATGCATAAGGGCGATCACAGCGGCATCGATGTAGTTTCGAAAAGCGATGACTCCCCGCCCGCTGGCGGAGGTCTTCTTGACTACAAGTTCCGAGGGAAGCTTTTTAAATGAAGAGCTCACCTTTGTGAGGTAATGAATAAAAGTGGTTACAACCCTGGTTGTCCCGCCCGTCAACCCCTTGGCGACCATCCGTTGCGCCGTCAGCGCGTCGGCTTGGCCAGAGTCGCCGACGAACACATAGCGATATTCAGGATAGACCTCTGAAAATTTCAAAAAATTTCTAAACTTCACCTCGCCAATCTCATCTTCTTGTCCCGGAGGGATATCGTCATGCAAGGGATCATCGAGTTTGTTCCGTAGCACGGTCTCATGCGTGTCTATGGTTGAACTCACAACGTCTCCCGACAATGCGCTGGGGCACAATTCTCCCGGTAAACTTATCAAGGCCCGAAGACTAGCCTCTTCTAGAACCCCGGCGACGGGATTGCGTCTGGCTGACAGAGTTGTCACGGGAGTCGCTGTCAGCGCGAAGGGCTCATCTTTCAAGGAATCGTAGAACTCCAGGACTCCGGGGTACAAGGTTTTCTTTGGATAGCGCGGATCAACGAGATTGGCGTACATCGTATCATCCACGTCGGAGAGAACCTTGATGCCGATCTGCCGTGGCGCCTTGCCGAAATGCTCGATGATGCGATTTCGATACTCTTTGATGTCGATGTCGTGGAAGATGTATTCTTCAAGATCCTTGTAGTCTCCGTCATATTCCAAGGCCAGCTTAAATAACGCCAGCTCTTTCGGAGCGATCGATAGGATGAGCCGTTCCATCCGTAACTCTCTCGGCTCATCGCTCTCATCCTGCCTTGGCGACAGCCTTCTGAAGACTTCGATTTTATCGACCAGGCTAAGCGCGGCGCGGCGAATACGGTTGTCGAGTTCTTGAGCGCGTCGTTCCAGAGACGAACCCAGAAACGAGTACTGGGGTGCTGTTGGCCTCAGGTAAACATGGAGGAACTCATTGACACGCTTCGGATCAAACTGCCCGTAGTCGACGACTTGGCATCGATTCATTGAGGACCGGCTCTCAGGCGCTAGCTCGATAGCTTTGCCAACGGGTTTCCTAGACGCGTGTCCGTCAGCGATACCCAGGCCGAAAACCAACGCTAACAACAGCCGCGACGATTTACGGTTGTTCATGTTGATCCCTTTCACTATGCGCCAATTTTCGCCCGAGAGGTAGGCGGAGCGCACCGTCTGAGTATCGTTGCTGGTCAGGCCAACGATGGCGAGAGCGAAGTAGGCGACGACCGCGCGCGAGCCAGCCGACCGACAAGGTGGTATGCGCGGTGAGTGCGAATTTGCGGAGACTTGGTTTCATCGTCATCGCCTCCGAATGCTAAGCTAGGGGCGGTCCGTCAGGGCCTTCCACCTTCGGCGAATTGTTGAGCCTCACAGATAACTTGTAATGGCTGGTGTCGAATGCTTGTCGTGCTTGCCGTCGACGTAGATTATTGGCGCGGCGGCAAGCTCTTCGGGTGTGACGTCTTCCAGGCACCCCAAGTTAACCCCATAAACTCGATTAGCGTCCGGCGCGTTACCAATGCCAAAAGAGCGCACGCCGCAGTGTTTGCAGAAATAGTGCTCGTTGCGCTTGGTGTTGAACAAGTATTGGGTTAGCTCTGACTGGCCGGAAATAAGGCGAAACGCTTCTGGTTTCACGACTGCAGGCCAAAAACGGTTTCTTGAGCAGATTGAACAGTTACACCGATAAGTCGCGGCGGTCAGATCGATATCAGCCTCGAAACGGACGGCGCCGCAATGACAACTGCCTCTATACGTCTTCAGCATTCTTCAGTCCTCGCAAGATTTCCAATGAAGTTCAACGAGTGAACGGCGATATAATTCGAGATAGTTATCGCCTTCATCGGCAGTGGATCCTGGCTAGGATGTCCAATGGGTAGCTGCTGCTGTTTTGCCTGGGGTTAAACATCCTCACTCTATCTTGTCACGTTTATGCTCGTAGTGAAGGCAAGCAACACCGGATGAAAACATGTTACTTGCAACGAGTTTTAGTGCCACCTTATCTGTAATGCCTTTGAACAACGGAATTCCTCGGCCTAGTAAAACGGGATTAACAAATAACCAGTAATCGTCAATTAACTTTTCTGTCATTAGCGAATGCGCAGCGGTCGGACTTCCGAACATCAATATATCTTTACCCGCGTCTTGTTTAAGTTTAACGATTTCGGCAGCTAGATTACCGTCAATAATTTTTGTGTTCGTCAGCTTTGCCCCTTTTAGGCTCCTCGACAATACAACCTTTGCTACTCTGTTATACCATCTTGAATGCTCAACATCGTGTTTAGTTGCTGTCGGTAGTTGTGCCGCTGTCGGCCAATAGCTTTCCATCATTTGATAGGTTACTCGTCCGTACAAAGCTGTGTCAGCTTCGTTGGTCCGTTGCCC
>DASQKG010000474.1:0-7014 GCA_035630655.1 Pyrinomonadaceae bacterium
TAGAAGACGGTATGACCGCGCCAGCGCGCGCCCGTGTGGTAGAAAAACTTAAGACGAACGCTTGGGTCGAGATCGAAATACACGAAGGGCGCAAACGCGAAGTGCGCCGCATGTTCGAAGCACTTGGTTACTTCGTCGAGAAACTGATTCGCATCAGGGTGGGAACCATCGAGTTGGGCCACCTGCCGCTGGGAGAGCTCCGGCCGTTGACCCAAAGCGAAATTAAATCGTTGCAAGTCGCCGTGGGACTCGCCAAGGAACGTCCTGGCGCAGCACGCCAACGCGCTTTCGCGGCGCCAAAAAAAAGGGGCGGCCATCGTAGCCGTCCCTCATCGCGATTCTCTAGAAACTGATCGCTATTGCGAGCGGCGCAAGCAATCTAGCTTCTTCGCATCGCGCGCAATGATGTCATTCGCAATCGTTTAGTGACGCAGGCTGCAGAACTCCTCGTAGTCGATCAATTCATGGATCGTCGGGTTGTCGCCGCACATTGGGCAGTTCGGATCGCGCCGTAGTTTCAACGTATTGATCTCCATGGTCAGCGTGTTGAAGTGCAGCAATCTGCCAACCAGGCTGTCGCCTTTGCCGAGAATCAACTTCACCGCTTCAAGCGCCTCGATGACGCCGATCAATCCCGGCAATACGCCCAAGACGCCCGCCTCGGCGCAGCTTGGCGCCATTTCAGCCGGTGGCGGTTCCGGATAGAGGCAACGATAGCAGGGGCCTTTGCCTGGATAGAAAACCGTTGCCTGGCCCTCGAACTGAAAGATGCTGCCGTGGACGTTGGGTTTGCCGGTGAGCACGCAGGCGTCGTTGACTAAATAGCGCGTCGGAAAATTATCGCAACCATCGATGATGAGATCGTAGTCCTTGATGATCTCCATGATATTTTCAGACGTAAGTTTGGCTTGATAAGGAATCACCTTGACGTCGGGATTAAGCCCCTCGAGGGTTTTTTTCGCCGATTCGACTTTCGGCATGCCGACGCGATCGTTGGCGTGAAGAATCTGCCGCTGTAGGTTTGAAATATCGACAACGTCGTTATCGATAATTCCCAATGTACCAACACCAGCTGCCGCTAAATAATAAGCGGCGGGCGAGCCGAGTCCGCCGGCGCCGACCAATAGCACTTTGGCTTGCAACAGTTTCGCCTGACCGTCTTCGCCAACTTCGGGTAGAAGAAAATGGCGGCTGTAACGGATCAACTGTTCCGGCGTGTACTGAAAATCTTGCACCCACTTGAAGCCACCGTTTTTCCACGCGGCGTAACCGCCGGCCATGGACGAAACATCCTGATAGCCCATCTCTTTCATGGCTTTTGCCGCGAGCAATGAACGCACACCGCCGGCGCAATAGGCGATGATCGGCGCGTTCTTATCCGGCAACGCGCTTTCGACTTTGATTTCGAGAAAACCGCGCGGCAACGGGATGGCGCCTTCCAGATGTCCCTGGCGCCACTCATCGCTTTCACGCACATCAAGCACCACCGGCGACTTACCGTTATTTTTTAACAATTCGTTGACTTGCTGCGCGGTTACCTCGGGAATCTGCTTACGCGCATCGGCCATAATCTCTTGAAAACTTTTGGCCATCACTCCTCCTCATTGAAGACCTTAGAGGTCCAAGCTAAGCAACGCTCCCATGAATGTCAAGGTGAGAGTTCCCGACTGCGTTATTTTTGGCGCACGAAGCCTTTGTTTTCGAGCTGGCGCGCGCAGGTTTCAGCTGCGTTTGCGAGCATCGAAGAATATTCCCCCGAGGTGCTGCGGGCCGAACAGTCGAGGGTTTGTTTGGTTTCGGGGTGATACATTTTAATCGCCATCGGCGGTTGCGCAGAACTGCAAGCGGCGAAGGTAAGCGCTAGTGAAACGATAGCGCTTAGAAACAACTTACCACGAATTGCAGCGAGCCCATCAGTTGTTATTTTTGGCATGTTAATTGACAGGATGCTTGCAGGCTATTTGACCAAGCTTTAGATAACAAAATATTAGCGGTAACGACAAAAATCAATCGAACTAGGACTCACGCCCGAGCGATGCACGAAGTGTAGGTTCAGTTAGAGCCATAGGACACCTGATCACACTCGTCTTGACGCATGATCGAGTTTTTTGTAAAACTCTGTCCATTAAATCCACAACTTTTGTAGCTAGCGCCTTGTCTGTACTGTTGTTCGCTGTTAATGCTCAAGCGATATTGATCGACGGGGCAATGGGCTGATTTTTGACAGCACGAACAATATCTCCTGGACCAAAGACGCGGATAGATCAGGGCTAAATAATTGGGATGTCAAAACACCTTCGCTGCCACCCTTACGCTGGCGCGATTCGATGATTTTAGATTGATGAGTATCGGTGAGCTGGTAGACCTGTACGGGCAACTACCAGGTGGGCCTTACAAGACCGGTAATATCTCTCCGTTTGAGGACATTCAGTCCGTCTACTGGTCGGGTACGGATTTGATGCCGAGGACGTCTTCTTCTTCTTCTTCTTCTTCGACCTCGGCCTCCAAGACGTATTCCCCAAGGGCCTCGGCTTCTACGGTTGGGAAGTGCGCCCAAGGCGATTCGTTGGCAGCGGTGCCCGAGCCCGCTTGAATCTTGCTATTGGGCGCGGGCCTTATCGGTTTGCTCGGCGTGCGCCGCTTGCGCAGGTAGCGTTGGAAGCGCTACGGTCATGCGAATTATATTTTCCTCGACCGAGATGAGCCTCAATGTTCCATTGCCTTCAAAAGCCGCTGGTACGCCGCCCGCTCTTCGGCGATCGTCTCTAGAAGCTCCTGCTTCGTGATAGCGCCCTTTTCGATCAGTAGTTTTGCCAGCGCGACGGTTTGCGCGAGTTTCCGTTTCAGTGATATGTCACGTCGTCGGAAGAAGAAAATGCAATGATGCCGGTTTTCGACAATTCGTTAATTCCCTGTCGGTCTGTTACTGCAACAGTGCTACGCGTCGCTCTTTTTTGCTTTTCGTCGTCTTCGATTATGACCGCGGCGAACAAGAGCACGATGAGCGTTGAAGCGCCACCTAAAACAAACCCTAATAGCACCGCGAGGGTTGTAATCACAGCAAACTAGCCCCGGTCGATCAAAATCGCTGGACATTAACAGCGAACAACAGTACAGCCAAGGCACCAGTTGCAAATAAATGTAAGTTGTTTCATGGTCGCTGCTATATGTGAAAATGTGATAATAAGTCAAGACCAGGTAATTTAGGGTTATCGCTTGAAAACCGCGCTGCATATATGGGAAATTTTTTCTCACACCCGGGAGGCGCTGTATGACCCTAAAAATTATTTCTCTCCAATCCCACGACGACGAAAGCTCTGTAGCCTTCACAATTACGTTTGACGACTTGGATCGCGGCCCGAAGCTTTATGAAGCGCTCGATTTCCTGGAGAAGGCAGTCGAGCCGGCTTGGCTGGTTAAAGTTATCGGCGTGAACTTTCAGGGGACCGGCACGACGAACGGGAAAGGATCAACTTCGTGAAGCGCCTTAGTTGTTGTTTGCTGTTGACTCGCCGTTCTAACACCAAAGTATCACAGATGTTTTTTCCAGGAATAGGATTGACTATCGCGTGACGAAAAATACGTCATCTTCTGAAGGAATGGGGGGTTCCGCAGTTTGATAATTCATTATCCGCGCTTCAACTTTTTTTGCCAACGCTAGATAGCTCATTTGAATCCCTGCCGTGCGAATTATGCGAATTTAGGGAGGGTAAATTCGCTTATTTCGCCTATTTCGCAACCCAACGGCTATCGCTTCAAAGGCGGCGATCCTGCCAAGAAGGCGAACTGGGAGAAAGTTCAAGGCGCCGGTGGATCAGCGGGGGGTATATTTCCAGAGCGCCGCAAAGAGCTTGAAGAAGAGTACGGACTCAAAAAATAATTGGGAGACTCGAAGAATTGCTAATATCAATTAGGCATGGAAAAACCAACTAAGATTCTTCTCGGAGGGCTTTTATGTGCTGGCATTATCGCCAGCGCTCAACCTATTTCCAATCGACGGCTAGAAAATCAAGTTAGACAGATTCAAGAGGAGTGCGTTGCAGAAGGCAAAAGAGAGATTGCAGAGGGGAAACTGCTCTGTAATGCCGAAGATCTTGAACGACTCCCAGTCGAAGTAGGAGAACTTCCTCGCTTCAGAGAGGGGATATATTTGACCAAGTTGCGTTTGACCTGAAAAATCCAAAAGCCAAGAACGTTCAGCAGCAACTAGTTTTCGCTTTATCGTGAGTATCAACTGGCACAAGCTAACTCTTGGCTCTATCTGGTCGCAGCAGTAGTTGTTGGACTCCCAGCTGTGCCTTGGCTTTGGTACTTTCTGTTGCGCAGAATTCGGGAACTGCGCGAGGCAATCCTGGGTACATAGAATTTCTAGTTAACTATGCAATCTGCACGCGCTTCGGTGGCTGGCTGGTCAGTCGGCTGGATTCGAAGCGGCTTTCAACGACACGCAACCTGAGAGATTGCGACCTCGGCCACTACTCCATACGAGGATAGGGAAACTCGACACTGGCGTCATTTAGGTAGTCGTTTCAGCTAAGCTGGCGCTCTAAACTTTCCATTACAACTTTTGCAAGATTAATAAGACGTTGCGTTGCACATCAGCGATGGAAACGGTCTCACCTACCCAAGTTTCGAATTGATTTTACTCGTTTGCAGCGCTCTTTATCATAGAGCACGTCCAGTCAACCCACTCCCTGCGAGCTCTCGATTGTGCCGTCGCCGCGCATGCTGCGCTTTGTGGCGCCGCTTTTTATTGGCGGTCAAAGAGCGTCAAGACGCTAACCCGTGCGTCACAACAATCATGCGAGAATCGAACAATGATGAACCGGCGCCCTTCGGTGGAATTTTACCACCGCGTCGCAACGGCCAGTGGCGACAAAGTCGGCGCGCACCTATTCGGCTTTGGTGCAGATCCTCGCAAAACGAAAACCCGGTGACATGAAGTAAAAACGCGCCGCCGGCAGCGGGCACTGTCGACGGCGCGAAGCTGGAGGGAGAAAACTACTTGCAATCGGGAGACTAGTCCAACAACGTCCGCGTAGTCAACGGCAAAAATTCACCCCGTCACTCTCCGAGAGTTCGCCGCGATCGCACGGGAGATCATGGACGGTGCAGCGCTCGCTGCTCCCTTCCGCGGTCGGGATCGACAATCCTACAGAGTTTTTCGCATGCGTCCTTTCCAAAAAGACGCCGCAGGCCGTCATCCCTATAGTTCTCTGATGACCTCTTCTGCTAGTTTTACCAGCTCGAGTATTCGCTCATGCATCTTCAAGGCCTCCGCGAGTCGCCCATCGCTACGGGCTTGGTAGCGGTCCATCCGGCCTCCCAGCACGTTCGTTTCCCATAACCCGAAGCCAAAGTCCAACCCCAAGAACACAGTCGAGACCATCACCGGCCCGACCCAATCCTTAGCGACATGCTTGTCTGCAAAATGGTACCAAATGGACCACTCCATCGGGTCGTCACAGGGAACCGGCATCTTGTTCTCGTCCAAGGTGTAATGAAGCAGCTTATGGATGCCCATCAAAACACTCCCGTCCAAAACGAAAGCAGTTCGCCAATATCGGGTTCTACAACTTCAGGCTTTCTGCCGAGTAGTTCTTTACGCTTCATGATCCTTCCAAGATTTAGTCGCTTCGGCCTTCGATTTCCTGGGTCGGCTTTGAGGGATGTGCCACAGCTGCAAGCACTCCTAGGGCGTCGCGGCGTGAATCTTACACAACCCTTTCTCAGGTTCATGCAACGTATGTCAAGTCCGCGCTGTCCTATCTTGTCCTATTCTGTCCTGCACTTACGGTGAGATCCGTTTATTTTCCGCAGGGTTAATGGAGGTCCTGAGTTTGCCGCGCCGACCTCACCCTAAGAGATCGGCTACGTTGCGTCGGGGTCCGTATGCGGGTTGCGTCGTGTTGCCAGTGTGCATGAATGAAATTCTTCGATTTTGGCAGGTCAGGCGAGCGATGTTTATCGTAAAGGCGGTTTTCGCTATAAGGCAATACAGTTGAGCCAACTATTGACGGGTTTGCCAAACGCCAAGCGAATCTGCCAGAGTTGGAAATAATGTTGCCGGTTGGATGAATTTCATCGGGACGTTTCGGAGTGCGTGGAAATTCCTGACAAAAGGTGGAAGTAAACCCAATTTAGTGCTGGTCGAATAGAGCGACAATGAAACTCTGGTTTCAAATCTTAGTCACCATAGGAATTATCTCCGTGTCTGTCGCGTCTGTGTTGTATACGTGGCAGACGTGGCGGGCATACCGACTTGAAATGCGCGCTGAAGAAGTTTGCACACATTATCTAGACTCCAAAAGGCGCGACTTCGACGCCGTCGAAATATGGTTCACTCAAAGGCAGTGTGTCAACATGGTGATGGGCAAGGGCGAAGCGAAAAAGGACTGAGTCCTACACCTTAGCGTCGTGGCCTAAAGCGCGTCTCGCCGGGTTCGTCTCCGCGGGCTTAGCGTCAAATGGCGTCGAGCGGATCACCAGGTACTAAACCTTTGCCAGCGCGTTCACGAGCAACGTCCGCCGCTCTTCTAGCGGTAGCCGGAATGTGCTGCGCCCACGATGAACCAGTACGTCGAACGCATAGATCTGAAGCTGCGTCCGCGAGGGCTGTGTTGGAGCGCGTTGAACGACATTCGCCCGTCAGCGTCGATGGCCACGACTTCGCCGTCGATTATCGTGTTAGTCGGCATTGCCTGGCATGCACGGGTGATCTCAGGAAACCGCGCCGTGAACAGGTTCCCGTGCCGCGACCAGAGCACAACATCGCCCCCGCTGGCTTTGGCCACGAGGCATCGGTAGCCATCAAGCTTGGCCTCATAGCTCCAGGCGGCGCCGCCGGGCAGCTCGCGCACGGGTGAGGCAAGCATTGGTTCAATGAATACCGGCTTCTGGGAGCGCTGTAGCAACTTCTTTTGTGAGCATAGGCAACAACGCAACTTACCGGGCAGGAACTATCGCCGCAAGCGGCGCCAAGCTGACTCTGGCGTACCGCTACTCTCAACCCGC
>DASQKG010000475.1:0-7785 GCA_035630655.1 Pyrinomonadaceae bacterium
GTGGATGAAAGCGGTGAAGATTATCTGTACCCCGCCGAGTATTTTGTCTTTGTGGAACTACCGAGAGCGATTGAAAAGTCCCTTGTGCGAGCCGCGTGAACTCACCGGACTACGCTCCTGACGTCGTTATCCTAGTTGCACTCAGGCGAGGCAACGTCGTGCCAGGCCGCGACGGACCAAAGCGGCGCCGGGCCGCTGCACTCCAAAGAGACGCCCGGCTTGCAGCTGTCTCTTACGAACGTTCCTCGTTCTCCATCTGGCCGCGTTCGCGATAGAGATTCAATTTATTGTGAAGTGTCTTGAGACTGATTCCCAGCAGCTCCGCCGCGCGCGTCTTATTGTTTTTCGTCTTCTGCAGAGTACGCATGATCATCTGCCGTTCAACCTCTTCGATCGGGGTGCCCACCGGCAAGGTAATCGTGTCTTCGTTTCGCAGACGCTCGCGCTGGTCGATGGGATACGGCGCGAAGTGGTGCCGTTCGATCTGCTCTCCGGAACAAATGATAACTGCGCGTTCGATAACGTTTCTGAGTTCGCGGACGTTACCGGGCCAGGCATGAAACTGTAAAACCGACAAGGCTCCCGGGCTGAGAAATTTCGCCGGTCGCTCGTGTTTTTCCGACAACTTCTCGACCAGGTATTGGGCCAGCAGTGGCAAATCATCTTTTCGGTTTTTCAGCGACGGAAGGTGCAAGCGAAAAACGTTGAGACGGTAAAGCAGATCTTCTCGCAGAGTCCCTTTAGCCACTGCCTGTTCCGGATCCTGATTGGTCGCTGCCAACAGACGCACGTCGATATCGATTTCCTGATTACTACCGAGGCGTCGAACCGACCGCTCCTCGATAACGCGCAAAAGCTTTGCCTGCAGAAACGCAGGCATCTCGGCGATCTCATCCAGCAGTAGCGTGCCGCCTTCGGCCAATTCAAAACATCCCGCACGTCTCGACGCGGCGCCGGTGAATGCGCCTTTCTCATGTCCGAAGAGCTCCGACTCCATCAAACTCTCCGGAACCGCGGAGCAGTTGATGCCGATAAATGGTCCATTACGTCTCGGACTCAGCTTGTGAAGCGTGCGCGCCACCAACTCCTTGCCCGTGCCTGATTCGCCTGTGATCAAAACGGACGCGGACGACGGCGCCACCTGTTCGACGAGAGCGTAAATCTCACGCATCGCCGACGAGTTTCCGACCAGTTCGCCGAACGTGCCACGGTCCTGTAACTGTCGTCGCAACAGTTCATTCTCACGCCTTGCTGCCGTAAGTTCTACTGCCCGGTCCAACACTACGCGCAGCTTGTCGGCGTCAACCGGTTTCTCGAAGTAGTGGTAAGCGCCTTCTTCCTGAATCGCCCGCATCGCCAGCTCTATCGTTCCACGCTCGGCAAGAAGGATCACGGGAATGTTGAACTGTTCGGCCCTCACGGCGCGGAGCACATCAAAGCCGTCGCCCGAAGCCAGCGATGTGCTGTCGATTATTACCGACGGATCGATCTTTAGGATTAGTTCAGAATTGGCAGTGCCTTCGCCCTGAATCAGGGCTTCGTAACCCCAGGAAGTGATCAGTTGTTGAAGTGACTGACCGTGTGGGGCGTCGGAATCGATAAGAAGGATGCGGCGCGATGACGATGACATCGGGGGGAGTTTACCATGAAGTAGACACGCACCAGCGAGTGGTGTGATTCTTTGGGATGCCTTGGTTAACGTTTTGTTGTCACAGAATCACGCCGCACGATTCAGGATAAAACACGTCAAGTCCGCGGCTTAGCCGCCTGATGTGCGGCGGCGGCTCTGCCCCGCCGCTTCATGCGTCCTTAAATCGCCGGGCTTTGCCCACCCCGGGCGGAGCCCAGTTCAAAGGCTGTCGATCGACGGAAGGGCAGAGCCGCTTCCGCACATCGAACGGCGGAGCCGCGTCAAAAAATGCGCATGATCAACGTTCTTCCCAACTCGGTGTTTGCCAAAGTAAGACAGACAGGAATGTCTGTCCTACTGGCTGAAATGATCCGCGATGGCGCGGGCCAACGACGGAATTGTGAACTGAGTGGGCTGAATTGTTACTTTCAATCCATGCTCGGTTGCCGTGGTAGCGGTAATGTCGCCAATGCATGCGATTGCTACCCCTGCAAGGGCTTCGCTCAAATCGTCAGTGTCAAACAACTGGGCCAGGTTTCGCACAGTCGAAGAACTGGTGAACGCTATGCAATCTGCGCCCCCGGAAAGCATTGCGGTAATCCGGCCTCGGTCAAGATTCTGCGGCAGTGTTGTCCGGTAGGCAGGGACGACGTCGACACGCGCTCCAGCTTGTTCCAGCGCTTTCGGCAGATAGTCCCGCGCAACCGACGCGCGCGGGATCAAAACGTTAAGCCCCTGCAACGCTTCCTCACCACCGACAAATCGCGAGAGCGCGGCAAACGCACCCTCCGCCTTAAACTCCTCAGGAACAACGTCGACGTGGACATGCAAGTCTCTTAGCTTGTCCGCAGTGGCATCGCCGATTGCGCAAACTTTAAGATCGTCGAGCTCATGCGCGTTGTGCCCGGTAGTTTCAAGTCTTCGAAAAAAGTGGTCGACTCCGTTTACGCTGGTGAAGATGAGCCAATCGTAACCGTATAGATGTTCGATGGCCTCGTCGAGACGTTCATAACTTTCGAGTTCGCGAATTTCGATGGTAGGGCAAACGATGACGCGTGCACCGTATCGTTCGAGCTCGGAAACAAACTCATCCGCCTGGGCCTGAGCGCGAGTGACAACCACGGTGCGGCCGGCGAGGAGCGGTTGGGTCGGACGGATGGGTTCTTCAGGCCTTGATGCTGTCATTGGTTTGGAGCGTATGGCCCACCAGGGCGTCTCGCTTTACTGGGACCGCGGGCGTCTCGCCCGCCGAGGATCCGTGTGCACGCCCTAAAGATTTCAAAAGTTTCCGCTTGGCGAAGGAGCTCGCGCTTCGCGCTCGCGGCGGGCGAGACGCCCGCGGTCCCACGCGGAGAGCCGCTCAGTGATCCGGTGTACTTTCCTGATTAAGCAAGTCACGGGCGCCGTTGGCGAGAAGTTGTTCTGCCAGACGAAGCCCCAATTCTTCCGCTTCGTCGAACGCTCCGCTGAGACGGGCCCTGACAATCTGCTTACCTTCCGTGTCGGCTACTAAACCGTCGAGGCGGATGCGCTTTTCGCGAACAACTGCATGCGCCGCAATTGGTAATTGACAACCACCACCCAGGCTTCTTAAGAAAGCTCGTTCAGCAACGCATGCGAGCCGAGTAAATTTGTGATCCAGTTTGGTGATCAATTCCGTGAATTCATTTTCATTGCGCATCTCGATCGCAAGTGCACCCTGACCTACCGCTGGGAGCATCTCCTGTGTGGTCAACGCCGCGCTGATCCGCTTCTCCAGTTTTAATCTTCGCAATCCAGCGCAGGCCAGCACGAGCGCGTCGTATTGTCCCTCATCGAGCTTGCGCAGTCGCGTGTCCACGTTTCCACGAAGATCCTTGAACACGAGATCGGGCCGCAGGTGCTTCAATTGCGCCAGACGCCGCGGGCTCGATGTGCCCACAGTCGCCCGCTGCCGCAGTTTGCTGATGCTTACAATCGACTTCGGCACTCCGCGAATCGGAAGGATAAGCGCATCGCGGTGATCTTCGCGCTTGCAAATCGCGGCAATCGCTAATCCTTCAGGAACAATCGTGGGCAGGTCTTTCAATGAATGGACCGCCAGATCAATACGACCATCAAGCAGCGCATCTTCAAGCTCTTTTGTGAAGACACCTTTGCCACCGATAACCGAAAGTGATTCTGTCTTCACATCGCCTGAAGTTTTGATTATCTCGATTGAAATCTGCAGCGAAGGGTAGAGCAGCTGGATTTGATCTTTTACGATCTGGGCTTGAGTCAGAGCGAGCTTCGAACCTCGGGAGCCAATTACGAGAAAGTCTTTCATCTTGTGTGGCGAATTTATTCTTCGAGGCCGAAAATATCGCGCCACGCCTGGACGGTCTCTTCGTCGCTCGCGTTGAAAGAGCGTCTCATTTGCGTCAATACCGGGTGGGAAATCTTGTTGACTGTCGACAACAACAACGTCTCGATCGCCCGTTCCTGTTCCGCAGTCAGCGCGCCAAGCCGGTTCCGGTGACGACTCAGTTCCTGCCGGGCGATGTCATGTAACGTTTGGCGCATGGCGCCGATTGTGGGACCAGCATCTAGTGCGCGCAGAGACTGTTGGAACTGCATGATTTCCGATTCCACGATCAGCTCCGCTCGCTCGGCTTCGCGTTCGCGCTCCCGAATGTTTGACGAGATGACGGACTCCAGGTCGTCTATATCAAATACGAAGACGTTGGGGATTTCGCCAATCGCCGGATCGATGTTACGAGGCACACTGATGTCGATAAAGAAAGCTGGACGATTGCGCCGCTTCGTCAGTGCCTTACGAACCATCTCTTCAGTGATCACGTAGTGGTCGGCCGAAGTTGAACAGATAACGACATCAGCCTCGGCGACATAGTCAGCGATTCGTTCGAAGTTAACCGGTTCGGCACCAAGTTCGGATGCAATCCGCCGTGCCGGTTCTTCGCTGCGATTCGCGAGCAATACACGGCTAACACCGGCATTCACCAGATGACGCGCAGAAAGTTCAGCCATCTCGCCGGCGCCAATCAAAAGCGCCGTGTGACCGGCCAGGGAGTGGAATATCTTTTTTCCCAGCTCCACCGCCATGTAACTGATCGAAACCGCGTTGGCGCCGATGCCAGTTTCCGTTCGAACCCGTTTGGCTACCCTGAAAGCGTGCGGTACGAGGCGATTCAAGACGCGTCCGGTGGTACCGGCGTCGAGCGCGATTGAATAAGCGCGACGGATCTGCCCCAGGACCTGCGGTTCGCCAACTACCATTGAATCGAGCGATGAGCTCACGCGAAACAGGTGGCGCACCGCCATGTCATCTGTGTGTTTATAGAGGTGCGTTTCGAAGAATGAATGCGGCAAGTATTCGTCACGACTGAGAAATTGAATCACACACTGCGTGGTGTCGTTGAGCATTGCTGTCTCAGTCAGGACTTCAACGCGGTTACAAGTCGAGACAATCAAACCCTCGCGGATGACCTGGCCGTCAACAAGGGAGAGCAATCCGGCGTTGCAGGCTTCGTCAGTAAAGGCCAGCCGCTCGCGCACCTCGATGGGCGCGCTTTTATGATTGACTCCAACTAAGACGATCGACATAGCGTGTTTCTAATCAGAAGATGCGTTCGACAGCGACATTACAGAACCGAGCGCGGTAGCGCCGGATCATAGAATTTACTTAATCTTAAAGCCTCTATCTTCAGGTAGCCTTAAGCATCCGGCGCTACCCCGACGGGTCGGGGGTTCCGTAACTACCCAAAAACATGATATCCGCCCATCAGTCGGGCTCCGAACAACGTGCACAGCACGAGGGCAAATCCTGCGACGCCCATCCAGGCGGCCATCCGGCCGCGCCAACCAGAAGTGGAGCGATAAAGAATCAATAAGAGGTATAGCGACCATGTGAGCGCCGCAAAGATCTCTTTTGGATCATTGTGCCATATCTGCCCATCGCGCGACGACGACCAAAGCATCCCGGTCGCTATTCCAACGGTCAACAAGGTCAGTCCGATCGCGGCCGCGCTGGTGGCAATTTCATTTACGGTCGTCAGCGATGGAAGCCGGTGGTAGATGGCGCTAAAGGTTTTTAGTTTTAGTTCTCGTTCCTGCAATAGATACATGATGCTGGCGACAAAAACGACGAAGAATGCAGCGTACGCAAATAATACCAGCGTCGTGTGCACCGGAAAAAGCCAGGTTGTAGACATGCTGCTGGCTTCGATTGAACCGCTGGGTTCGGATCGCGTGATGATAGCGACGAAAATCAGAATAGAAACCAACGGCAATGTGAAACTGCCTAAGGGCCTCGCCCCATAGCGATAAAGTACAAGGGCGTAGCTTGCGACCAGGGTCCAGGCGAGAAATGAAAGTGTTTCGCGAAGGTAAAAGAGCGGGTAGTGCCCGTATATTGCCCAGTCGGCAATTAGCGCCGCAGTATGCAGCGCAAACCCGGTCCCCATCGCCCACTCAGAAACTCTTTGGAGGGCGCGGCGTTTGTTTAGAAACGCGAGCACAGCATGTATTGCTGCGACTACATAAGCAGCCAGGACGGCCAGCAATAGGGATCTCATGTGAAACGAGCGAACGGGTTGATTTTAGTTGATGAACCGGGACGCAGCAAGACAGGTATGTGCACTTCACCTCAACATGGTGATCTCTCACGCAATAACAGCGTGGTGAGCTTTCAGGCAGTGTGGTGAGTCTCCCAGGCAGTGTGGTGAGTCTCTCAGGCATTAAAGAGCACACCAGCGGCCTGAGGCACACCAGAGGTTCATTCATCTGAGACCACTCCGGAGGTTGCTCTCCACCCGAGAGGTGTTCAGACCATGCCGTTTCTTTGCCAGCGACGCGGGCAAACGTTATGCTCGACGTCGTCATCGTAGCTGCGTCCTTCTCTGTTTTTGCAAACGACATCTGATAGAACCGGAGAAAACCGTGCGGGCTGGAATACTTCCTATCTGCCTAATATGCGCGATTTGTGTCGCCCTAGCGGCCGGCGCGGCATCCCAGACCCGCAAGCGGGGACAACGTGCGCCCGTCAAAAAACCGCCGGTCACGGCGCCTCAACCAGAACCACTTCTAACTCCAACTCCCGAACCTACTCCCGAACTTGTCGCTGAACCCACACCGCCAGCCGAGGAAGACCCGGAGGTCTTTAAGGTCACAACTAATCTTGTAACCGTTCCTATCATCGCTGCGACCATCGAAGGAACCTACGTTCCCGATCTCAAACAGGAGGAGCTCAGTATTTCTGAGGATGGAGTCAAGCAGGACGTCGCGTTCTTTGCCACCGTAAGCGCGCCGTTTCATGTGGTGCTCCTCCTCGACACCAGCGCCAGCACGCAGGAGAAGCTGGGTTTGATGCGCAAGGCGGCTATCGCTTTTGTAGAACAATTGCAGTCGGGCGATCGCGTCAAAGTCATCTCTTTTGACCATCAGGTTCGCGACTTGAGTGAGTTCACCAACAACCGGGCCGAGTTGAGAAGCGCAATTAACAAGACTGAGTCAGGGAGGGGAACAAAGGTCTACGACGCGATTGAATTGGCACTCTCCTCGATTAGATCGATTCAGGGACGGAAGGCCATCGTTCTTTTTAGTGACGGCATGGACTGGCACAGCGACCGCGCGTCCTACGACGGCACCCTGCATGGGTTGGATGAAGCCTCAGTAGTTGTTTATCCGATCCGATACGAAACTCGCGCCGAAACTGAAAGGCTTGCGCGTGAACAAGCGCAGGAACAATCAGGCGGCTTGCCTACCCTCGACGTCATTCGCAAAATACCGGCCGGAACCACAGCCCCTACATTTCCCAGCGACGATCCTGATACCGTCCCCACGACGGGATATCCCGGCAAGACTGGTCCATTGGGTTTGCCTTCCGCCAGCGAGATTTTGAGAAGACGACGCGAGGCTGAACGAGAACGAGACCGTACAAATGATCCTCGTAACCCAAGACCTGACCGGTTGCCGGAACCAGACCGCCGCGATCGACGCGATATGCCGGATGACAATCGTGGTCCTACCAGAGGCTCGCGACCAAGTAGTGACGACTCAATCGGCGCTATGCTCGATATGGCTTACCGGACGGCGGACGGTTATTTAACCGAGTTAGCCAATCGATCTGGCGGGCGTTTGGTGAGAGCGGACACGCTCTCTTCGCTGCCTGACGCCTT
>DASQKG010000476.1:0-5055 GCA_035630655.1 Pyrinomonadaceae bacterium
ATCATCTGCGAATCTTAGTCACCGGGCTGAAGCCACGGTGCTAATGAGACCGCTCCGCGATGCTTGTCAGCGCACAAAGAAATCTTGCTAAGAAAACAAGAAGTTGTCGGTTTGCTTCGCTGATTACACAGATTTTCTAAAGCCGCTTTAAGGTTCTTACGGTTGCCAGCCGTTTCTCTAGTCTGCGGAATCTGCGGATTGTTTCTCAGTCAAACGAGGTCACTAACCTGTAGCCGACGCCTCTAACGGTGAGAAGGTGTTGCGGCTTTGACGGATCTTCTTCGATATATTTCCGCAGTCGGACAATGAAATTATCGATCGCGCGCGTGTCTGTATCTTCATTCAGGCCCCAGACGTCTTCCAAAATCGCCTTACGCGAAACGACCTTGCCTTCGTGTCGGACCAGGTAACGCAGCAGTTCAGCCTCCATTAACGTCAACCTGATCACTTGTTGAGGAGTGCGCAGTTCGAGGTTCGCGAAGTCGATGATCCGGCCGCCGAAACTAAACTCGGCCAGCTTGGCGTCGTGGGAACCAGCCTTCTCGCGATCGTCAGCCGCGTCGTTCGTTTTGTCTTTCTGAAACCACTCGCGACGGCGAAGTAATGCTTTCAACCGCGCCAATAGCACCGACAGATCGAAAGGCTTGGGAAGATAATCGTCCGCTCCGGATTCAAATCCGCGCAGCACATCCTCCGGTCGCCCGCGTGCTGTCAGCATCAGGATAGGCACAAAGTTATCGTTGGCGCGAAGCTCCGCCGCCACCGTGAAACCGTCCTTGCCCGGCAGCATCACATCAAGGACCAACGCGTCGTAACGTTGCTGCTCGTCAAACAATAATGCCAGCGCTCGTTCGCCGTCGCTCACGGTGTTAACCGTATAGCCTTCCGCTTCGAGGTTGAAACGTAAACCGTCAGCGAGGTGCTGTTCGTCTTCGACGATTAATACTGCGCTCACAGATACAAGGTCTCCGTCATCAGACATCCAAACTCATCTAAACTCCAGCTTCCCGCCTTTCGTTTAAAATGCGGACTTGTCCGCCCGACGCGGGCACAAGTGCCCGATCTAAACGAGCGAATCTAAACGAGTGAATTTTCTTTTGATCGTCTCAATGAGATTTCTCTCTTACAAAAGGGGGCCAACAACTTCTTCACGCCCGCGGAAGTTGAATCGTAAAAGTGCTTCCCTGACCGGGTCCGGGGCTTTCAGCAAATACGCGTCCACCGTGTTTCTCGATCACCGACCTCACGATGAAGAGGCCCAGACCTGTGCCCTTCACGCGGGCCATTACGCGTCCAGGAACTCGATAGAACCTTTTGAAGACGCGTTTCAATTGGGCCGCGGGAATTCCAATCCCTTTGTCCGCAATCCGCACCGCTATGCGTTTCGGATCCAACGCTGCGACTTCCACAGATAGCCGTACATCCTTGTCGGAATACTTGACCGCGTTATCGAGTAGATTTGAAACAGCACCGCGCAACTCGTCTGCATCACCCGCCACGCGCGCTGGTTGTCCATCGAGTACCTCGGTGTAGGTCAGGGATTCGGGACCAAGATTGTATCGAGTGCGAGCGATGTCAAGGCATTCAGTCACGATTTCGGCGACATCTACAATCGCAATGTTCATGGCCCGACGGCCGACTCCAGCGCGACCGGCGCGCAAAACCTGCTCAACCGTGTGCAGTAGCCGCTCGCTGTCAGCCATCATCACATCGTAAAACTCCTGCCGCTGGGGCTCGGTAAGTTGGCGGGATTTCAACGTCTCAAGATAAAGCCGGATGGACGCTAGAGGGGTTTTTAATTCGTGCGTAACTGCGTTGATAAAAGCATCGTGCTGTTCGTTACGCCGGATTTCGCGTATCAGGAACGTGGTGTTAAGAACCACCCCCACGATAATCAACATGAAAAAGATGATTCCGAATACGAGGAGGGCCACTTCAGTTGGGTTAAGCACGATCCAGCTGACGTTTAGGGCGATGGCTACCGCCACCAGACAGGCGCCCAGAGTGATGAAGAAGGCTATCGACTTGCGACGAGCGCTAACCATGTGGGGATTGTATCAGGAGAGGAGATAGTAGTCAGGAGACAGAAAACAGGAGCCAGAAATTCCCATTCTGACTCCTGTCTCCTGACTCCTGTCTCCTTACGAAGACTACGCTGCTTGCCGCAATCCGTCTTCTTCCGGTTGTTCTGCGGCGGCTATTTGTTCTTTGGTGATAAATTGAATCCGCTTTGCGAGCCCAAGAAGCTGAAGCGCACGGATGCCATACCAGTTGAAGTCGATCTCATACCAGGTCAGGCCGTGCTTTGCAGCTCTGGGATGAGCATGATGATTGTTGTGCCAACCTTCACCAAACGTCAGCAACGCAACCCACCAGCTGTTGGTGGAATCGTCCGTTGTTTGAAAGCGTCGCGTGCCCCACAGATGTGTCGCGGAGTTAACCAGCCAGGTGAAATGCAGACCGATCGTCACCCGGAGAAAGACACCGACGAACAACAACGGCCAGCCACCTATTGCCAGCAATACCATGCCGGAAATAATTAGCGGCACGTAATAAAGATTGTTCATCCAAAGGTGGACCGGATCTTTCATTAAGTCGGGAGCATAGCGACGCATCGTAATCTCGTCATGTTGCTGTGCAGTGCCACGCAATATCCAACCCATGTGTGCCCACCAGCTGCCGTCACGCGGCGAGTGTGGATCGCCCTCGGCATCCGTGTTCGCATGATGGATACGGTGTGTTACGACCCAATTGATCGCGCCTCCTTCGAGGGCAAACAAGCCGCAAACTGTTAGGAAGTACTCAACTACCTTGGGTGTTTTGTAACCGCGATGAGTTAGCAAGCGGTGGAAGCCCATTCCGATTCCGAGGCTTCCAGAAATCCACCAGAGCACGATCGTGATGGGAATCGCCGTCCAGCTCAGGCTCGTCAGCATGAAAAGTGAAGCAATGGCTCCCGCATGAAAGATGATCATGAACACCGTCGTGTTCCATTTGATTGCGCCCTGCTTGTTAGGATTTATTGATTTAATGTTCATTACGCTCCCTGGTAGTCTCAACTAACTAAGATGCATCCTAACAATTCTCAACTAGCGGCTGTTGTAAGACTTATGTAATGCCTACGCGGTTGTAATACTTGTGTAATCCGTCTGAATTAGCCGCAAATGAAATCGGAAAAACATACCTCTTCAGCGAAGGCGGATGGGTCCGGGTGCAGAGAGGCCATTACGCCGGTTGAGTGCGCGTAATTGGACTCAATACTAGAGGGCGTGGCTTAACCAGCCGCCGATTACTTCGCTAAAGACGTACCTGTTACACATACTTGACGCTGCCGCAATCCGTGTTTTAACTCCCGTAACCCTCCCAAATGCCCACTTTCGAAGGGCTACCCAACTTGCAATGGACCACCAAAATGGTGCATTATCAGAGTGTATCCCTTCTCTCCTGCGTCAACGGTGATGCGCCACGCCTTTGTTCTGGTTTGCGGCGTTCTGGATGGTTCGAGAGCAGGCCATAAAAATTGAGAAGCTGCTCAACAGAGCTCCGAACGCGAGCCTTCGCTGCTACCGTTCTCCGAAGCCACCTTTGATTCGAAGCTTCTCTTAATGCTCCATCGAGCAAGGACGACAAAGTCATGGCTATGAAACTCTACGTAGGAAACCTCTCGTTTCAAACTTCCAGCGAAGAACTACAGCAACTCTTCTCCCAGGCTGGCACGGTTGAATCAGCTAGCGTAGTAGAAGACCGCGACACGGGACGCTCAAGGGGATTTGGTTTCGTCGAGATGGCCTCAAAGGAGGACGGCGAAAAAGCAATTCAACAATTCAACGGCACGGATTTGAACGGCCGCAACCTTACTGTTAATGAAGCGCGTCCACGCGAAGATCGTGGCAACCGCGGTGGCGGCGGCGGAGGCCGTGGGGGTTATGGCGGCAATCGCGGCGGCGGCGGCGGCGGCGGTGGTCGCGGTGGATACGGCGGTGGCGGCGGCGGTGGTGGCGACCGAACGCCTCGTTGGTAGGTAACTGGTGAATGGTGAAGGGTAATTGGTTTTCTAAGACCGATTGCCTTTGCCATTCACCCTCGTCCGCAATTGAGAAGAATTAGTCAGATTACTAGATAACGTTTTAACCATTTACCATTTACGATTTACCAGAAAGGCAGTTATGGAAAAGCAGACCGTAGAAAAGGTGGAAAAGCAGACCTACGCGATTGGTGACAGGGTGGAAAAGCTCTGCGCGATATGTCAGGAAGAACGCGGGCACGTCGTGGCTTCAATCACCAAAAGAGGACTGATTTCGCGGGTCACTTGCCCGAAGTGTGGGACTCGAGGTTCGTTTTCAAACGGCGCGAAGCTTACACGCGGCCGTTCGAAGTCAGTTAACAGCGAACCCTACGATATGAAAAGAACTTATCGCACTGGCCAAACTCTGAGTCATCCCATCTGGGGTGCAGGAGAAGTAACCGCGCTGATTGAGCCAAGGAAGATTGACGTGTTGTTTGCTGATCGCATTCGCCGTCTGATTCATTCACGTTCAGATGCGTAGACTTTAACCCTCAACCAAGTCGAAGCCGTTTTTCGGCCATTCGCCCTTCGATCTTTTTAGCGAACTATTTCAGGAAGCGTCTTCGATGCTTCGCTCGATGAGAATTTGCGCGGCAACCTCACTTTGCCGGTCGCAAACAAAACCAGCCAAACGACACCTGAAGAAGCCGACAAGAGTCCGCAAACAATTGTTAGCGTCCGTGGGGTAATTGCGCGCAGCGACCAACCAGCAGCGGCAGTGGACAAACTCCAGACAAGCAATTCTGTAGCCCGGTCAGTGGTCCCAACGCGTCCACGCAAGTGATCAGGCACTAAACGCATCAGCAAAGTCTCCTGGACCGCAAACTCCGCGCCCAACAGAATTCGGCCAAGGAACAGTAACAGGCAGGCGAGCCACAGGTTAGGCATAAAACCAATCAATGCGAATAGCACTCCCTGAATCAACAAGCTCCACCCGATAAAGCTCGGAGTCTTACCGGCATCCTGAAAATAGGATCCGACGCGGCGAG
>DASQKG010000477.1:0-9165 GCA_035630655.1 Pyrinomonadaceae bacterium
CGCCCCGTCGACCTTGAGATCGCTGGGCCAGGAAACTTTCAACGGCAGGCCGCACAACGTGATCACTTTTGCTTCGAGTAACGGAGTTCAGTGGGCCCTGTTTTTCGACGCTCGCTCAAATCTCTTAAGCAAGTATGAACAGATGGTCAGCGACAACCTCAAAGGCGACGCAGTGCAGGAGACAATCTTCCCGGCGTATCGTGCGGTCGGAAAAATCAAAGTGCCGACGAAGCGAATAACGAAAAGAGCGGGCGATGTTCTTGAAGAGGTCGACTACCGCGAAGTTCAATTCAATGTGAAACCAGCCGAGAGTGCGTTTGCGAAACCCGAAGGTTTTGATGAGCTGCCGGCATTTACACCCCCGCCGATCAAAGAAACAAAACTCGGCGACGGTGTATATCTATTCGAGAGTGGTAACAATTCGCTTGTGGTTGAGTTCAGCGATCACGTCATGGTGATTGAGCCTTCAACGGGCGGGAGGGGCGCAAAACCTACGATCAATAAGGCGCGCGAGATGTTTCCCGGGAAGCCGGTTAGGTACGTGGTCATCACTCATCATCACGACGACCACTCGGGCGGCGTTCGCAGTTACGTTGCGGAAGGAGTCACCATTGTGACGTCCCCGGCGAATCAGCGTTACTTTGAAACGATGTCCGCGAGCGACTTCTCCATCAACAGGGACGATCAAACGCAGAACAAGCGAAAACCGTCATTCGAATTCGTCGAGAATAAGAAGCGTGTTTTTACGGACGGCAAGCAGACTGTGGAGATTATTGACATTGGCCCAAGTCCGCATGCTAACGAAATGCTGATCGCGTATTTGCCGAAGGAGAAGCTGGTCTTTCAAGGCGACCTGGTTAACCTGCCTAACACGGGAAAGTATATGCCGACTACTGTCAACGCATCGACAGTTCACTTTTTCGACTCGATCAAACGGTTGGGATTAGATGTGGATCGGATCTCCGCAGTTCATGGACCGGGTACGAGTTTCGATGATCTACGCAAAGCGATCGAGAAGAGCCGCAAATAAACCGAAGTAAGAATGAATCAGTGGCAATGCTTCATCTAAAGACACGCCGTTTAGATGGTGCACTTGTGCACCCCGGCAGCGGACAAGTCCGCATTCTAAACGGACGAAGGAGTGGGAGGTGTACAAGTCACGAGCCAGAAGCCGGTCGCTCCAGGCTCGGTTTGACTTGTCACTTGTCACCTGTCACCTGTCACTTGTAACCTAACAACATGACTCTCAAACAGACCATACTTTCTGATCTGACAGCTTCAATGAAGGCGCAAGATGCGCCGCGCACATCCACGCTGCGGATGGTAAAAGCAGCATTGCAGAACCGCGAGATCGAAAAAGGCGGGGAGCTCGACGATGAGGAAATGGGGAAATTGCTACGGTCCCTGGTCAAACAACGGCAAGATTCAGTGGAGCAGTATGCAAAAGCCGGACGTGAGGAGCTTGCCGAAAAAGAGCGAGCTGAGATCACGGTTATCGATGCTTACTTACCACAAGCGGCCTCGCTTGAAACAATAGAAGCCGCGGTCAGTGCCGCTATTTCAGAAACGGGCGCCAGCTCGATGAAAGATATGGGTAAAGTGATGAAGGCGGCGCAGGCAGCCCTGGCCGGGCAGAATGCCGATGGTCGCGCCATTAGTGAGGTCGTGAAAGCCAAGCTGGCCGGATAGACGTATAACCACCGTTGAAATCCGTTAGAGCGCGGCTTACCACCCTTGGATCCGTTTAGAAGGCGGACTTGTCCGCTGACGGGGTGCACAAGTGCACCATCTAAACGGGATTTTGACTTTCACTAATCCAACTCTCTACTACTTGTAGGTAATAATTATTTCCGGCTTGCCACCGATACCGGAGCCGGTTTTGTCGCTGTCGAAGACAGTTGTGTTGGTGTTGGTGTTTCTCACCACCACACGCTTTATGTGCTTGTCTTTCTGCTTGTGCTTGAACCTGCCCCTGACGGCGTCATCGAGAGCCAGGCACCCGGCGTTGTCAGACTTGTGATTCTTCCCGCACTCGATATCCAGGGAGCCGCCTTTGATGATGATGTCATCGTCACCGGGGGCAACTGGTAGATCTTGGACGAGCGCGAAGGCTGCGAGGGCGACCACAAGAATGGCCGCAAAAGCGATCATTAGAAGGCGTAAGTGAGACATCGTTTCTCTCCTTTTCTGGGGGGCGTGAAAGAACTGCGGCAACCCGTAGAGGTCCGCGCCGAATACCTCCGAAGGACCCCAATGTCAATGAGGATGGTCTGACAACCTTCGAATCGGCCTGGCACAAAAGTCGAAAATTCACTGGTGCGCCCGAAAACCAAGTAACGCTGAAAGCGTTGGCTAATTTCAGCCCAGGGTTGGCTTTGAAACCCTGGGTTCAAAAATCCGGATGAGATTGTTTAAAACCCTGAAGGGGTTGCGCGGTTTTTGCGGGTGACAAACTCCTTCAGAGTTGCGCCTTCAAGAAACGAGTTTTCCCAGGGTTGCCAAAGCGCAACCATGGGCTGGAATTTGCGAACGCTTTCAGCGTTATTCGTCTTTTGATAAGTAGTCTCAAGAGACGGTAGCATTCGCCTTTTTTCTAAATACGTTTCGGATCATCAAAGCGATGCTGCAATCTGCTCTACGTGTTTCCAGTTACGCTGAACGTCCGGCCGGCGCATGTAACTTTGGTAGTTTTCGCTGCCCCAGCGCTGTTCCAATCTGGAAAGTAAGTCTTTAGCGCGCACAGCATACTCGCGTGCGCGGGTTTTGTCGCCTGAGTTACGACTCGCTTGAGCAGCAATTGCCAGAGCGCGCCATTCGGAGGCGACCTGGCCCAGTCGCGCGAACACGCCTGCCGCTTCAAGCGCGTGGGTCGATGCGGCCGGTGAATTCCCAGCGAGCAGTGTGGCCTCAGCAAGTACCAGCTGCGCGGTACCCAGTTCGGCGGGATCATTAAGAAGCTTCGCTGCTTCGACAACTTGTGCGGCCACCTTTTGTCCGGCCGCGGTTGAACCGCTGAACGACTGGGCCAAAGCGATCACGATCCTGGCGCCCGTGGCTGGGCCTTCAAAGTCTTTTCCCGCTTCTACGAGTACTGTCTCCGCTCGGCTTCGGGCATCACGATAATCGCCCTGGAGCAGTGCCAATTCCGCCAGCACAAGCTTGCTTTCAACCGAGAGCCGTCTTAACTGGCTGCCCGGCTTTTCGGCGATAGCAGTCGCCTGTGCCACCAAACCTCGGGCCTCATCAAAACGGCCCAGACTCACGAGGACATTCGCACGGTTTACCAGATTGTAACCCGTGCTTCGCTGGATCCCCTGGGAACTGTAGATGGAATAGGCTTGATTCAAATGGACCAGTGCCTCGGCAAACTTTTCTTCACGAGCCAGTGCCGAGCCGCGCTCCGCGTGCGCCAAAGCCAGCAGAGATTGATCGTTTGTCTCACGGGCAAGCTGAAGCAGTTGCTCATGACTCGCTTGTGCGGCTGCATGATCACCTTTGTGCAGGTTCGCGCGAGCGATCAAGGCCAAACACTGAAAGGTTTCAGTCCGGTAGCCACCCTGCCGGTAAAATGCCAGGGCGGGTTCAACATAGCGGATTACCTCGTCCGGCTTATTCTGCTGCAGTCGCAAGTTTGCAATAGTAACTCGAGCCCTCGCTTCATTGCGTCTTGCTTTTGATCTTTCCGCCGCTGCGAGTGCCTGCGCTAGATATTTCTCGGCCTCTGTTTGCATCCCCCGCACCAGGAAAGATTGGCCTAAATTCACCAACGCCTGAGGAAGTAGATTTTCCATCCCTTGCTTCTCCGCCAGATCGACGCCTTGTTGAGCATATTCTGTCGAGCGTACTGTCTCACCACCGTCGAAGGCTACACTCGACAACTGAAGCAGAGTCTTGATGATTTGTGACTTGTTATCATTAGCCTGAGCCAGGAGAAGCGCCTTTTCCAATTCTGGCTTAGCCTCAGCGAGTTTATTGCTCTTATTAAGTAATGCCCCGCGGTTGAATACGACCTCCACTCGGCCTTCCAGATTTCCCCGCGCCTGGTAAATGGATTCCGCCTTCTCAAACGAATTCATCGCCTTATCCAAATCCCCAAGCTTGCCATAGGCGATCCCCAAATGCAGATAGGCTGTCGCGTATTGGGGGTTTTTCGTGGCCGCTTCGCTGTAGCTTTGAATGGCCGCCTGGAGATCATTGTTCTTCTCGTATGCTCTTCCCAGGTCTACGAGCATGTAGGCTTTCTCAGCTTCCGGGACCTGGTTGGCAATCTGCTTGTAGAGATCGATCGCCTTTGCGAAGTCCTCGCGCGCCGTCGCGGTGATAGCGTCCAGGTAAAGAGCATCGAGGTTTGTCAGCTTCGCACGATCACCAGCATTGAGGCGTAACAGTTCATTTTTTGCCTGATCAAGATAATCGAGTTCGACCAGGGCTTCAGCCAGACGTGCATGGGCCAACATAAATCCGTCATCGGCGGTGATGGCCTGCCCCAGTGCCTGGCTCGCCTGGTAGTAAGCGCCGTCGCGCAAAGCCGCAGTGCCAATTTCGAACCAACGCGCCGCCTCCGGTGTTGGTTTATGGGGAGAAGGACGAGCGAATCGAAGTATGAGGCCGCCGGCAATGATAAGAAGAACAGCTCCTACCAGGATGTAAGAAATCGGAATGCGTGGGCGCTGGAGAATTTGCGAAAGATTGCTCAGCGTCTTATTGGTCGTAGTTATCATCGACGGCGAGGTGTGCCGAATGAGCGTGTTACCCGAAGCGTCCTCCAGCCCTTTCTTGACCTCCTTAAGGTCCGCGATCAGTTCCTTGGCTGATTGATAGCGTTTAATCGGTTTCTTGTTGAGGGCCTTTAGTATGATGAACTCTAATTCACGTGACACCTGGTGATTGATCTTTTTTGGGGGTGTTGGCTCTACGTGCAGAACGTTAGCGGCAATTTCGATGAAACTGTTCCCTTTGAAAGGAGTGTGTCCGGTAGTTGCTTCGTAAAGCAGCGTCCCGAGAGCAAATAAGTCGCTGCGTCCGTCAACGGCGCCACCCGTTGCTTGTTCGGGCGAAAGATACGCAGGAGTGCCCAGCACTACTCCACTTCTGGTCTGCGTCGAAAGAAGTGTTTGGGCCTCGGGGGCCGAAGCAGGAAGATTTTCCCTGGTAAGCTGCTTGGCGAGTCCAAAATCAAGCACCTTAACCATGCCCTCGTCGTCGATCATGATGTTCGAAGGCTTGATATCACGATGGACCACACCGCGTGCGTGAGCCAGGGCCAGGGCCGCAGCGATATCGGTAACGATCTCGACGGCCCGTAAGAGGCTGAGCTCGCCCTTCTGCATCAGGTCAGTCAAGGGACGGCCCTTTGCGAGTTCCATGACGAGGAACGGCCGGCCCTCTGCTGTCTCACCGTAGTCAAAGAGGGTAGCGATGCCCGGATGGCTCAATTCTGAAACCGCGCGAGCTTCGCGCAGGAAACGCGCTCGATAGTCGTGTGTGTCGGAACCGAGCGAGGGAAACTTAATCGCAACGCGGCGTCCAAGATGGGTGTCTTCGGCCAGATAGACAGTACCCATACCTCCCTCGCCGAGGGATTCAATGATGCGATAGTGAGAAACTGTTTGGCCGATCATTGGCGGGGGTTCTTCACTGGGACGGCGGGCCTCTCGCTCGCCCCACGTGCGTCAGCACGCTCTAAATCCTGTTCATCACTCGCGTTTTCCGCGCCTCGTGCTCGCGCTACGCGCTCGGGACACGCAAGACGCCCGCGGTCCCGGCAAAAATGTTTTAAGCAAAGTGGGACAGACATTTATGTCTGTCTCCGTCACCCAACAGGCGGGTTGGGAACAATAGAACAGGCGGGAATACCTGTCCTACTCCTCGTAGGAAACCAACAAGCAGGGCCCTTGACGGCGCCAATCGGAATACGCCCGAATACTACGCCAGTGCAAGAGGCTTTTCAATGCCGCGGCCATCACGATTTGGCCGGAATACCGCGAGAATCCTAGGAGTTTCAGGCGTTTGTGGGTGAGAAGGTCAACTTGCTTCCCTAGTTCCCTTTCCGTATAATCCACGGCTTGCTCGAAGCGCGGCGGTATCGTCCGGTGGGTTCGCGCCCACTTTTTCTTTTGGGCGAGTGTTTTTCGGAGGTGGGCATGGGCGCAGGTTCGATTGCGGAGCGTGTGGAAGCTATCGCCGAGAGAGTTGCAATCGACCACGGAGTAGAACTCGTCCACGCCGAGGTTGCCGGTCCGGAAAACCGGCCCGTCGTGCGCATCTTTATTGATAAGCCAAACGGTGTAACTCATGGAGATTGCTCGGAAGTGAGTTTCCACGTAGGCACAATCCTGGACGTTGAGGATTTCATACACGCTTCCTACACGCTGGAAGTATCTTCCCCGGGTCTCGAAAGAGGCCTTTACAAACGGGCGGATTACGAGCGTTTTGCAGGTAGCGAAGTGAAACTCAGAGCACGCAGGCCAATCAATGGCCAGCGCAATTTCCGCGGACGGTTGCTTGGGATGGATGGCGACCAGGTGTTGTTTGACGACCGGACCAGCGGCAAGGTCAGCATTGACTTCGATTCGATCGCGAAGGCCAACGTGGAAGTCGATATTGAACAGGAATTCAAGCGCGCACTGGGGAAGTGATTCGAAGGTAATTGGCGCTCTTTAAACCAGAGGAGAGGGACGATACACGAACAGACACTAAACTGATTTCGTGTTGCTTAGTGTAGTTTCGTGGATCGTTCGCTGGTGCCAGGAAACAAGACTTCGGTCACAGCTAAACTGAAATCAGGACCGTTACAACTGAATAACAACTGAATAGGCTCAACGACGCTACGGCGTCGAGCCACCGGAGACAAGGGTTATGAGTTCATCCATCGCACAAAACATCGAGGCGCTCTGCCAGGAACAGGGAATCGAGCGAGATCTCGTCATCGACGCCATGAAAGAAGCTGTACGGGCTGCGGCCAAAAAGCAGTTTCGTTCCGGCGAAGATATTCAGGTCGACTGGAATCCCGAAACAGGCATCGAGCTCTCGGCCACCAAAGTCGTAGTTGACGAAGTGGCAAACGCCGCCACCGAGCTCTCGATTGACGAAGCGCGCGAGCTGGCCGGCGAAGAAGTTGAATTAGGCGATGCTCTCCTCCTGCCCCTGCCGATGGAAGAACTGGGCCGCATTGCCGCCCAAACCGCAAAACAAATCCTTTTTCAGAAAGTCCGCGACGCAGTCCGCAGCAACGTTTACGAACAATACATCGACAAGATCGGCGATCTGGTTAACGGTTATGTAAAGCGCTTCGAGCGCGGCAACATCATTGTTGACCTTGGGAACCTCGAAGCTATCCTGCCTCGTTCGCAACAGTCGCGCGGCGAACAGTGGAATCAGGGCGAAAGAATCCGCGTAGTTATCAACAACGTTTCGAAAGAGTCGAAGGGACCGCAGGTAGAAGTGTCTCGCACATCGCCTGAGCTCTTGCTCCGCTTGTTCGAGATGGAAGTGCCGGAGATTTATGACGGCACCGTCGTGATTAAGTCGGCCGTACGTGAACCGGGCGAGCGGGCCAAGATTGCAGTTACGTCAAACGAGCGTGACGTCGATCCCGTAGGCGCTTGCGTTGGTATGAAGGGTTCGCGCGTCCAGGCGATCATTCGCGAGCTTCGTGGTGAAAAGATCGACATCATTGAATGGTCTGACGAGCCTTCGGTGTTTGCGGCAAACGCCCTTTCGCCTGCCAAGGTCAATCAGGTCCGCATCACTGACATCGAGAACCGCCAGATGGAAGTGATCGTTAACGAAGATCAGCTTTCACTGGCAATCGGCAAACGCGGGCAGAACGTGCGCCTGGCCACGAAGTTAGTGGGCTGGAATATCGACATTCGCAGTGAAGAAGAGATCAAGCGCGAAGTTACCGAACAAATGGGCGCCCTGATCGCGTCTGGCGAGTCAGTGCCGCTTTCGGCAATCGAGGGCGTGACAGGGGCTCAGGCTGACGCTCTTGCTGAACATGGCATTAACGATATTGATGCCCTGTCCCAAACTTCGGTGGACGACCTGGTAGAGTTTCTCGACCTCAGTTTGGATGAAGCCGAAGTGATTCTTAATGCCGCCATCGCCGTAGTTGCAATGCGCGATAAGACATTGCAGGGCGAAGATGAGTCGGAAATCATTGAAGGTGAAGCTGTCGAAGTAAATTCTGAATCGGACACGGCAGAAAGCGAAAGTGGCGAAGCGGCCAGTGCTGCCAGTGACGACGCCGATGCCGGAGCCGAAACAACTGCAGAAGACCAGGATTCGACGGCTGAAGGCTATGACGAAGCGGTTGAAGACCGCCCTCCCTTTACCGCAGAGCCTGAAATCAACGCCCATCACTCAGCCGATCCTGTCGCCTTAACCGAGGCGGAACCGTTTAGCGAAGAGGAGCTTGTTCTCCAGGAAGCCGGCCGTGATTTGCGGCCCGATACAGTGGTGCCTTCACCGGATATCACTTCAACCGACGCGGCGGTTTTGGAAAGCCTGAGCGAAATGATCGACGACGAGAGGTTGGCCGACGAATTTGCCATGAACGAAGATCGAGCTTCGCAGGAAAGTGAAGCCCAAACATCTGCTCCCGCTGTTTTAGACGAGGCTGCATCAAGCGAGAGCAAAGACGAAGAGAAGCAGGATGCTTCCCCCGATGCAGCAAATTAGGTCCAACACACCGGCGGGTTGTCCCGAGCGTTTGTGTTGCTCGCTCAGTTACTACTCTTGCGCGTTGCGCTTCTGAAAGCACGCTGCCAAAGGTGGTTAAGAGCGGGAGTTTTCTTAACCACTTGAAGCAGCCAGATGTGTGAAGTTGTTGCATCTGAGAAGGAGTGCATGCCAGGTACCACCTCCAAGATTCGTCTTTACGATCTCGCCAAAGAACTGAAGCTCGACACCAAGCGTCTCATTGAAGAGGTGCGGCGTGAAGGTGTGGACGTGAGCGTCCCCTCCAACTCCGTTTCAAAAGAGCTGGCCGAGAAGATTCGGAACAAGTATTTCCCGAAAAAAGAAACCGCGGTCAAGCGGGGTGTTCGCGTCGTTAAGCGAGCTGAACGGGCGATTGAAGAGCCCCCGGCGGAGGTGGGTGAGCCCGCGCCTGAAACCGAGACGGTTATCACTGCGGAAGCTCCCCAGGCCGAGACGGTTACG
>DASQKG010000478.1:0-3488 GCA_035630655.1 Pyrinomonadaceae bacterium
CGTAAGCTTCGCGGTTTGGCTCAAACTCAGGGAACACACCTTTCTCAGCGCCAATCTTGATACTGGCGTTCCAAGCCTCGCGTCGAACAAAACCCATCATCTCGTCCATCAGATCGATTGATGCGGGCGAACCGTAGGTTACTTTCAGACTCAGGCAAAGATCGGCAAAGCCCATGATCCCAAGACCCACTGGACGCGTACGAGTGACGACATCGTTAATCTCCGGCAGCGGCCAGGCGCAGGTATCGATCACGTTGTCGAGGAAACGCGTACAAAGATGCGTTACCTCGCGTAGACGATCCCAGTCAACGCGTTTCTCGGCATCGTAAAACTTGTTCAGATCGATTGAGCCGAGGTTGCAGGAGTTTGAGAAGTGGAGAAACTGTTCACCGCACGGGTTACATGAATAGATTGGCCCCATCGACTTCATCATGTGGTTATGACGATTCACTTCATCGATAAAAGCAATTCCCGGCTCGGCATACTTGTGGGCGCTGGCAACGATACGATTCCAGATGTCAGGCGCGAACACCATCCCCGGCCTTGGCGGTTCTTCAATACTGCACTTGGAAAGATCCGCATTCACATACGACTGCTTATCTGGAAAGGTCACTGTTGAGCCATCAGGAGTCCGGTAGACAACATAGTCGCCGTCCCGAACGGGATCGTAGATCGAGTCATTCCATGACTCGCTGTTGAACTCGAGCTGAAACCACTCCTTGCTGTCCACAGCCCTCAGGAACTTGTCAGTGACATTGACGGAGATGTTGAAGTTGGTCAGCGAATGCTGATCGTTCTTGGCATGAATAAAGCGCAGCACGTCAGGATGCGTGACTCGTATCATTCCCATGTTTGCGCCGCGCCGCACGCCACCCTGCTTCACCACGTCAGTCACCTGGTTGACGATGTTCATGAAAGAAACCGGGCCGGACGCAACGCCGCGCGTGGAACCAACCAATGCGCCGGATGGGCGGAGGAATTCATAGGTCATTCCGGTACCGCCGCCAGTCTGATGAATAGTCGCCGCAGCCTTGGCGTGATCCATGATGCCGGTGATCGAGTCAGGAACATCAAGCACAAAGCAAGCAGCCAGTTGTCCATTAGCTTTGCCGGCATTAACCAGACACGGTGTGTTGGGAACAAACTCACGCGCGAGCATCACCTGGCTCATGGTATCGAAGAATTGATCGCGCCTGGCAGGATCTCTTTCGGCGGCCGACACATGACCCACTACCCGGCGAACGATATCTGGCCACTCTTCCAATGGACGCGCTTTGGCATCCTTTAATGAATATCGTTTGCTGATTACACGCTTGGCATTAAGCCCGAGCGGTTGGCTTCTCCGTCTGGTTCCAGGGATCGAAGGGGATTGGTTTACGTCCGGGGTTTTCTTACCGATGACTGCGCTCATCTTCTCTGCCTTTCTCGCTTTTGGGCACACGGGGAGCCGTGTAGCGACTTTAAAAACACCTCCGGCGCAATTACCAATACGCCGATCTAAAATGTGGTAGCGGATACTGCGGTTGGCTTTTGTTTCGAAGCGATAAAACACTTGCCGAACAGCAATTCGGGGGGCCTGCCACGTACTAATCAACCCGCCTCGTCTTAAGCGGAGCGCAATATACATCTTTGTAACACTGGTGTCAATATGTTGTGGTCATCTTTTTTCTCAATGCAATAGAGTGTGTTAATTGAGACTCAACATTAACTACTAAATTACTGACACGCCTTCATTTCAAAGCCTTTTTTCATCCGAGAATACTGGGCACAAGGGCTGGGATTTACCCCTAACCGAGAGAGCCAATTCACACCAAAATTATAGTCTATGTTTGAGGAGATGCTAAGCTGCCGAAGAAGCACTGGGAAAGCCCTGCGGAACCCTAAATTTTTGCGCAGATCTTCTGCCAACTTAGGAAGACCGGCCACAAAAATACTCGCGGAATCGTGAAGGTCGTGCCTATTTTGAAGAGGAGGTATTTGAGAGGAGAAGTTCGTAGTTGCCGATGTCGCGGTTATGCGTATCAAGTGCGGCAAAGGTGTCTGAGGTTTCTTCAAGCATCTGCTTAGTCATGGCAATCGAATCACTAAGCTGTTCGAAATCAAGCGACGATACCCTCTCCGGTGTCGGAAGTGTGACAACTTGATCGTTTACCAATCCAAAGAAATTCTCAATGGACTGCAACTGACCCTCAACCAGTTTTACTGACCGCTCAATATCCTTGAAAGCGGCGACCCTTCTCCGGAGGATCTCGACATTTGATGATTGTATGCGTCTCTCGCGATCATCACGTGAAGCTTCCACCGATCGCTCAGCCTGCACCAGTTGATTCTGCACCGCCTGACGGTTAATCGACCTGAGGTGTTGCTTCCGCCGGCGATAGACATCCAACAAATCCACGAAGTCTTCCCATCGTTGGTCCAAGCTCTGAATGTTCGAAGGAATCTGTTTTGTGCCGGTGAACTTCTGGTAGTTGGAATAGATCTGGTTCTTCATCCAGCGAAGGTATTCCACGGCTTCCCGCTCACGCGGATCGAACCCTTTTATTTGCGCCTCGCGCTGCTGCTCGCGTAGCTTGTTGAGCCGCTGCTTCTCGCGGCGGTCGACCAGGCGTCGGTAGAGTGATGTGGCTGGCACGGTAACTAAATATGCGGTTTCGACAGCGAGCGCGGCAGCTAGCGGAGTGACATCTTGAACGTAGGCAGCGGCGACGGCAAACCCTGCCATCCCCCAAAAGTTAAGGGGTTCCTTAAAAGCCTCTTTCAGATACCTAACATTAAACTTCGGAAGCTCGGCCATAGACTTAAAGAGCCAAGAAGGACCATTTTCGGGATCCACCTGAGAAATCGTTACGCTCAGTTATTATGACCGCCATTATTCAACACGGCGCTCTTCTGATCGCTTTTACTAGTTTCACCGGCCGCCGGCAGTGCTTGTGGCTCACCGCCAGAGGTTGAGGACGGCAAAAGTCCCATATCGCGTTTGTAGGACAGCAGCTTATCCTGCAACTGCATATCCATCGCTTCACGTTCGATGTCCTGCATTTGATTATCAACCGACGCTGCCCCAAGTTGCATTTTAGCTTCTGCGGCGGCAGCGCGACGATCAATTTTGTCCCTCATCTCGTTAAATGTCGAAGCGTCGTCGCCGATCTGGAAAGATTCCATCGTCTGCGCCAGCTGTTCCTGGAGCTTTGCCTGCTTCGACTGATTAATCAGTTGCATCGCCTCGGCGGTACGCCGCTGCATTTGCAAGACATAATTATCGCGGGCCTTGAGCGCCTGTTTGGACGCCAGAGTGGCATGCTCAAGTTGCTGCGAGGTTTTTTGCAAGTCCATTTGTGCCTGCTGCAACTGGCCGATGTAAGCGGTGGCGATATCGTCGCGGCCCATCTTCACCGAGGCGCGAATCCTCGAATCAAGGTCGACGACCTGACTTTCAAGGCGCTCCTTGCTCTTGCCCAGAAGCTTCTCCGTGGCCATCACCTGCG
>DASQKG010000479.1:0-25331 GCA_035630655.1 Pyrinomonadaceae bacterium
TTTCTGCGCGTGATACGAATCAACCGCTGCCGAGCGCTTTGCCGCCTGGGCTGCCTTTCGTGCCGCGGCCGGTGCCACAGTTTGACGAGATTAATACTATCGAGTCGCGAGCGAATTCCAACTATCACAGTCTGCAAACGCGCTTTCAACAAAGACTGTCCAGAGGGTTGTCGATGCTTGCGTCGTATACCTGGTCCAAGTCAGTGGACGACGCTTCAAACTTCTTTCCCAGTGCGGGGGATCCAAACTATCCGCAGAATAGTTACGACTTGAGAGCAGAGCGTGGGCGTTCAAATTTTGATGTGCGCCACCGCTTATCGGTTAGCTATGTTTACGATCTGCCGTTTGGCAAGGGTCGACCGTATCTGGCTGACAACGGTGTGTGGTCCACCGTTTTGTCAGGTTGGCAGACTGGCGGGATTGTGACGCTGCAATCGGGACGGCCCTTTACGGTCGCTCTAATACGCGAGCTCGACAACAGCGGAACCGGATTTTCCGCGCTTGGCTTCGGCGCTAATGACCGGCCCAATTTAGTTGGTGATCCATCGCTCGCGTCCCGCACAACCGAGCGTTGGTTCAATACCGCGGCATTTGCATTCCCGCCGCGCGGCAGTTTTGGAAACGCGGGCCGAAATATCCTTGACGGCCCGGGTTACCAGAGTGTCAACGCATCGCTTATCAAAAACACGCACCTTTCTGAACGGTTCAATTTGCAGTTTCGCGCCGAGGCGTTCAATCTCTTCAATCACCCAAACTTCGACTTGCCTGATAACTTTATGGGTTCGCCGACCTTTGGTCAGATAACGTCGGCGCGGGATCCAAGGCATCTGCAGTTTGGATTGAAGCTGTTGTTTTAGTTTCAGCCTGAAGGGCTGACAGATAGTAGCCGGTGGTCGGAGCGAAGCGCAGACCACCGGGGGATAGGATAAAATTGTAAGCACCCAGAAGGGGTGCCAGAACGTGTCTCTTTATCGGGAGGTCTCTGGCACCCCTTCGGGGTGCGGGCGAAACGCTCGCTCTTTGCCGGTCGCTTCGCTACGACCACCGGCTACTTTCTGCAAACCCTCCGAGTTAAAGACATGTGGGTTTGGGATCTGACTTGCTAATGAAACACCTAAAATCAAATTTATTGTTCCTCCTGATTCTATTGCCTGCGGCCGCCTTCGCGCAGTCAACGGAGTGGTCCCAATGGCGTGGAGCTAATCGTGACGGCAAGGTGGCGGTTACTTCGTTGCCTCAGACCTGGCCAAAGACGCTGAAGGAACAATGGAAAGTCACGGTGGGTGTTGGCCACTCATCGCCGGTAGTAGCAGACGGAAAGATCTATGTCTTCGCTCGCCAGGGCGACGAAGAGGTTTTGCTCTGTCTCGATGCCGTGACGGGAAAACAGATTTGGAAATCGAGTTACCCGGTGGCCTACGAAATGAATCCGGCGGCGTCGGGCCACGGTAAAGGTCCCAAGGCAACGCCGGTTGTCAGCAATGGCAACGTCTACACTTTTGGAATCACCGGTGTTCTCTCAGGTCATAACGCTCGCACGGGAGAACTGCAATGGAGACGAGACTTTGCGGCAAATTACCCGGCCACGTCGCCACTTTACGGGACCGCGATGTCTCCGCTGGTCGAAGATGGGTTGGTCATTGTTCATGTCGGAGGTCCGGATAAAGGTGCGCTCAGGGCCTTTGACGTGGGTAGAGGCGCTATAAAGTGGTCCAACAATACCGATGGCCCCGCCTATGCCTCGCCGATCGTCGCTACACTGGCGGGCGTGCGACAGGTTGTAAGCTTCATGCAAAAGGACCTGGTGGGCATAGACTTCGCGAACGGGAAAATGCTCTGGCGAGTGCCGGCGAAGTCTGGTTATGACACCAACTCTGTAACGCCTCTCATTTACAAAGACATGATCGTCGTAGCTCGTGAGGATCAGGGGTTGACCGCATTCCGCCTGGTCAAAAGAGGAGCTGATCTGGTGACGGAAGAGGTATGGAGTAACAAGCAAGTTGAGCTGTATATGAACACGCCGGTTTTAGAAGGGAACCAGCTCACGGGCTTGTCGGTGCGCAACAAGGGACAATTCTTTTCAATCGATGCAGACACGGGAAAGACGCTGTGGCTGGGTGCAGGTCGTATGGGGGAGAACGCTGGCATCGTAAACGTTGGAGGAAAAGTTTTGTTGATGCTGACGAACGACGCGAATCTTATTGTGCACCCGCTGAACGCCAAGGAATACGCGCCTGCCGCACAATATACCGTGGCTGCCAGTCAGACCTGGGCGCATCCGCTTTTATTCGGTAAACAGATTTTGATTAAGGACCTGTCCACACTTACGTCGTTTGCAATTGAGGACAAGTAGCGGTGACTTAAATTTAATATGCGCTGTGAGTCCTCTGAACTCGGTGCCTCTGTGGTTAGTTTGCCGCACAGTTGTTTAATCACAGAGAGACAGAGCTTGGATGGCACGGTACGCCGCAACAAAAGACGCCAGGGCTCCAGCGGAGCCAAATGTTTATAGATCAGCTATTCAACCAGGAACTGCGCTCCAGCGGAGCGCGATGTTCCCGGAATGTTACGTGAACCTGGGTACGTGTCGCTCCGCTGGAGCGAAGAGGGCTTTGGGCGTTGGGTTCTATAGACATTAGGTCCCTACGGGACGGAAACGGCTAGAAGAATCTTGCTAAGCAAACTTGGAGTTGGATTCTTAGTTGCAAAGAAGTTAGATTTCAGGAGGATACATGAAAAAATTGGTTCTTATAGCTTTGTTGAGTTTGCTTGGTGCGGTTGCTGTCTGCTGAAGATTGATGGCGAGTGGAAGATTGTTAACAAGACCTTCCACGTTCAACCGAAAGTAAAGCCCTAGGCACGTTTAGTCAGATCTAGATTTGGGTTCTGTAGTTGACCCGAGAAACTGCATCATTACCAGAATTTTGATCTATCTTGACTCCAATGGTCGGGCAACATTGCAGAGAATGAGGGTAAACGAAATGAAACGAACGACATTGATTGCGGGTGTGGCCTTTGCAACCATCGCGCTGGGCTTAGCAGTAGCGGCTGCCAAGCCGGACTTTAGCGGCTCCTGGGCAATGGACCGAGCGAGAAGCTTCGGAATGCCGGGAAATATGCAACAGACAATGGTGGTCAAACAGACCGGCGAAGAAATTCAGCTGGAAACGAAACTAATCCAGCCTGATAACGAGAGGACTGTGAAAGACGTTTACATCCTCGACGGCAAGGAACATGAGTTTACGCCGCCCGCTCCGCCCAACGCTCCCGCGAATGCGCCCGCCGCAAAAGGAAAGCGAACCGCGACCTGGCTACCAAACGGCAACGGCATCGTAGTTAACGAGTCAACCACAACTGAAACGCCGAAAGGTCCGGTGACCAGTCAGCTGATCCGGAAGTGGACACTGACCGGTGAAGGCGAATTGACGATCGATATGTACATCGATGGACCAAACGGCTCGTTTGAGACGAAGAGAATTTTCAAACGCAGTTGATTCTGGCGAAAGACAGAAGGTAACGCAGACTGTTAGTTTGCGGACGTCAGGATTACACGCAACGTCGTATCTACGTAACGGTCCGCAAACTAACAGTTTGCGTTACGAAAACCACCTGGGAAGATGACAACATTTCGCGCAGTAATTATTTGCTTGAGTTTGGTCTTTATTTTGTCTGGCTGTAGGTGGTTTTCCAAAGCACCTGTTCAGCAGTACGCCGGTGAACATGGTTGGGACCCGACGGTAGCTTGCGAATATATGTCCGACAAGATGACGCCGGGGCAGTACAAGAACGAGGGTGGTAATGTCTACGGTTGTGTGAGCGAGGAAAAGAGCCTTGGCGCCGGTTCACCTTCGAATACCATCACCTATTTCGCGAGGGGTGACGCCGAACGCGGGCGCGAAGTAGGTCTCAGGTTGAAAGTGAATGATCCCGAAAAAGCCAGCGACGCGCTTCAAACGCTCCTGGAGTACAGTCAGCAACTGTCCGAGAGATCCATTGGCATTCCTTTATCTCCTAGCGCCGGGCGTGGAATATTATCGGGCAATGGGGGCCGAGGGAAGGTGGGAACCACGAAAGTAGAGATACTGCGGCAGAACTTTCCCGACGGGAAAGGCTACGAACTAAGTTACGTCATCACGCCTCAGCTGTGAGCGGAAGGGTTTCGGGTGTCGGGTGTCGGGTGGACAAAGGATGCTTGAACACGATCTGTCCAGGTCTATTTCCACTGATTACTAAACAGCTAATATCTGACACCTAAGTACCTGACACCCAAGTACCCGGCACCCGACACCCTTCCTAATTGCCCGCGATATTAAACGCAGCCATCTCGGCCGCATTTCTTACCAGCAAACGGCCACCGGCAATCGCAGGATAATTCCAACTCTTTCCTTGAATGGCCTGGAAGCGGGCAACTTCTGTGTGTTGTTGCGGAGTGGCCTTAACTAGTATGAGCTCGCCATTCTCGCCCATCACAATAAGATGGCCGCTAGCTAACAAGACCTGGCCATAACCGTAACGCCCGCCCTTCCACTTCCGCTCGCCGGTATTGATGTCGACGCAGGTGAGGATTCCCTCATCGAGTCCGTACGCATGTCCCTGGTAAACAACCGAGCTGTTGAATTTGTTCTTCATGTTTGTGTTTTCCCAGACGGCGCGGGCGTTAAAACTCTTTCCACTGCCGCTGATTTCAACCAACGCCGCTCCTTTTCCGTACCCTGATGAAATGAAGAACCGGTTGCCACTCACAACGATTGGTTGGGAAACATTGATGCCCATGCTGGTGTCCCATGGATGACTCCAGAGCAGCGACCCATCTTCCGGGGTCACTCCCATGACCCTTGAGGAGCTGACAATCACAATCTGACGACGACCAGCCAGCGTCGCCAGCATCGGAGAAACATAAGCCTGCGCATCATCAAGCGCCTTCCACACGGGAGCCCCGGTCATCTTGTTGTAAGCGACGACCGACTTGCCGCCAGGTCCGCCCGGCAAAACTATTACCTTGTCGTCCACGATCAGCGGTGACGCAGCCATCGCCCATGAAAGATTTCCCGCCTGATTGTCCTTGAGAATGTTTTTGCCCCAGATCACAGCGCCGGACTTTGCGTCCAGGCAACGAAGTTCGCCGGTCGCGCCCAGCGCATAAAGGCGACCGTTGTCCCACGTGGGCGTGGACCGCGGTCCATCGCCGGTTGAGTCGCTGTAGAGCGAATTCCAACCCTGCTTCCACTGCTCACGTCCCGTAGCGACATCATAGGCAGTCACAACTTCCTCGCCGCGACGTTGCTCGATGGTGTAAGCCCGCCCGTCAGCGACAACAAACGATGCGTAACCCTGGCCGATTGGCTGTTTCCAGATGGGCTGCAATCCCTGCGCGGGCCACTGAGTCATCACCGGCATCTCGTCGTAGTTGCCGTCACGATTTGGACCTCGAAAGTTTGTCCAATAGTTTCTGCCGGCGTGGGCCGAGGCAGCTTCGTTTGCGGTCGCGGCAGCTGCGCCTGGTTGACCCGGTTGCGTGGCTGTGGCAGCTGCGGGCTGCCCTGGATTTATTGCTGGAGCGGCTGGATCACCAGTAGTCGCCTGCGCTTGCTGCTGTTGCACACGGTGCTGTTCCAACGCGGAATACTGCGCCTCGTTGAGATCGCTGCGTCTCCAGGCGCTATAGGCAAAGAAGTAACTCGCCGAGAGTACGACTATGCCGAGCGTCGCCAGAATTTTTGATTTGGTGGTGCTTTCCCGCCGCAGCCAGAGCAGGGCCAGGCCGGCAGGTGGCAGGAGGATGCTAAGTCCGACTACGCCGGCAATGGATCGATACCATGGTGTGGATTCCTCTGTTGCAAACATCTTATTTCTCCCGCACTTATTATGAACAGGACCCCTGGGTAAATTGAGGAGCCGTTATGACCTCTCAGTTAAGAAAGGTGGGCTTGCCCCCGCTCTTCGTCCCGTCAAGAGATAGACAGGGACTAAATTACTTTCATGCACTGAGGTAATCAACCGAAGACGGGGGCAATCCCTCCTTCCTTACCTCGAGATCACAAACCGCTCTTCTTCCAATTGGTCGGACCTGTGGTTCCGGCATCAAAATACAGTCGTCCTAACTATTAAACGCTTCCTCAACTGACGTGTTAACAGTTAGACGCAAAACCACCCCGGATTGTTCCGCTGCCTACTTGCCTATAGCGTACAGGTGCTGTTCGCCACGTATGAAGATATTACCATCGGCAATCGCCGGTGACGCATAAACAGGCTCTCCCAGCGAATTAGTGCGCAGCACCTCATGTTGCGGTCCGGCCTTTAAAACAAAGGTGTCGCCTGCTTCGCTGGTCAACAATATCTTTCCTTCGAACGCGACTGGCGAGGCCATGAACATCGTTGATTTGGGTACGCGGGCACCCTCGTAGACCATCTTCCCGGTCTTCGCGTCCAAACACGTGATCGAGCCGTTGCCGGTCATCAGGTAAATATAGTCCCCGTATGCGATTGGCGAAGGCACGTAGGCGGTGCCCTTGTTGTAGCTCCAGACCAGGTGCGGCGTGCCGGTGATGTCACCACGTCCTCCCGCTCTCAAAGCGAGCGCGATCTTGGCCGGGTAACCAGAGGTAACGACGACGAGATCGTGCGACACCACGGGTGTGGGCACAGCATTACTCTCCAGGCCCTTGTGACGCCATAGTTCCTTGCCGGTCAATGGGTCGTAAGCGATGATCGCCTCTGCTGCAGCCGCAACGATTTCGGTCTGCTTGCCGGAATGGACCAGCACAGGTGTGCTCCAGGTAACGTCGACCTTGCGCGGCGTGCGCCACGCTTCTTTACCCGTCTTCTTGTCGAAAGCGACCATGAATGAATTGCCGCCACTTTCGTCACACTGCATGATCACCAGGTTACCGTAGAGTATTGGTGAAACTCCGTAGCCGACGCTTGCCGTGCCAAGTTTGCCCAGGTCCTGCTTCCATAGAAGTTTTCCTTTGTAGTCGTACGCGTACAAACCCTCGCTGCCGAAAAACGCAAACACATATTTGCCGTCTGTAGCCGGCGTGGACGACGCGAAGCTGGCCTTCTTGTGACGGCTATCGTGCACCGGTCCCTCATACGCGGTGCGCTCCCAAAGAATCTTGCCGCTTGAGCGATCGATACAGATCACTTTGAAGGTGTGTTTGAGATCGGCCCCTACTGCGTCAGGGTGGACAAAGTCGGTACCGTCCAGAAGTTTGTGTGTGACGCCGGCTTTTCTGCCCGGTATGGCTTCGCCGTCGAGTGCTGTGGTCAGGAAGATTCTCTTGTTCCACACGATAGGAGACGAGTGGCCGCGTCCTTTGATCGGGGTCTTCCATTTAACGTTCTGCGTGTTGGTCCACTCGACGGGGAGACCTGTCTCTGGCGAGACGCCCTGGCCCTCGGGCCCACGCCACTGCGGCCAGTTTGACTTGGGGTTGGCGCTGACTGACTGCGATAGCGTTAAGGCGATGAAAAGAACGGCAAAAGCGGTTGAGATTCGATTGAAGAGTTTCACGCGTTGGTTTCCTTGGTTGTGACCGTGAATAACCGTTGGGGAGAAAATGGACAGTATGGGCCCGCGGCCGTTTTGCAATTTAACCCGGAGGGTTATCAGAGAGTAGCCGGTGGTCGAAGCGAAGCGTCGACCACCGGTAAAAGCTACCCGCCTATCGCGTAGATATTCTTCTCGCCGCGAATGAAGATGTTTCCATCGGCAACTGCCGGTGATGCGTAGACCGGTTCACCAACCGTATTCGTTCCCAGTATCTCGTGCGTTGGTCCCGCTTTGACGACAAACGTATCTCCATCCTCGCTGGTCAAAAGAATCTTGCCATCAAACGCGATCGGTGAGGCGGTGAATGTCGCGGGGATGGGCACGCGTCCACCTTCATATTTCAGCTCTCCGGTCTTTGCGTCCAAACACGTCAATATTCCTCGGTCAGTCGTTAAGTAAAGATAGTCACCGTAAAGAATTGGGGAAGGAACATAAGCAGTGCCCTTTGCATATTTCCACGCTACAGCGTCTGCCAGATCGCCGCTGCCGCCGAGGTTGATGGCCATCGCGATCTTGGCAGGAAAGCCTGCGGAAATGAAAACCATCTGATTGTTTGCCACGGGGGAGGGAATTGCATTGCTCGCCACCCCTTTATGACGCCACAACTCTTTGCCGGTCGCCGGATCGTAAGAGATCACAAACTCAGTGCCGCTGGCGATCAGTTCAGCACGCTTCGCAGTGTTGACGAGAAGCGGCGTGGCCCAGCTGACCTGGACCTTGCGCGGCGTTTTCCAAACTTCCTTGCCGGTCTTTTTGTCGAGACCGACGATGAATGAAGCCGCACCGTCGTCTTCGTCGGCCTGAATGATTAGGAGATTCTCGTAAAGAATTGGCGACGTGCCGGTGCCCAGACCCACCGTACCTATCTTGCCCACGTCCGCTTTCCAGGCGAGCTTGCCCTTCATGTCATAGGCATAAAGACCTTCAGGTCCAAAGAAGGCGTAAACGAGTTTGCCGTCTGTAGCCGGAGTCGAGGCGGCATAGGAGCTCTTGCGGTGGCGGTTGTCGTACGGCGTGCCCTCAAAGGCGGTCTGTTCCCAGAGCACTTTCCCGATTGCTCTATCAAGGCAGATCACCTTGAACGTGTGTTTCTTGTCCGCGCCGATGGCGTCAGGATGCAGAAACTCCTTATCGCCCATCATGTGCTTCACGGCCTTTGCGCCGGGAACGACCGGGCCTTCGATGGCGGTTGTCAGGAACACGCGGTTGCCCCAGACGATGGGGGATGAGTGGCCACGACCCGCGATTGGCGTTTTCCATTTGATGTTTTTCCCGGGACCCCAGGTAGCGGGAAGGTTCTTCTCGCTGGAGATTCCCTGTCCCGAAGGCCCTCGCCATTGCGGCCAGTTTCCCCTGGCACCGGCAGTGGTGTTGAGAGAGGCAATTGCAACTATAGCGATGACGAGACTGATGCCAACGCGGGTAATGAGTTTCATTTTTACGGCTTCCTTTGGTGACTTGTTTTCTAGATGGATCTTGTTTGCGACGTGCTCAATTCGACTCCCGGCGCCTGCGGCTTTGCCGCAACGAACCAACGCTGAAAGCGTTCGCTAATTTCAGCCCAGGGTTGCGTTTTGGCAACCCTGGGAAAGCGCACCGCCGTCTTTATGAACCAACTCTGAAGGAGTTGCGTTCGGCCCGTTCGAAGTCCTGTCGCAACTCCTTCAGAGTTGCGCAGAATCTCTTGGGGACTTCTGCACCCAGGGTTTCAAAGCAAACACTTCCACCCCACGCGGGCTGCCCGCGCGGGGACCCCGGCCTGGGCTGGAATTTGCCAACGCCTTCAGCGCTATTACGTGTGAACGCAGCCAAAACGAGAGGACACTACCGTCTACGTGAATCTACTTGCCTGCCTTCGCAACCTTGGTTGTAGCCGGCGTGGCTGGTCCAAATGCAAAGATGTGTTTCAACCCGCGCACAATAACCAGCCCACCTGAAATCGCGGGGGTAGCCATCATCACTTCGCCGACAGGATTGGTAGCCAGCAGTTCATACTTCGGTCCTGCCTTGACGACAAAGACGTCGCCATCCTCGCTCGACAAGTAGATCTTCCCATCCGAAGCGACTGGCGATGCAGTAAACGCGCCGCCCTTGCCGCCAAGGCGCTCCTGGTAAACGCGCTCGCCGGTATGCGCGTTGTACGCCGTCAGCACTCCCTGGTTAGAGCAGGTGTAGAGATAGTCTCCATAGACGACTGGCGTCGGCATGTATGGCCCACCACGTTTCTTGCTCCAGGCAATGAAGGTGTTTGACTCTTTTCCTTCCGCGAGTGAAATATCACCGGTGGCGCCCGGCCGGATCGCATAGATCGGCTGAATCGGTGCATAGCCGCTTGTCACGAAAATAAGATCGTGGGCCACAAAAGGGGTGGGCGTCGTCACTTCAGAGTTGGGTGTAAGCCGCCACAATTCTTTTCCGGTGGCCGGATCATAACCACGAATCGCCTTTGAGCCGTTGGTGATCAGCTCTGCGCGCGTCTTGCCTTCGTAGACTGTCGGCGTACCCCATGATGAGATTTCTTCCCGTGGCGTCTTCCAGACCAGTTTGCCGTTTTTCAAACTATACGCAGCGATGAATGAATCCTTCTGTACGTCAGCCTGGACAATCACGAGGTCTTTGTAAATGACCGGCGAACTGCCGTACTCCCATTGGTAATCGGCGTCGTAGAACCAACCGGCGTCCAGAACGCCCAAATCTTGTTTCCACAACAGCTTCCCCTTCAGGTCGTATGCATACATACCGTGTGATCCGAAGAGCACGACGAGATACTTGCCGTTGGTCACGGGAGTCGAATCGGCGTGCGTCGACTTCGGATGACGTTTAACTTTCGGTATTCCCTCGTAAGCGACTTGCTCCCAGAGGATTTTGCCGGTGTTCTTATCCAGCGCATAAACTTTCCATGTGTGTTTCGGATCGTCTTTAACCGGCTTCACATCGCCATAAAGCCCGTAGCGAGTCTCATCCTTCGCGCCGCTGGTGACGGCCGTGCTAACAAAGACTTTCTCGCCCCAAACTACTGGGCTGGAATGGGCCAAACCCGGAATCGCAGTCTTCCAGCGCGTGTTCACAGCCTTCTCCGCGTCCCAGGCCACGGCCGCGGGCTGTCCTTCAACGACGCCCGTCGCCTTCGGCCCGCGAAACTGCGGCCAGTCCTGCGCACTAATGCCGATTGAAAAAAGACATAGACAAACGAGGGAAAGTAGTAGGCGGTTCATTATTGTCCTCGGTGATTGGTCAGTTGTCAGTTGTCAGTTGTCAGTTGGGTAAAGGTGTTTAGAGTACATCCTTCAGGTTGCTGCTTCGTTACCCTGCTAACTAGCTTCTCACTCACGACGCAAGCTGAAGCTTGTACTCTATACCCCCGTTTCTGACCGCTTATCAGTGACTTTACGGTTTAGGTTCTTCGACGCGCTTAAACACAGTCGTGTTCGCGCCCTGCTTCAGTGTCATGCCGGTAACCTTTTCGCCTTCCAGCGTAAACGTGACCACGATGCCATCGAACGCTGCCGGCTTAAACGTGGTCTTGTCCAACGCCATCATCGCAATTGGTTGTTGCGGTCCCGGGGTCGCGAACAAACGACCTTCCTTAACGGAGAAAACGATTTCCGCGCCCGTTTCAGGCGTAAACCGCCCGACATATGATTGAAGCGTCGCCGCGTCAAGCACCAGAGGCGGCGTAGCGCCGGCTTTTTTGAGCATCTCCGCGATGGCAGCCTTCTCCTTGTCGTCCATGACGGCCGCGTAAGCGGAAGTCAGCGCATCCGGTTTAAGTCCGCCTTTAGCCACCGCCATTTCGACTAACTGCGCCTTTCCTTGACGAGCGCCTTGCATCAGCACTTGAGTCACAGTAGACCCGTCTTTGTCGAGTATGGCTCGCACAACTTCAACGTGATCGTTGTCCAGGGCCCAGCCCATTGCGGTGGCGCCGTAGAAAGTATCCTTAACACTGGCGTCGGCGCCGCGGGCAAGTAAGACTTTAACTACTTCGGTATGTCCGCGTTCGGCGGCTTTGAAGAGCGCGGTCGTGCCGTAACGGAACTTGGCGTTGACGTCAGCGCCCTTGTCGAGCGCTGCCGTGACCGCGACTGCGTCGCCTTTGCGCGCGGCCTCCCACATTTGATTGTTGACTTCCTGTTTGGGATCTTGCGCAACCACGGCCAGCGGCGCGAGCAGTGTAAGCAAGAGTAGGCATAGGTGTCTTGATGTCATGAGACCCCTCCACGTTTTGGGAGTTCAGCGGTAGATGGTAAATTCAAGTTTGTAAACGGAGCGGTGCAAAGAAAAACTGAATCAACGCAACGCGAATGTACGTAATATACATCCTTAAGGTTGCAACGGCGCAGATTTTTGCTGCTTTGAGTCTTCAATTTCGATCTCTTCGTGTTAGAGACTAACGGAAATCCAAATGATTAACTTTGCCTCCATTTTTTTGAATGTGTCGGTCGCTTTATTCATGGTCAGTCCGGCCATGACCGGTGATTGGGCGGAGTGGCGCGGCCCGGCACGCGACGGCATTTCCCCGGAAAAGAATTTACCTGCGCGCTGGTCGCCTGCAGGCGAGAACCTCGCGTGGAAGGCCCCATATGGCGGACGTTCGGCGCCGATCGTTATGGGCGATCGCGTCTACCTGCAAAACGCCGTCGGCAAGGGTGAGACTCTGCAGGAGCGCGTGGTCGCGCTCGATGCCGACACCGGCAAGTTTCTCTGGGAGCACCGCTTCAATGTTTACCTCAGTGACGTTCCGCCCCATCGGATAGGCTGGCCGTCGCCTGTAGGCGATCCAGCGACCGGCAACATATACGTGTTTGGAGGCGGCGGACCGCTTGTCGCACTGGATCGAACGGGCAAGGTCCTGTGGGAGCGTTCGCTGGGCGAAGATTTTGGATTACTCACCACACACGGGGGCCGTACGGTTTCGCCGCTGATTGAAGGCGACATGGTTATCGTCAGCGGTGTCACGTTTCAGTGGGGCGGGCATGCTCGCGGCGCGCATCGCTTCATGGCCTTTGACAAGCGCACCGGAGAAACGCTCTGGGTGAGCGCTCCGGGCGGAAGACCTTACGACACAACTTACTCACCGCCGATCATCGTGGACGTGAATGGCACGCGCCTCTTGATTCAGGGCGCGAGCGACGGCGTGGTCTATGCCATTAAGGCCGGCACCGGCGAACCCGTTTGGAAATATGAAATCAGCAAGCGCGGTATCAACACCGGCATCGTGGTCCATGGCACAACGGCCATCCTGACGCACAGTGAAGAGAATCTGGCTTCCAACGAGATGGGAATGATCGTCGCAGTTGACGCCACGACCAAAGGTGAGATTACGAAAGAAAAGATCAAGTGGCAGACCTACGGCTGGCAAGGCGGTTTCTCTTCGCCGGTGATCGACGGCGACCGGGTCTACCAGGTGGATAACAGTGCGAACCTCGCGGCGTTTGACGCCAACACCGGCAAGCAACTGTGGATAAAGAATCTGGGCACGATTCAGAAGTCGTCGCCGGTCCTGGCAGACGGCAAGCTTTACGTCGGCACGGAGAACGGAAAGTTTTTCATATTGAAACCGAGCGCCACCGGCGCCGAGGTGCTCGACGAAGATCAACTAGGTACAGCAGCGCTGCCGGAAATCATCATCGGCTCTCCCGCAATTTCCAATGGCCGCGTGTTTGTAATCAGTGATTCCAGTCTTTACTGCATCGGGAAGAAAGCGAACAGTCCGACACGTCTCAGCCCACCGGTCGAAGGTCTACCAAATCCTAACAGGCCGGTAGCGCACGTTCAGGTGGTCCCCACCGAATTGATACTCAAGCCCGGAGACAAGGTTAACTTTCGAGCCCGACTTTTTGACGAGCAGGGAAAGTTTATTCGTGAAGAGTCGGGCGCGACGTGGTCGTTGGACCAGTTGAAGGGTACCGTAGAGAATGGGCAGTTTACGGCCGGAACGGATACGATTGCGCAAGCAGGTTCAGTCAAAGCCAAGGTCGGTGAAATAACAGGCTCGGCAAGCGTTCGTGTTTTTCCACCGCTGCCGTGGACCGAGGCGTTTGACGGCTCTGCAGTTAATACAATACCGGGGGCGTGGGTGAACACTACTCCGAAGTTTATCGTGCGGCAGTTGGAGGGCGGCAACAAGGTGCTGGTAAAGACAACGGAAGGGTCGTCTCTGGCGAGCCGAGCGCGTGCGTATTTTGGACCTTCCAATTTTGAGAATTACACGGTTGAGGGGGACGTCTTTGCTACCGTCAAACGGCGGCAACAGGGAGATGCCGGTATGATTGCGCAGCGTTATGTGCTGTCGCTTTACGGCAACAGCCAGATGCTTCAACTCGAGCCGTGGCAACCCGAGACTGCGCGCACCGTAAGCATGCCTTTCGCCTGGAAGCCTGATACCTGGTATCGCATTAAGTTGCAGGTTGAAAATCTTCCGGATCGAAAGACCCGAGCGCGTGGAAAGGTTTGGCTCGCGAGTGAAAGTGAACCCGCTGCCTGGATGATCGAACGCATCGATCCGATACCCAATCGCCAGGGAGCACCCGGCGTCTTCGGGAACGCGCTCGCCGAGATTTATTTCGATAACCTGAAGGTCTATAAGAACCAGTAAGTTGGGCGTCACGCATTGGGACCGCGGGCGTCTCGCCCGCCGTGAGCGCGAAGCGCGAACACGTTTGTTACGAAGATTTCTTAAATAACATCTGCGAGGATATGACGAGGCGGGCGGGACGCCCGCGGTCCCAGCAGAGGAGGCAAGGCAGAAATCAATTGCACGATGATTAACGGAATTATGAAAAACAAAATACGACCATTCAAAACCAAATTCGCGCGCTTGAAGTTTGTGATAGCGTTACTCGCGGTAATCGGGGGTCTTCTCCTGCCACCTGCCTCCTGTCTCCTGTCTCCTGTTTCCGCTTCCGATCCCGGCACCACCGATTGGCCCATGTGGGGAGGCACGGCCGATCGCAACATGACCTCCAACATGAAGGGAATTCCAACCAGCTGGGACGTTAAGGAAAAGAAGAACGTCAAGTGGGTGGCGCAGTTGGGTTCGCAAACCTACGGCAACGTCGTCGTCTCTGGCGGCATGGTCTTCGTCGGCACGAATAACGAAGGCCTGCGCGATCCGAAGGTCACGGGCGACAAGGGCATCCTGATGGCGTTTCGCGAATCAGACGGTGAATTCATGTGGCAGATGGTCCACGACAAACTCGCCGCCGGTCGCGTTAACGATTGGCCGTATCAGGGAGTTGCATCGTCACCGATGGTGGAAGGCGATCGCGTTTACTACGTGTCAAACCGCGCTGAGTTAGTTTGCCTTGATACACAGGGGTTCCGAGATAAAGAAAATGACGGCGTCACTGACGAGAAGTTGACGGGCGAATTTAATGGTGACGTGGTCTGGCGGTTCGACATGATCGAAGAGGTCGGGTCGTTGCCGCACAACCTGGCGAATTCGTCGCCGGTGTCTTATGGCGACCTGATCTACGTGAGCACCTCAAATGGTCAGGACGAAAGCCACGTAAACGTGCCTTCGCCAAAAGCGCCTGCGATCGTTGCCGTCAACAAGAAGACCGGCAAGCTTGCGTGGGAAGATAACTCAGTCCACGAAAAAATCCTGCATGGTCAATGGTCTTCCCCGACGGTGGGTATTTTAGGCGGTGTGGTCCAGGTTGTTCACGGGCAGGGTGACGGATGGATTCGTGGTTACGAAGCACTGACCGGCAAGAAGCTTTGGGAGTTTGACACCAATCCGAAAGAGTCGGTCTGGCCCAAGACTCGAAACGAAATTATCAGCACGCCGGTTATTTACCAGGACAGGGTCTACATCTCGAACGGCCAGGACCCGGAACACGGCGAAGGCGTGGGGCACATGTACAGCATCGATGCGAGTAAGCGCGGCGACATCACCAAGACTGGGCTGGTTTGGCACTACGATAAGATTCGCCGGTCCATTTCTACTCCCGCAATTAAAGACGGAATCCTTTATCAAGCGGACTTTAGCGGGTTTCTGCACGCGATCGATGCAAAGACCGGCCAGCAGTTGTGGGTGCATGATCTGTTTGCAGCCGTTTGGGGCTCGCCGATCCTTATCGATGGCAAGCTTTACATCGGTGATGAAGACGGCGACGTCGTCATCATGCAGGAAGGCAAGACGAAGAAAGTCATCGCGGAACTGAACATGGGCAGCTCTGTTTATTCGACGCCGGTACCGGCGAACGGCGCACTGTTTATTTCGAACCGCAATCAGCTCTACGCCCTGGCTGAGGCTGCACCGGCGAAGCCTGCCGCAGCGACCAAGTAATTCTCGCAGCCAGCGGTAGCCCGCGAAGCGGGCGACAGAGCGAATCGAACACAAAACGGTTAAGGACTGTCGATCTGCTGTCGGCCGCTTCGCGGGCTTGCTTACTTCCTGGACCTAACCTGGGGTTCCGCTTCGCTTCATCCCAGGCTTTATGCCGTCGTCGCGCTTCGCGGACTCAGAGAATGAATCCTTTCGACTTTCAACCTCGAACCCGAGTGGTGTTTGGCGCCGGCGCCATTGAGCGTCTCGGTGAGCTCGCCGCAGAGCTAGGTTTTCGCCGTACGTTGCTTGTCGCCGACCACGGCATGATTGCCTCGGGTCATGTAGACGAGGCCCTGGCCCCTTTGAAAAAGGCCGGCATCGAAGTCTTCCGCTTCCATGATTTCCAGTCCAATCCCAACACGTTGATGGTTGACACGGGAAAGCAATTTGCAGCTCCGCTGAACATCGATTCCATCATCGGCTTTGGCGGCGGTAGTTCGCTCGACTGCGCAAAGGGAATCAATTTCATCCTCACCAACGGCGGCCACATGCGGGACTATCTCGGTTACGGCAAAGCTGCATCGCCACTTCTGCCGATGATTGGAGTTCCCACTACCGCCGGAACCGGAAGTGAAGCCCAAACCTACGCACTAATTTCCGACGCAGAGACTCACACTAAGATGGCTTGCGGGGATTCGAAAGCCGCATTTCGCGTTGCACTGCTCGACCCGTCGTTAACGATCTCCCAGCCGACGAATGTAACTGCCACTACCGGCTTCGACGCGATCGCGCATGCCGTTGAGACCTTTGTAACTACCAGGCGGAACGCGCTGTCAGAGTTTTTTTCGCGCGAAGCGTGGCGTCTACTTGAAAGCAATTACGAGCAGGTGCTGGCGGTGCCAGACGATTTAGAAGCTCGAAGCGCGATGCAATTAGGAGCCTATTTTGCCGGCGTAGCGATTGAAAACTCGATGTTGGGTGCAACGCATGCTTGCGCCAATCCACTGACCGCGCGTTACGGTACTGCGCACGGAGCGGCCATCGCGATGATGTTGCCGTCGGTCGTGCGTTGGAATGGACCAGTGGCGGCTGAGAGATACGAGGAACTGTTCCGGTTATGTCAGTCGCCAACATTTTCAGATCCAACAGAAGCTTTGGCCGAAAGATTGGAACAACTCGCGCGGGCAGGTGGACTAATGCATAGTTTGAGTTCGAAGGGCGTGCGTCGAGAGGACATTGGAATTCTTGCGGCCGATGCCGCCGGGCAATGGACGGGTAATTTCAACCCGCGCCCATTTGATATCAATGGGGCAAGGGAAGTTTACGAGCGAGCGTTCTGAGAAACAGAAAGCAGAGGCGGAGAACGATAACAGCATGCAGAAAGAGCAACGGAGAACGATGCAGGGTAATGTATTCGCGGCTCGGCCGCCGCACAGTGCGGTGAGGCTCGGCCTCACCGTGTCACCTCGTAATGTTCTTGGAGGCTATGCCTCCGCGATGGCCGAGACGCAGCCTCAAAAAAGTCGAGTCGCTACGGAAAGGCAGAGCCTTTCCGCACGGTGCCGCGGCAAAGCCGCAGTCGGTATACCTCGTCGGTCCCTTCTGCTCTTTTTCTTTTCCTTATTTGTTTGCCTTCCTACCCTGAAAGCTCAGGACACGCCTGCCGAAAACTGGTCCCAGTTTCGGGGCAATCATCAGTTAACCGGCGTATCGCTGTCGACAGTTCCAAACTCATTGAAGCAGCTATGGACCTTTGAAGCAGGTGATTCGATTGAATCGTCGGCAGCTGTTGTTGGTGGAACGGTGTTCGTCGGTTCTCAAAAAGGCGAGCTTGTCGCGTTGAACCTCGACAACGGCCAGGTCTTCTGGAAGTTTTCCACCGATTCACCGATCGGAGAATCGTCTCCCGCCTACAGTAATGGCGTGGTCTACATCGGAAACCTGGGTGGCTGGCTGAATGCGGTCAATGCGACGAATGGCCAGAAGCTTTGGGCCTTTAAGACTGACAACGAAATCAAATCGTCTCCTGTCGTCGTGGGTGACAGACTCCTGATCGGTTCCTATGACCAGAATCTCTATTGTCTCTCCACGCGCAACGGCGCCGTGCTGTGGAAGGTGAGGACCAATGGGCCTGTGCACTCGACACCGAGTGTTGCCGACGGCCTGGCTTATGTCGCCGGATGTGACGAAGTGTTTCGAGCGATCCGGATCTCCGATGGGAAAGAGATGTTTACTATTTCATCGGGCGCGTACACGGGCGCCTCTCCGGCGCTTCGAGGAACTGCGGCTTTCTACGGAACATTCGATAACGAAGTCTTGATGGTGGACCTGGCCAACCGCAACATCGCCTGGCGTTACCAGCACCCCGAGCGGAAATTTCCGTTTTACTCGTCCGCGGCGGTGACTGCATCACGCGTCGTGGTTGGCGGGCGCGACAAGTTGATTCACGGTTTGACGCACGAGGGAAAGATCGCCTGGACCTTTGCCACGCGGGCTCGGGTGGAGTCGTCACCGGCGATAGCGGGTGGGCGTGTCTACGTTGGTTCCAATGATGGCCGCTTCTATGTGCTGGACGTGAATAGCGGCGCGAAGCTTTGGGAGTTTACTGCCGGCTCACCGTTGTCTGCGTCTCCGGCGATCGGCCGCGGCCGCATTGTGATCGGATCGCAGGACGGGCGACTGTATTGCTTCGGATGATGAATTTAATTACCCCGAAGGGGTTGCGGCTTACAGCCCAGGGTTGCCGCGCTTCGCGGCTGCCCTGGGTTACTTGTTTACATGAACCCCCAACCGCAACGCGGTTGCGTCACTCCCAGATGTAACGCTCATCCCATTCCAGATCGTGCTTTCGCAAGAGCCCACGAACTTCGTCCTGGAAATTCATCTTACGATGGTGGACTTCCTGGTTTTCGATATATCTTTTCACCTCTTCTAGATTTGACTGGCTTACTGAGAAATCCGCATAGCCAGCCTGCCATTCGAAATCCCTAATACCTCCTTCGGTTTTTAACCAAAGGTTGGAAACTCGCTTCAACTCCTTAACCCAATCCGCTTGCGTGATAGTTCTGCCAAATTTGGCGCAGATATGAACATGGTCCTCAACGCCGCCAACGATGATCGGGGGGCAGTCGAGCCTTTTCGACGTACCGCCGAGGAATGAATGTAGATCTGTTCTCAGGTTTTGATCACGAAGGAAGGGTTGGCGATGTTTCGTAGAGAAGACCAGATGAATGTAGACGGCAGAAAGAGATTGAGGCATGAGGTTCTCCTATATGGTTCACTGTTGTTCTCGTCTCGAACAGGCGGGCGCAACCCCTTCAGGGTTGGGTTCAACATTGACCTGATACCCAGGGTAGCCGCCGCGGCGGCGGCAACCCTGGGCTTTGCAGCCGCAGCCCCGTTGGGGCAAAGAAGTCCGTTGGGGCAAAGCAGTCCGTTGGGGCAAAGCAGTCCCGTTGGGGCAAAGAAGTCCGTTGGGCAAAGAAGTCCGTTGGGGCAAAGAAGTCCGTTGGGGCAAAGAAGTCCCGTTGGGGCAAGTTAATAGCCAAAGTGAAATACCCCGAAGGGGTTCCGCCTTACAGCCCAGGGTTGCCGCGCTGCGCGGCTACCCTGGGTTAGTTTGTGGCAATGAACCCAACCGCAACGCGGTTGCGCCAATCCCAAAATTCAACGCTCGTCCCATTCCAGTTGATGATTCGTCAACCAAGTCGGTCTTAACCGTAAATCGGTCACGTTTTGAACGCAAGAAACTCGCGGAAGACCATCGAACCCGTTTAAGCTCGACTTCTTTCATGGTTGACTTGCTGCCATTTTCGGCATAGAAACATTCCGTTCAACCCCCAATTCAACTGGTCCAAGGCGGCGCTTAGTGCGCCGTACCCTAAACGGAGGCACTTCCAAATGAAGAAGCAGATCCTTTTTATCGGCTTGCTCACTGCTTTGTTTGCGCTGGCGATCGCATGTACACAAGCGCCGCAAACTAATCTAAGCACCAACACCAGCGCGCCTGCGTCGACGCCCGCGGTCCCGGCCGAATTCAGAGCTGCGTTTGATGCGATTACCGCCAACGACATCATGCAGCACACGAAAGTGCTTTCAGCGGACGAATACGAAGGACGTGGTCCAGGTACGAAGGGCGAGGAACTCTCGGTCAAATATCTTACCGAGCAGTTTCAAAAGATTGGCCTCAAGCCGGGAAACCCTGATGGCACCTACACTCAGAAAGTGCCGCTGGCGGGTTTCACCGGCCAGCCCACCGCCTCATTCACCGCCGGCGATAAGAAGATTGACTTGAATTTTCCGACCGACTACGTCGCGGTCTCGAGGCGTTTCGTTCCGGAATCAAAAGTTGAAAACTCCGACGTCGTGTTTGTTGGGTACGGCGTGGTAGCGCCCGAGTATGGCTGGGACGACTACAAGGGCGTTGATGTAAAAGGCAAGACGATTGTCATGCTCATCAATGATCCGGCCGTTGCGGATGCCAGCGATCCCTCCAAGCTCGACGAGAAAATGTTCAAGGGTAAAGCAATGACCTACTATGGTCGTTGGACTTACAAATATGAGATCGCATCACAGAAAGGCGCGGCCGCAGCGATCATCGTTCATGAGACGGGGCCGGCTGGATATCCTTACGAAGTGGTGTCGGGCAGCTGGTCACGTGAGAATTTCGATATTCAGAGACCTGACAAGAACATGGGGCGCGTCGCAGTTGAGTCGTGGATAACGACGGACCGCGCCAAAGAATTGTTTACCGCGGGCGGCCAGGATTTTGACGCGCTAAAGAAAGCCGCCATCACAAAAGACTTCAAGCCGGTAACGCTAAAGGCGAAAGCAAACATCACCGTCAAGAACACGCTGCGGGCGATCGACTCATTAAACGTTCTGGGAAAAGTGGAAGGGTCAGATCCAACGCTGAAGAACGAATACGTTGTTTACACGGCCCACTGGGACCACCTGGGCCGCGATCCAAAACTTGCGGGCGATCAGATCTTCAATGGCGCACTCGACAACGCTTCAGGCACAGCGGCACTGCTCGAGATCGCGGAAGCTTTTACGAAGATGGCGACACCACCCAAACGCTCAGTGCTGTTTCTCGCCGTGACGGCTGAAGAAAAGGGTTTGCTCGGAGCGAAGCACTATGCAGAGAATCCGCTTTATCCGCTGAACAAAACGCTGGCGAACATCAACATGGATGGAGTCAACCAATGGGGCCGGACGAAGGACATTACGATGGTAGGCGACGACAACAGCACGCTCATCGATCTACTGAAGGAGGCGGCCAGTTCGCAGAACCGATCGGTGAATCCCGATCCTGAGTCGGAAAAGGGCTTCTACTATCGTTCTGACCATTTTGAGTTTGCCAAGCAGGGCGTGCCTGCGCTCTACACAGATTCCGGAATCGACTACGTGGGCAAAGACGCGACCTACAGCAAACAGAAACGCGATGAGTACACGAACAAGGACTACCACAAGGTGTCAGACGAGATTAAGCCTGACTGGGATCTGACTGGAGCGGTAGAGGACGCGCAGTTGTTGACGATGATTGGTTATCGCGTGGCGCAAGGTGATAAGTATCCTGAATGGAAAGCGGGATCAGAATTCAAAGCCAAACGGGATCAGATGATGAAGTAGAACTATCCGCGGGAATATCCGCAGATTAAGCGCGGCTCAGGCCGTAAATAGGTCAGACTTTGGCTCCGGAGGAGCCGAATGTTTATAGATTCAACTAGGAATCCAAGACCTGCGCTCCAGCGGAGCGCGATGTTTCCGGCAATGCTAAGCGGCATCGCTTCAGGTTTCGCTCCTCTGGAGCGAGGAGGAGTCTTATAGAAATCGGGCGTTCTATAAACATTACGTCCCTACGGGACGGGGAAGCCGAGTCGAAAATCTTGCTGAAACACAAGAAGTTGTCGGTTTGCTCCGCAGATTACACTGATCAGGAACTTAAATTAGTTAAGGCGCATCTAGCGGGTTAGCACCATTAATGACTCTTTTCTTAATCGGCGTAATCTGCGTAATCTGCGGATGTGTTGTTTACGGATTCAGAAAGTCGAAGTACTTCTTGACCGTTGCGGCTTTTGGTTTAGCCGTCAGTTTCGAGACGACGAACATCAGCAGCGCGGAAATGATTACCATCGGCACGACGGGCATAAACCCATAGACCGCAGTCCCGCCTGGCGTTCTTGAAATAATCTCGGTTCCTCCAAGCGACCAATAAACGAGGGATGGACCAGGCGCGGGCGCCGGCACAACTTGCTGAAAGACGGCGACAGCCACCACCGCTGCGGCCACCCAAAGTGTGGATGCCAAGGCTCCCCACTTCGTGCTTCCTTTCCAGAAGAGCGCTGCAATCAACAGCGGCGATAGCGCTGCGAAACCGGAGAAAGCGTATTGGATAGCCAGTTCAAAAATCGTCTCCGGCGCGCGCAGTGCGACTGCGTAGGCAAATAACGTCAACAACACCACGAAGATTCTGCCGGTCATGACCTGCACCGTTTCCCCGAATCGCCGTTTACCTCCATAGTGTGCGAAAACGTCTTCCGTAAACATCGTCGACAAAGCCAGAATCTGAGAGTCACTCGCCATAACTGCTGCCATGATTCCGGCGCCCAGTAGTCCCGCCAGCCAAAGCGGAGCATACCTCTGCAGTAGTAACAGAATCACATCGTCGCCGGCAGACTTCTCGCGCAATTCATCGCGCGCTTCCGGCGCCATCGTCTTCCCCTGGGTGGCGAGCACACGCCGTGCTTCCTGCTTGGCGCGAATTTGCGGCACGTCGCCCACTCGATTTGCCATCACGCCCAGAAACACACACGGCAGCCAAATCGCCATGATACAGAGTGGATAGAAGATGACGGTCTTCTTGAAGTGGGCCATCTTCTCGGCGGTCAGACAGAAGATCAGAATATGCGGAAAGGCGATGGCGGAAAGCGGGATGAACGTGTAGCTGAAGAAATAATACGGCGAGATGCGCTCACGAGTTAGCAGCGGCGCCAGTGCGGGAGAATTTGCTATCGCTTGCACGGCGCTCGAGAATCCGCCCATGCCACTGCCAATTACGATGATTGCGATCGTTCCGAACGCAAGGAAGAGAATCGTTTGGAAGGTGTTGACCCAGGCGGTGCCGCGCATGCCGCCGAAGAACACATAGCTCATGACAACGAGCGCGACGATTGCGCCGCCAAACCAAAAGGGAACAAAACCACCGCTGACCGCATTGAGGGTTGTGCCGCCGCCCATAATGCCGATGATGATGTAGGGAACCAACAACACTGCCTGGACCGCGAAAATCACCGTGCCAATGTGATTGCACTCCCAGCGATCGCGAAACATCTGCACCGGAGTCATAAATCCGTATCTTTTGCCGAGCGCCCACATGCGCGTTCCTACAAGAAAAATCGTCAACGGAATGACCAGCCCTGAAGACGACGCCATCAATCCAAACGTAACAATTCCATTTGAGAACGCGTGACCCGACGCACCCAGGATCGCAAAGGCGGTCATGTTGGTGCCGAAAAGCGAGAAGAGAAAAACAAACGGACCGAGAGAGCGGTTGGCGAGAAAGTAGTCTTCAGCCTTGCGTCCTGACGTTTTCCGGAAGGCGAAAATACCGATGTAGAGAACGACGGCCAGGTAGATGAAAACAACTATGGCTGGAATCAAGCGCTGCGTCCCTCCTTAGATTGGTCTTCTTCAATCTCGCGCTCGAGATGAGACGGCCAGGCATACTTCACCAGCATCCACATCACGAGAGCGGCAGCGACCGAGAAGCAGGCCTGATAAAACAACCCTATGGGAATAAAACCGAAAACGAATGGGTGAGCACTGCGCCAGAACCACCAGTCCTGATGCAGTACATACAGAAGGACGACGACAACTATCAATAGTTTTCGGGTCATGACTTTGCAGCTTGGGCTGAAATATCTATTTGGGGAGTACGTTTAGAACTTTTTGGAGCACGCACTTCTTATCACGAAAAGGGCAGATGTTCCTAGGAGAAAAGTCCTTCAACAATTCCAGCCCGCGGAGCGGGCGATAGCGTTGAGCCTGGGGTGGAGCGGAGCGGAACCCCAGGAACTGTTGTCAGACATTATTCAAAGCCCGCGGAGCGGTCGACAGCCGAATCAATCTCACGATGTCTTGTAGCAGCAACCGCTGTCGGCCGCTCCGCGGGCTATGGAGATACGGTGCATTGTCGGTTCCGGGGTTCCGCTACGCTACACCCCAGGCTTTACGCCAACGTCCGCTCCGCGGACTAAAAACCAAATCGCTGCCGCGCCGTTGAACTCTTGACGCCTTCCCTACCTGAGAGGATTTGGAAGCGCCATAAATCTTGATCAAGCCTGATACTTTTCGCTCGCTGACTGCGCGTTAGTCAGTGAGGGATAGAAACAACCGTGATCTCGACTGGGAGATCCATACAAGGAGAAGCGAATGTCTACCACAATTCGTGAGGTTGAAAGTACACCAATGACAGAAGTCTCTGAGCAATCGCCGAAGGGTGCGCCCGAAGCGGCGCCGCCTGAAGCCGTCTTGACCCAGCTGATTACCGGCAGCCTTGGATCGCAAGCAGTTTATGTCGCGGCGCAACTGGGCATCGCCGATTTGCTGGTTGATGGGCCAAAGAGCGTTGACGAACTGGCGCAGGCAGCAGGCGTTGATGGGCCGTCGCTGTATCGTGTTTTGCGCGCGCTCGCATCGTTTGGAGTTTTCACAGAGTTGCACGATCAGGTCTTTGGCCTGACTCCAACCGCCGAGCTGCTGCGATCTGATTCACCGCGATCCTTGCGTGATCTTGCAATTTTTATGGGTGAAGACTGGCACTGGCAGGTGTGGGGGCGCACCTTGTACAGCGTCAGGACTGGAAAGGCGGCATGGGCTGAAGTGCACGGCCAGGAGGTGTTCCCGTATTTTGCCGGCAACCCGGAAGCAGCGAAGATTTTCGATCGCGCGATGACCAGCCTGTCAAACCTGGCGATCAAGGCAGTAGTAGAAGCGTACGACTTTTCTGACATTGAAACTCTGATGGATGTGGCCGGCGGGCACGGAAGGTTATTGGCCACAATACTTGAGGCGAACGCGTCAGTAAAAGGCGTTCTTTTCGATCAGGCGCATGTGCTCGAAGGCGCGAAAGACAGCGAACAAATTCGAGGTCTGGGAGAACGGTGTGAGCTTGTGAGCGGCGACTTCTTCGTGAGCGTACCGGCGGGAGCTGATGGCTACATCATGAAGCACATCATCCACGATTGGGACGATGACCGGGCGCTTCAGATTCTTAACAACATCAGGAAGGTGATGAAGGACGATGGCCGGGTGATGTTGGTCGAGGCAGTAATCAGTGACACTAACCAACCCGACTTCGGCAAGCTGCTCGATATTGAAATGCTTGTCTCGCCGGGCGGTAAGGAGCGTACGGCGGCCGAGTATAAGGACTTGTTCGCGCGCGCGGGGTTGCGATTAACTCGTATCGTACCGACGAAGTCGCCGTACAGTGTGATTGAAGCG
>DASQKG010000480.1:0-3036 GCA_035630655.1 Pyrinomonadaceae bacterium
CCGTCATCTCGACCATGAACGTGCTGCGCCCACGCGTAAGATCGTCTGAAGCACCCACGCGTGTCCAAACACGATCCAGCAGCGGCAGACGCGCCTTCTCCGCGGGAACGAAGCTGCCCATCTGCGCCAGAATGCTGATGATCGCCACCTGCCGCAGCACCGTGCTTTTACCACCCATGTTTGGACCGGTGATAATCAGCAAACGATCGGTCGAATTGTTTAGATAGATACTGTTTGGCACAAACGGATCTTCACTAAACACCTCGATAAGAGGATGGCGGCCCTGCACGATCTCAATCTCATCGCCCTCGTGCATTACTGGTCTAACAAGTCGCCGACGTGAGGCGGTTTCGGCCAACGAAGCCAGGGCATCCAGCGCCGCCAGGGCGTGTGCTGTTGCCTGGATGCGTTTGGTTTCCGCAGCCACTTGCCGGCAGACGTCGTTAAATAACTCCGCTTCCAACTGCAGGATGCGCTCTTCTGCGCCCAGGACTTTCTTCTCCCAGTCGCGCAACTCGGGTGTGGTAAACCTTTCGGAGTTGGTGAGTGTCTGCCTGCGTTCGTAATCCGCAGGCACGCGGGCGGCGTTTCCTTTTGAGACCTCGATGAAATAGCCGAAGACGTTGTTGAACTTGATGCGCAGGTTGCCGATGCCGCTGCGGCTGCGTTCGGTAGCTTCGAGAGTCGCAATGATCTGTTTGGCGTTGCGGCTGATAGACCGAATCTCGTCGAGCTCTTCCGAATAGCCCGCCCGGATCGCGTCGCCCTCTGTAATCTTCGCAGGTGGCTCGTCGCTGATTGCCTTAATCAACAACGCGCAAATCTCCGGCACATCGTCGGCGCTTTCAGAGAGCACCTGCAATAAAGAGGACGGTTGCGCGGCCAGGTTTTCGCGAATCGCAGGGACCTGGTAGAGCGACCGCAGAATTGCATTCAAGTCGCGAGGCGTCGCCGAGCCAAGGCTGATCCTTCCGATCAATCTTTCCAGATCTGAAACTTCTTTCAGCAGCGTGCGAATCTTGTCCCGCGTAATCTGCGATGCAAAGAGATCCTGGACTGCCGCCAGCCGCGCTTCAACTTCGCCGCGCCTGACACACGGCCGCAGTAACCAGGAACGTAGCAGACGCGCGCCCATGCCCGTTACGGTCTCGTCGATCACACTTAGAAGCGTTCGCCCTACTGCACCGCTCAGTGAATCAACCAGCTCGAGGTTTTTCACCGTCACGTTGTCGAGGACCAGATGGTCCTGCGGCGCAAAGAAAACCAGATCGGTCACATGTGCGGCGGCCGCTCTCTGCGTTTCCTGTGCATAACGCAGGCATGCGCCGGCGGCGCGTATCGCCTCGTCTTTGCCTGCAATGCCATAGCCTTCCAGGGAAGCCGTCGCAAAATGACTGAGCAGCAAATCCGCGCAGTCCTTCTTGTGCCAAAGCCAGTCATCCAGGGGCGTCAGCGCAGCTTCGATGAATTGTGCTGAATCGAAGGGTTGAGCTTGTCTGGTTGGGTTGCTTTCCGGCGGAGTTGAATCGCCGACGGCGAGAGGCAAGGGAGCAGTCTGGGGCTTTCCGCTGAGACCGGCTTTGATCAAAGGGGCAAGGGAAGCGGGAAACAACAACTCGCGTGGAGCATACGACTCCAAATCGGCGCGGATCTTTTCCCATGCCTCGGCTCCGTTCTCCTGCGTCGCGCGAAATTCGCCGGTCGAAATATCAAGAAAGGCGGCGCCTATTGTTTCGCCTGAAGCACAGACCGCTGCCAGGTAAACCGCTTCGCGCGCTTCCAGAAGTTGAGGGTCGATAGGCGTTCCGGGAGTGACGATCCTCACCACTTCGCGCCGCACCAGTTTCTTGGTCTTCGAGGCGTCTTCGGTTTGCTCGCAGATCGCTACCCGGTAACCTTTTCGCACCAGACGCGCGATGTAGTTTGCTGCCGAATGGTGAGGAACACCGCACATGGGCACGGGATCGCCGCGCTCTTTGTGACGCGCAGTGAGGGTTATTTGCAGCTCGCGCGCGCCGGTCACGGCGTCTTCAAAGAAGAGTTCGTAAAAGTCGCCCAAACGAAAAAACAGGAGTGTGCCCGGGTGTTGCTGCTTGAGTTCCTGATACTGGCGCAACATTGGCGTGGGGGCGTTTGGGGTGGTCATATCGAATTGTGCATGGTAAAGGCGCGGGGATGAATAGTAAATCAAGGAGCGGGAACCGGTGAGTTTTATGTACAGCGCGATTGTTTGCATCGGCGCAACCGGGGTGTTACAGCTAAAGCCCGCGAAGCGGCAGCCAGCATAAAGCCTGGGGTGGAGCGCAGCGGAACCCCAGGAAACCAGTGCAAGAAGACTTGTAAAGTCCGCGAAGCGGCCGTCAGCGCTCTTATAGTGCTGAACGACTCTAGATGCCGGATAATTTGGCATCAAGTATCGATGAGGCCAACATGTCTGACTCTTACACAAACCTTCTTTACCACATAGTCTTTTCAACAAAGGAGCGCCGACCGCTGATCACATCAGAGTATGAGCCACGGCTTTATGAATATATCGGTGGTACTATTCGCGGACTTGGAGGTATTTCATTAGAGATCAACAGCACTGAAGATCATGTTCATCTTTTAGCCAAGCTGCGCCCAGATCGCGCGTTATCTGACGTGCTGCGAAAACTCAAAGCCCAAGCAACGGGATGGATGCATGATGTCTTTCCGGAAGTTGAGCATTTCTCATGGCAGCGGGGTTACGGCGCCTTTACGGTTAGTCAGTCAAACGTTGAGGAAGTGAGAAACTACCTAAGACGACAAAAAGAGCATCACGCGAAGGTTTCATTTAGGGATGAATTCATTCAGTTCATGAAAGCGAACGGCATCGAGTTCGAAGAACGTTTCGTTTGACGTCTGTCGGCCGCTCCGCGGGCTCTGAGTCAGTTCAACGCCAGGTACCCGGGGTTCCGCTTCGCTCCACCCCGGGCTTTATGCTTTCACCCGCTTCGCGGGTTGCGGCAGGCTTTAACTTACTCAGAAGCCCTTCAGTCGTCCTTGCCCGGCGGCGGA
>DASQKG010000481.1:0-27193 GCA_035630655.1 Pyrinomonadaceae bacterium
GATTCAGAAGATTCAAAAACTTGAAGCACCTTCTACGCCCGCAAGCCTCGCCGAAACCATCTTGAAAGGAGCTGCGGATGTATCCGAGTCGCCTTTATTGGTTCGGTCGACGTGGCGACGCCGTGAAGCAAACATAGAATCCGATCTTTCGATGCATGAGATGATGCCTCGGCCCATCCAGGAAAGCAGTCCTGGCATGGCCCAACCCGGCCTACGTCCCCCGTGCATTCAATCGTTCTGGCAAATGGGAGACGGGCGTGCCGATACGTTGCTAAGTATCAACACATTTGAGTGCGGCTCTCTTGCCATAGCGCACGAGTTTTTGTTGGTCCTTCTGGCGGAGTTTGAGTCTCCATTGATCACACGCCGGCCCGACGCAGCGCTTGGAGACGTGGTTTTCGCCGGTCCAGAGGATTTCATGATGCTGTTTACGCGTGCCAACTTAATACACCTGGTGCGAAATGTGGGTCGCGATGTCGTAAACGTCAATGACGTAGCCAGCCAGTTGGACAAGAATCTGACCGCCAGACCGAAACAAGTTGAGACCGCAGTCCCTCGGTTAAGAAGCAGGGCGACCGCTAGCGCCTTGAGACCCTTACGCATCGAGACTAAAGTCGGTGTCAGTGCTCCGCTCAACCTCGAGACGTTGGGAACGCCGCTAGCCGACGCACAGCGCTTGACTCGAGCGTTTGGTTTAGATGAGTTACCACGCGTGCGTTCCGAGTCTCAAATAATGTACAAAGTTTTTTCCGCGAAGAGCGTCGAAGTTTTTTCGGATAAGGAGCAGCTAATGGTTCTCCCGCAGAAGAAGGGCCAGCAAGACATCACCGTTTATGCCGTGGATATAGCGCGCAACACCGTGGCTACCGAAGTGCAAGTGATAGCGAAATGATCACAAACAACGGATTAGAGACTTGTTGAGGTCCCATAATCAAGCGCTTGCGGGACAACGGCGTCTAATTCGGAATTAACCCTTTACGCCTTGAACACTATGCTTGAGCCGGGGAAAAAATGGCGACTTGCGCCGCGCCGTCTGACGCTGGAGCGAGATGCCGTCCACGTCTGGAAAATTTCATTGGCCCAACCTCGAGCCCCGAGCCGAACACTCTGGAATCTATTGGCTCCGGATGAAAGGGCAAGGGCGAAGGGGTTCCACTATCCTCGGCATCGAGATCGTTTCATTGTCGCGCGAGGCGCTTTGCGAACAATTCTCGCCGGATATATAAAGGCCCCGGCTGCCTCTTTGGTGTTTGATCATGGTCCGTTTGGAAAACCGAGCCTAATAAAAACAGTAAATCCGGAATGGCTGTGTTTCAATTTGTCCTACTCGCATGAAATTGCTCTCTGTGCCGTAACCAAGTCTCGCGAGGTGGGTATCGACATAGAGTTTATGCGAGAAGATTTCAGTAGTCTCGATACGGCCAAACGCTTTTTCTCACGCGCTGAAGTTGCAGCGCTTTGCGAATTGCCAAAGAGGCTACAAACAATTGCATTTTTTCATTGTTGGACCCGCAAGGAAGCATACATAAAAGCTCGCGGCGAAGGACTCTCGCGTCCGCTGGATAGGTTCACAGTCTCGCTGGTTCCGGGCAGGCCTGCTCAATTATTAGAAAACGTCGACCTGCCCGAAGAAACTTTGCGGTGGAAGCTGGATGAGATCCCGATCGAGGCACGATACGTGGCCGCGATTGCGCTTGAGGCCGCTCCTTTCACCCTATATCGTTGGAACTGGACGAACCACGAAGGTCAGTGAAATCCGGCGGGATGAGCATGAAGCATAGTTAGATCCGATCTCCCGTCTCCAGCCGGCGATAGGTGCGGTAACTCGTTGTTATCGCAGTAAACAAATGGAGTAGCACAATGACTGTAGACGAAGATGAAGACAAAACGATTTATAAAGTGGTCCTCAACCACGAAGAGCAATATTCGATCTGGCCGGCTGACCGGGAAAACGCGCTCGGGTGGAACGACGCCGGTAAAACGGGCACCAAGGCTGAATGCCTGTCCTATATCAAAGAGGTATGGACAGACATGAGACCGCTCAGCCTGAGAAAGCGAATGGAAGCGGCAGCCTCAACCGACGACTGAGTTCACGCTCCAACTCTTAACCAGGATAACCATCAAAGTCTTTTCAGATAATCTTGTGGGCAGGGCCAACGGCTGGCAACAGCCACCGCTGCCTGAAAACTCGCCCAATGGTTCACAATTAGTGCCCCATGAAACGCTGTGCTATTTCAACCAATTAATGGCGTTTTCGGCCACTAATCGGTATAAGTCACACGCCGCATGACGCGGACACCCTGGCGCCAGTCTTCGTTGATGTCGAATCGATAGATCTCGATGTCGGGCGCAATGAAATGCGCCAGGGTATTGAAGGCCGGGTGAACTCTGAGCGTCGGAGCAACGAGATAGATTAACGGAGGCTCGTTTCTTATCTTCCGTTCGCCGAAGAGTTTTGCCCTTGCGATATGACCCCGGCGCCGATGCGCTTCGACCCGTTGCCAGTAGTCCGCTCCTTGAAAAACGTGTTCGCGGGCTTCCGTGACCTTCAACTCAATAACAGCCAGCCGCCCATCGCGTCGCAAAGCGAGTAGATCTATTGGACGCACTCCCGGCGCGCCGCCACGCGCGATTCTGAATTGCGCGTGAAGCGGGGCAATAATCAGGCCGGGATCGAGACGGGTGATGTCGCGGCGTAACAATGACTCCAGCCATGCTTCGCCTGCATTTCTATAGAGCGCGTGGTGATGGTCCATGGCCGGCGCGGATCTGTGTTCTATTAAATCCGTTAGCAGTGATATGCATTCGTTCTCAGTTTCCCTGTCCAATATTCGTCGCCGCGAACCGTCGACGCCAAACCACACTCTTTCTTCACCCATTACCTTTCGGACTCGCGCGAACGGCATTCCAAAATAACGCAGTGTTTGCCCATGACGAGCGTAAACAACATCAATCGCCTCAGGTGCGAATCCGGTCAGACGTTTTGTGATCTCGCTCGACTCGGTGGGCATGGCCGGCGGAAAACGAGCCAACCGTCGCTTCCACAAATCAGCACGGCTGGGGATATCGACTGGCTTGAGTTCGCTCAACTGTTCGTCAACTTCATAAACAGCGATCACGTCGTGCAAGTTCTGGCGCAACAAAGCTACACGCTGAGCGATAGGCTTAGACATGGCGATGCCGACCACAAGCCATAAATGCTCAATGTATGGCGGTCTCGCCCGCTCGCTGGTCCGTTTGAACCAGAGGAGCGCCGCCGCCAGGAACGAGTCGGCGTCACTGGAGTGGCTGGGAGCGACCGAGCCGGTGATGGCGATGCGATGGTGTCTAAGTCGGAGGATGATGCGTGCATACCGGCCCGGTTGCCCACGCCGTGCCCCGGGGCTGAGTGCACAGCGTTCCAGTTTTGAGCCGGTTACGTTTGAAGATGTGAGTTGTCCGAGAAGTTCGCAACGTGCCTGGCGCGCTGCTTTGACTGTCAGAGCAATCGCGGTGGCCGACGATCGCGGAACCAACTCAATCAAAGGTCGCTCGGCACCCAGCCTTCGCGACGCCTGTAGCAATAACTTCCCGTCGACTAAATCCCACGAAAAGATCTTCCACGATCGATTTCCCTTTTCCGTCCAGCTACTAAGAATCAGGCGGCCGTGAGCGACTGCAATATCGAACTCGCGACGACTCAGCGCTTCGGTCGATCCTCCGTTAAAGGTGCAGAACCACTCGGGATGGGCATCGAGGAATTCAGAGATCCTTAATCTCGCCGTATCTACGCGTTCTGGTGTGTTAACTCGATGAGGCATTGTTACAGAACCGAGCGCGGCAGCGCCTTATGCAAAGAGCTACTCAGCTAAACCATAAACAGCGCGTGCCAACACTGTTCTTCATCTGCTTTGTTGACGGCGTGCTTTTTATATCCTGGGTTACCGCTTAGCTAAACGTGCTTTCAGCATCCGGCGGCGCTTTAGTAATTCTGTAGGGGCGTCCCTCCGTGGGCCCCCGTACCCGGCGCAAGAACGGGGCGCCCACGGAGGGACGCCCCTACAGTAATTTTCTGAGTGGCGCCTACTAATCACTTTCGTTCTAATAACCAGAGTGGAGCAAATAGTTGCTCCAGGACCCCAACCTTAGCGGCGGATTTCGAGGGTGAAATTCAGCGGGCGTTTACAGCGCAACCCTTCCAGTGAGGCTAAAGCATCGGATTTGCGCTACATTCGTGGTTACTTCTACCGTGTGCTACCATTTTTAGTCAATCAAATTCAATTAAATCACACGCTAACAAACTGCTAATGAGAAACGTCTATTTGACAGCATCTGTGCGCACGCCTATCGGCCGCTTCGGGGGAACGCTTGCCTCGTGGACCGCCGCCGACCTGGGCATGGCTGCCGCGAAAGAAGCTTTGAAACGCGCGAACCTCAATCCCGATCAGATACAGCAATCGATCTGGGGTTGTGCACGGCAGGCAGGTGGCGGTCCTAATGTGGCTCGCCAAATAACCTTTCGCGCAGGAGTGCCGGAGAGGGTGCCGGCGTTTACGGTGAATCAAGCCTGCGGATCGGGTTTGCAAGCGATCATCTTAGCGGCGCAGCAAATTATGCTTGGTAAAGCAGAGATAGTTCTCGCGGGCGGATCGGAAAGCATGTCGCGCGTTCCGTATTTCGCGGAGGGCACGCGCTGGGGAATGCGCCTGGGCCATACAGAGCTAGTCGACAGCATGTATCGAGACGGCTTCAACGATCCTTTGTCAGGTCTGGTGATGGGTGAGACTGCGGAAAACCTTGCGCGCGAGTATCAAATTACGCGTGAAGAGCAGGACGATTACGCTCTCAGATCTCAGCAGTGCGCGCACTCAGCGATTGAGGCAGGACGTTTCGATGCTGAGATCCTTCCTTTGGAAGTTCGGGGACGCAAAGGTGAAAGCGTAACGTTCGCCCGCGACGAACACAGTCGCGGTGAAACCACTAGAGAACAACTCGCAAAACTACGGCCAGTGTTTTCAAACGACGGGACAGTGACGGCAGGAAACTCTTCCGGGATAACAGATGGGGCGGCCGCACTAATTGTGATGAGCGAAGAGGCCCTGAAAGAATCGGGCGCTGAAGCCGAAGCGCGTATTGTTGACTACGAGATAATAGGCGTGGCTCCCGAGATCATGGGTATTGGGCCAGTACCCGCAGTTCGTTCTCTGATGGCTCGTCAAAAAATGACGCTTAAGGATGTCGATTTGATCGAGCTTAACGAGGCCTTTGCGGCGCAGGTGATCGCTTGCGATCGCGAACTGGACTTCGACGCGGAAAAGTTGAATGTAAACGGGGGTGCGATCGCCCTGGGTCATCCCATCGGTTGCACCGGAGTGAGGATTACAACCACACTGCTTCATGAAATGAAAAAGCGCCAGGCGACACTGGGACTTTCAACCCTTTGTGTCAGCGGCGGCATCGGTCTGGCGCTGCTGGTGGAGCGAAGTGAACCGGCGTAGGGCCAACCTCCGAGGTGATTAGACGCATCGGAACAGTCGCCCCCATAAATACTGACGGCGAATTCTACATCTCCCATAACATTATTGAGTAAGAGGGCTCACCGAGGGCCAATTCAAGAAAGGTTTTCAAGTCGTGAAGAATAGTTTTTTCAAATTGTTTGCTTTGGCGATGGCGCTTACTTTTTGCGTAGCGGGCCCGAGTCTGGCTCAACGAAATCGAAACGCCGCGCCGTCAAAGCAGGCTCCAGGTTTGTTGTCGGCTTTGCCGCCGTCTGACGCCGTGGCCCTGATCAGAGTGAATCGAGTGATTGACGAAGCGCTGCCGAAACTCCTATCCGAGAACCCAGCGAAGGTCGCCGAAGTAAATGCCGAGTTAGCCAAATTCAAAACTAACACGGGACTGGATCCTCGGTCCTTCGACGAGATTGCGCTTGGTCTGCAGTACACCTATCCATCAGAGGGCGTAACGAAGATTAGGACCGTGGCGCTTGCGAGGGGAGCGTTCAACTCCGGCGCGATAGTCGCCGCGGGAAGATTGGCAGCCAACGGTAAGTATCAGGAGCAAAAGTATCAGGGCAAAACTATCTATCTTTTCAGTCTGGACCAGCAAATCAAGCTCGCAGGCTTATGGGACCTAAAGATTCGAGACCTGGCGGTGACGGCACTCGACGGCCACACGCTCGCCCTTGGTGATCTCGAGGCCGTGCGAGGAGCGATCGACGCCAACCGTACTCGAAAATACGCGAACCCGGAACTCATTGCGTTAGCCAGTCGTGATCCGGATGCGATTGTTGGTTTTGGAGGAGACATTTCCCCGCAGTTAATGGAGAACCTCAGTCTCACAAACGATTCAATCGCACGCGAACTGGCTGCTGTACGAAAGATCTATGGCTCACTCGGAATGACCAGCGCCGACCTCGAATTGACTCTGGCCGCACGGACGGTGGACGCGTATGCGGCGAAGAACCTCGGAGACACCGTGGAAGGCTTGAAGCAGTTGGCGGGGTTGTTTATTGGCCGACTTTCGCCGGTTAAAAGCGTGCTAGCGAGGACTGCACTGTCCAATTTAAAAATTACGACGCAAGGAAACGAGCTTCAACTGAGAACTGCCGTGGCGCAATCGCAGGTGACGCCCCTGATGAAGGGGTATTAAGAAGACCGTAGACCGACGACCGAGACGGGGACCGCCGCCAAAAGGAAGACTCGCCCGGTCGTCCGTCTTCGGTCACCGGTCGTCTTATTTTGCGGGCAGTGGTATTTGTGGCAGTGGTGCTGACATCTCGGATTCATCGTCTCGGATGCTGGCAAGAACGTCCTGATAGATCTTGATCTTCCCTTCCTGCTTCATTCTTTGATGAGCAGCACGGACGTAATCTTCAAACACCTGATTCTTGCGCCCATCGAGCATCGTTGACATCAACTGATTCCGTTGGCCGGCAAACGCCGCGAGGTCGGCGTTCGCTCGATTCGTTACTCCCAGTACGACCCAACTATCGCCTACCCTCACCGGCACTTTTGTTACCTCGCCGGCCTTCAACGCATGAAGCGCCTCGTCGAGGGCTGGACTTGTACCCGCTTCACCCAGGGTCCTGCCGGGTTGATAGTCTTTCTCAGTGACAGATTTGAAACCAGCCTTCTCAGCCGCCGCCACAATATCCGCTGGACTATTCAATGACGAAGCGATCTCTTTTGCCTTCTGGTTGAGTTGTTCTCTGGCGAGTTCTTGTTTAAGCGTGTCGGCTACCTTGGATTTCACTTCTTCCAATTCAGGAATGCGTGGTTCTTTCTTTTCCACCAGCATAGGGATTGCAAAACCGCCCTTTACGCCGGTCTGTTCTCCCACATCACCTGAGTTATTCAAAGGTTCAATCACAGCTTCGAATTGCTGGCTGCTGCCGATTTCGGGAACATCGTCGCCCGGTTTGACGAAAGGCGTCTCTCTTACCATCTCTGCCGGTTTCATGTTGGCTTCGGCAGCAAGTTCCTGAGCTACTTTCTGCGGGTCTTTCGTTTCCTTCAAACGGTTCTTAGCCCGTTCGGCAAGCTGCGCCGCCACCGTATACCCTCTGCGATTACGCGTCGAGGCAAGTAGTTCGGGTTTAGCTTCTTCAAAAGTCTTGTCCACTGCTGCACCACGACGCAGGAGGTACCAGTTGCCGGCAAACTTGACGGGAATGTCGAAAACCTGCCCCTCTTCCATGTCGACTGCACGATCATAAAGAGCATCTACTTTGTTTGGGTTCTTCTTAACGGGTCGCGGCAGATATCCTCCGGCTTTCGCCGTGGCCGGATCCTCCGAATTGCCGCGCGCCAGGTCCGCAAAAACTTGTTCGCGATTTTCCTTGCTAGTCGCCGCCAGCTTAGCCAACAGATCCTTTGCCTTCTGCTCGACCTGGGAATCTAAGTCGGGTCGGGCCACCTTCAATAAAATCTGCTGGACTTTGACTCCCGCTTGCTTGCCCTGCGGCGACATCTTGTCAAACTCATCGCGTAGCTCTTTATCCGTGATCGGGACCTTTTGGCCTGACTTCTCCTGATCGATGAAAACGTAACGAATCTTCTTTTGTGGTTCGAGATAACGGTATTCAGTCTTGTGCTGCTCGAAATACTTCTTCAAATCTTCATCTGTGGGCTGGACTTTTTCGGCAAGCTTCTCCGCAGAAATCACCGCGTAGGTGAGATCGTAGAATGTATTCTTGCGTTCGTACTCCTCCTGCACTTCGGCATCGGAGACAGTTATGGCAGAGGTAACGAATGCTTTTAGTTTATCCCTCGCGATCTCAATGCGAATGCTTCTTTCAAACTCTTCCAGATCGCCGAAACCGGCGGCGACGCGTTCCTTGTACCGCTCGATTCCTACAAACTGACCGGCAGCGTCCTTGAACTGGTTACGAATTTTATCGGCAACTTCGCCATCGCTCGCGCCCAATTCAAGTCGCTCGGCCTCCTGGGCAATGACGCGTTCGCGAATTAGTCCTTCGAGAAACCCCTTATCGCCGCCCATCTGTGGCGGAATTCGGCCGCCAAACATCTGCGCATAGTTTTCCTTCAGCCGGGCCAACTGCGCCACTGTGATTTCGTCGCTGCCAACCTTAGCAAGTATCGCGGTATTCTTGGTGGCTGCCACGTTACCCCCACGGCCAGGAGTCCAAAAGAAGATAAGACTCACGGCCATGAGTACCGCAAATCCAACGATAATGATGCTGCGCGTGCGTTCGAGTCGCGCGAGTTGTTTGAGCATTTTTCTTACCTTTCCAGCGAATCGCGAATTGTAAGGGAGAGGTAGAGATGTGCGCAACCGAGCGTAACGCAAACTGTTGATTTCCGGACTCGGTTGGTCAGAAGCTGGTTTTTGAACTGGGTTGTCCAGGCCTACCGCACGCAAACTAACAATTTGCGTTACATATGCAACTTGTGCGCGATTGCTGCAAGACTGTCCCAATGTTATTTTAATTATACGAATGGAATCGATAGGCAGCTCAACAGCACTGTGGATTGGTTTCTCGGTTCTGATCCTTTTGGTGCTGAGCATCGATCTTGGCCTCTTCAACCGCAAAGCACACACAGTCAAATATAGAGAAGCTGTAATCTGGAGCATTGTCTGGATCAGTTTGGCTTCGGTCTTTGCCGCGATCGTCTTCTGGTTCCAGGGATCACAGCGCGGGTTGGAGTTTGTCACTGGCTACTTAATCGAGCTCTCTCTATCCGTCGACAACCTCTTCGTCTTTCTTCTTCTCTTTTCTTACTTCAAGGTCCCGGCCAAGTTTCAGCATCGCGTTCTTTTTTGGGGAGTAATGGGAGCGCTGCTCATGCGCCTGACGATGATCTTTATCGGCGCAGCCCTTATAAATCGCTTCCACTGGATCATCTATATCTTCGGAGCCTTCCTCGTCTATACCGGGATTAAGATGTTCTCTCAGGAGGAAACGGACCTTCAGCCTGAGGACAACCCGCTGGTCAAAATCGTTACGCGTTTTGTTCCCATTGTTCGTTACTACGACGAGCAAAAGTTTTTTACCAGAGTGAATGGCAAGTTAACTGGAACTTTGCTGCTCCTCGTTTTGGTAATCGTCGAATTTACCGATCTTGTTTTCGCTGTTGATTCCATTCCCGCGATATTCGCCATCACAACAAACACGTTTATCGTTTACACCTCAAACGTGTTTGCCATCCTGGGCCTGCGCTCGATGTACTTCCTGCTGGCGGGCGTCGTTGAGAAGTTTCATTATCTGAAGATGGGACTCGCCGTTGTGCTCACTTTCATTGGCGCGAAGATGCTGATTGTCGCCATAGGAATTCACATTCCAATTTGGGTATCCCTCATCTTCGTAGCCACCGTACTGCTCAGTTCTGTTGCCGCTTCCCTACTCTGGCCTAAAGAAGCCGAGCTGGACATTGACGTTGACTTACCCGAAGGTTTTGATTCGCCGTTTGAGGACGATGAGGAAGACGACTTCAATGGCGCGGCCGGGGGGGCTGAGGTCTCCGAAAGCGAACTGGATCGGGAGTTGGAAGCCCGTGAAGCAGGTTCTACGGCTGAAGTTCGGGAAGAAGAGCAAGAAAATATTGGCCGCCGATAGCTCGAAGTTGCTGTCCCGCAATAAAATACCATCCCCTGGCGTACGAAGTAGGAAGCTTGAACGACCGCTTCCGCATGTGCTAGATTCCATTTGGTCGTGGTTGCTGTTTTTGTGTTGAAACAAGGTGAAACCGGCTGCCTCCTTCACACCTGATTGCCAAATCCGTCCCGCTCGGGATTGATTAACGCAGCTGTCGTTTTATTAGTTGCCCCTCAGTTCTAAATACACCTAAAAAGAATGGCCAAAAAATCCCATCGCTTTGCCTTTGATTGGTGGGTAGTACAGAAGCGCATTATCTACCTCATCGTCGCTCTATTCGTGGTTGCCGGTGTAGCCGGGGGCGCGGCGCTATATGTCTGGAAGTATGGCAATCCATTAGCGAATGTCGGCACCGGAATAAAAATGGCGGCGGGCGCGCGGTTCATTTCATTTGAAGGTGACGTCCGGGTGATTCGCGCCGCAACCCGCGAGACTATCGTGCCGGGCACCGATACCGAACTCTATCCAGGCGACACCGTGCAAACTCAGGCCAGCGGACGCGCACGTGTAAGCATGGCAGACGGCTCCACGTTGGTGGTGCGTCCAAACAGCACGATCATTGTTCGTGACAACGCCAGCGCCGACGATGGAAGAAAAACGAATGTGCACGTGGTGGTCGACAGCGGCCAGATGTCCGTGCGCACCGAGCAACAACCCGAAGGTACTAACAATGTCGTCGAAACGCCGAAGACCAGGAACAAGATCGGCGAACAGACTGGCGCGATCTTCGGAGTTAACCCGGAAGGCACCGAAGAGATTCGAGTGAACTTAGGTGCGGTTGAGACTTCGAACCGCGCCGGTGAGAAAACAATCCTGCGCGGCGGCGAGTATGTATCCGTTAATCCTTCCGGCACGATCTCGCGACCACAGAAACTTTTGGAAATGCCACTGCCTTCTCAACCGCGTGATCTTGAAAGAGTTTTTATTGGCGGCAATGGCTCGGCAAACGTCGCTTTGAAATGGCTCAGGCCCCAATCAGGATCCGCCTCTTTTTATCGAGTGGAAGTTGCGACCTCACCTTTCTTCGTTTCCGACGGCAAAGTGATCGAGCGCGACCAATTAGCGTCAACCGAATTCACCGCCAGCGATCTTCGTCCTGGAGTCTACTTCTGGCGTGTGCGCGCTACCGCTTCCACCGGCCAGACCAGCGACTGGAGCGAGCCTAAGAAATTTATTATTGCGGCGCGCGGCAGCGGGTCAAAGGTTCCTGTCTCAAACTTAACCGCCGAGTTGTTGGGCGGCAACGTGTATCTGATCCGGGGACGCGCTGAACCTGGAACAACAATTCGCGTGGTTGGCCGCGAAACACTAGTGCCCTCTGAAGGTTTGTTCCAACTTCAAACCACTGCGCCACCGGGAACACAGGAAATCAACGTCGACGCAGAAGATCCACTCGGTAACAGTAGCCAATATCGTCTGGCGCTTTCCGGACGGCCGGCTCGCTCGGGAGACTAAAGGCACCGCTCTTCGGATTACCATGTCGAGACACGTGATACTTCTGACCGACGCGCATGAAGCGCCAGCATATGAGCTGATTGAAGCTCTGCGTGTGGCCGGCGTGAAGACCCTTATTGAGGGATTGCGCGACGCGGAAGTCGAAGCATCTATGAGCCGGCGCGGGCCGAAGGTTCATGCCGAGCAGATGGAAGAAGCTCCGATGGCTGTGCTTTATGAAGTAGTGCCAGGGGCCGACATGGTGGAGCTTCATACCGCGATCGAACACGCCACCGCGAGTTGGCCGGGAACGCCGTTGGTTGCTTGTCGCCGACAGTCAAGTGGATTTCATGGAGTAGGCTTGCGAAGTCTAGACGGTGCAACGCTGAAGCGTTTAGGCTTTCGATCAATCGCGGATAAGGCAGCGCAACTGCCGGCTATCTTGCGCCAAATCGAAGGACACTCAACGACCGGAGAGCTAAAGCTGCCGGAGATGACTCATTCGGTAACGACGGCCGAATCCTTCTCGCTTCCTTCGAAATTGAAAGCGAAGAGTTTGCGCGCAGCGTTTGAGCTGGTGTCGTCTTTGCATTTCATCGGTGATCAAAACAGTGCTGCTCACACTGCGCTGGCCGGGCTGGCCCCGCTGGTGCCCGCCGATCGCTGGGCCATCTATTTGATCGCGGACACTAAGGGCGTTGATGCTTCAGTGCTGGATGCCATTGCCGTGAGGACATCCGCCGATACCAACGATCCGGATGATCCCGACGAGTGGCGACGGCTCTTAATGGCTGCGGAAGCTATACCGGCCGGTTCTGAATCAAAAGCAGTTCGACTCGCGGCCGCCGGCGTGGGAACGATGAAGCGCAAAGAACGATCGCAATACGTTGTAGCGGTGCCGCTAATTTGCGGTGAAAGGATCCTCGGCGTGTTGGAAGGAATTCGCAAGCACCATTCGTTCAAGAAATCAGACGTCGCTATTCTCGACGCACTGTCGCGCCCGGTTGCATCAGCGCTGGCGAATGCGGTGCGAATCAGCGAAGCTGAGCGGCTCTCTCAAACGGACGACCTGACCAAGCTTCACAATGCGCGTTACCTGCGACAATTTCTGCTCAACGAGATCCGGCGCGCGCGTCGTTACGGTTCCAGCGTCGCCGCTCTGTTTCTGGATCTAGACAATTTCAAAAAAGTTAACGATGTCCACGGTCACCTTGCCGGCTCGCACGTCTTGATGGAAATGGCTGCAGTGATCCTCTCTTCCATTCGCGATACTGACGCCGTGGCTCGTTATGGCGGGGACGAATTTGTGATCGTTTTACCTGATACGGGAATCGAGTTGGCGGGCGCAGTGGCGGAACGTATCCGCGCAAAAATCTCACAGCATCATTTCAATGGTGGCAGAAATTTGAAACTCTCGTTGACGGCGAGTTTTGGCCTGGCGGCTTTTCCTCAGCACGCCTCCTCTCCGCAACAGCTAATCGCCTGCGCAGACACCGCAATGTATGAGGCCAAGGCCGCCAATAAGAACTGTATTAGGTTTTCCATGTCGCTTGGTCGAGACCTGAAGGTCCAAACGGAGGTCTCCCTGCCGGCTCATGTTCTGGAAAGCGACGACGAAAACGCTTTTTCCTAATAGCATAAGCGATTAGTTCAGTGTATCTTGTGAGTGCGGTAGGCTTAGCTGGTGCTGTACGACGTTGGTGAATGGTAACGCAGCCGGTGATTCGGAGGTTTTGAGTTCGATTAGCGCTTCATCTGCGAAATTTTCTTACCATTAGCGACCTGTTAATGGCCCACCCCCGACGACGCTCTCATTTTTTTATCCACGGGAAGAAGAAACTAAATGGCTTTTAAATCGATCTTCAGCCTGTTTTCCAGTGATCTGGCAATAGATCTGGGAACAGCGAATACTCTCGTTTACGCCAAGGGACGAGGGATTGTGGTTTCGGAACCTTCGATTGTCGCGATTAACAAAGTAACGAATCAGGTTGAGGCAGTGGGACGCGATGCGAAAGACATGTTGGGTCGTACTCCCGGCAACATCGTCGCTATTCGCCCTATGAAAGACGGCGTGATTGCAAACTTCGAAGTAACTGAAAAGATGCTGCAGCACTTTATCCGCAAGGCACACAATGGCAAGACCTGGGTCAGCCCGCGTGTGGTCATCGGCATACCTTCCGAGATTACGCAGGTTGAACGAAGGGCGGTTGAAGATTCGGCCTATCGAGCCAAGGCGTCGGAGGTCTATCTGGTAGAAGAAGCAATGGCAGCGGCGATCGGAGCCGGACTGCCCATAACCGAACCACACGGCAATATGGTCGTAGATATTGGCGGTGGCACAACCGACATTGCCGTCATCAGTTTGAGCGGCATCGTTTACTCGCGCGCAGTCCGAGTTGCCGGCAATGAAATGGATGAAGCAATCATCTCCTACATCAAACGCAAATATAATCTCCTCATCGGCGAAAGGACCGCCGAAGCGATCAAGATCGAGTTGGGCTCCGCATATCCACTCGATGAACCGTTGTCTTATGAAGTTCGTGGCCGAAACCTTATAGAAGGAATTCCGAAGACGATTACGATGACGGACGAGGAAGTCCGCGAGGCGCTCGCCGATTCAATCTCGACAATCATCAACGCGGTTCGCGTTGCGCTTGAACGCACGCCTCCAGAGCTTTCGGCGGATATTGTGGAGCGCGGTATTGTCCTGACCGGTGGCGGCGCATTATTGAAAAATCTGGACAAACGCCTATCGATCGAAACCGGATTGCCGGTCTCGCTGGCTGACGACCCGCTTGCTTCAGTGGTGCTGGGAACCGGGAAAATGCTTTCTGACTTCGATCTCCTCAAACGGGTGAAGTGGGAAAATACGATGACGATGTAAGGCGTGTAAATGGCCGCTATTCGCACACAGAGAGAGATTCGCCAGCGCGCACCGGTATGGTTGGCCACGCTATTGATTGCGAACGTCGTCATCATGGCGTTTCACGCTCGAGATGAAGCAAACAACCAGCGGATGTTCAGGGTGTGGATGCAGGCAGCCGCTTCGCCCGCGCAAAACGCCACCAGCAAAGCCAGTGGCGCCGGAGCAAATTTAATCCGACAGATCATCAACTTCCGTAGCGCTGCCGTTGAGAATGAGCAATTGAAAGAAAAGCTGGCGCAGACGGAAACGGAGCTGCGAAACGCGCGTGCATCCGTCGAGGAAAATGAGCGCCTCAGAGGACTGCTGAACCTTAAGGATCAGACCAGCTACAATCAGATTGCCGCCAGTGTGATAGCGCGCGATTCGTCCGTGTGGTTCAACACGATTACTATCGATCGAGGAAGTTCAGCCGGTGTTGGTCTCAATATGCCGGTGGTGACGTCCGGTGGCATCGTTGGTCGCGTGATTGCGGTTAGCCCGTGGACGGCCCAGGTAATGATGATCACGGACGAGAAAGCCGCTGCCGGGGCTATCGTCGGTCAACTCGGTGGTTCTGGCGCACTCGGCTCAGTAAGGGGCCTCGGCGAAAGTGATCTGATTGAGATGCACTATCTTTCCGGTTTGCAAAAAGTTGACGTCGGTGACTACATCCTAACCACCGGCCAGGATGGCATCTATCCCCCGGGTTTGAGTGTTGGTGAAGTTATCCAGGTAAAGGGAGGCTCGGCCACGCAGGCTCATCAGATACTGATCAAGCCGGGCGCCAACCTGGATCGATTGGAGGAAGTGGCGGTCCTGCTTTATCACGCGCCACAGCGGCCTGCCCCCGAACAGACCCTGCCAAACGTGGACAAGGTAAAAAGTAAACCGTGACAAATGACCGGGCCATTGCCGATTTCCAATTGCCAATTGCCAGTTTTCTGTGACTCCCCTCCTGCTGTCGGCAATGTACATTCGGAACAGTCTTAAATCGGCAATCGGCGATCGACAATCGAAAATCGGTTATGCCCCAGCTTAAGATTGCGGCTGTTCTTGCCGTTGCCATAATTCTGCAGTTGTCGCTCAGGGCAGTTTGGTCTCCCCTCTCCTATATCGATTTTCCGCTGATTGTCGTGGTTTACATCGCTTTGCAACGCCATGCCTGGCAGGCGTTGATCGTGGCTACGATCGCGGGACTCGCGGTGGACGCCTCCAGTGGCGGTTTGGTCGGCGCCGGCGGGTTTTCAAAAACGCTGACGGCATATCTTATTTTCCTCGCCGCCACGCGGGTCAATCTTGAAAATACGCTCTTGAAGATTCCGGTGCTGGCAGCCGCCACACTGCTGGATTCGGCAATCTACGTTTTCTGGCAGCGGTCGCTCGGCTACCCACCGAGCGTACCTTTTGTGCAGACGATGTCTTACCGGTTGATCGGTACAACCATCGTAGGAACAGCAGCCATCTACCTGCTCGATCTGCTGTTCACTGAACACGCTCGACAGCGCCGAAGTTTTGCATCACGTCGCAAGGGCGCGCGTCGCGTAAGGTGAGAAGCGACAGACGACGGGCGACCGCCGACCGTCGAGAGTTAAAATAAAACGCTAACCAATAACGCGCGGTTGGTTTACAGTTACTACTCGAAGGGGCGATGACAACGGCCTGAGGTGCCAATTGACAATTCGGCGGTCGGCGGTCATCCGTCGTCCGTCGTGCTTCCAGCACAATGAAATTCGAAGATTCCTCGCAAAATATTCGCGGCAGACTATGGATCGTACAGATCTTCGTAGTGCTGCTCCTGGCCGTTCTGGGAGTCAGGCTCTATTACCTCCAGCTGGTTCGCGGTCATTACTACGCCGAGATCGCTCAAAATCAGCGCATTCGACTGTTGCCTATAACCGCGCCCCGTGGAGTAATCTTCGATCGCGAAGGACGACCGCTCGTCGACTCGCGCCCCACCTTCAACGTGATCCTCTCGCGCGAAGACTTGAAAGGACGCAACCTTTTCTCTCTCGTCAAACCACTGTCAGAAGCTCTTACCGTTGATGCTGACACGCTCAGTGATCGTTTTGCGCAGATAAGTTCACAACCCGCCTTCGAATCCATTTTGGTCAAGCAGGACGTTACTGCTGGAGATATCGCCTGGGTTGAAGCACACGAGCTTGAATTTCCGGAATTAAGAGTTGAGCAACAACCGCAGCGACGTTACCCGTCTGACGGCATGCTGGCTCACGTGCTTGGCTACGTAAGCGAGATTGGTCCCGAGCAACTGAAGCAGGCGACTTATAAGGAGAAGGGATTCAAACCCGGAGACGTGATTGGGCAAAGCGGACTTGAGCAAACGTACGATGAATATCTTCGCGGGCGGGACGGTTATAGAAAAGTTGTGGTTGATAGCCGCGGTCGCATCCAGGACGAGATTGAGACTGTGCCGCCGCAGCCGGGACAGGATCTGATTACAAGCATCGATCTCGACCTCCAGATTGCCGCCGAAGAACAGCTGCGAACGTCGGCCACTAAACGCGGCGTGATCCTGGTTATGAATCCCAACAACGGCGAAGTCCTGGCCCTGGCTTCAGCACCAACTTTTGATCCGAATCTCTTCTCCGGCCGCATCAGCACTAAAGAAGGACGCGCCGAATACGCTGCGCTGCTTTCAGATCCGGAGACACCTCTTCTCAACCGCGCCGTGCAGAGCCGGTACCCCCCGGGCTCAACCTGGAAGATTCCCATGGCAATTGCCGGCTTGCAGCAGGGCGCGATCACGCTCGATCACTCAAACCTTCTTTGCGGCGGCGGTATTACTGTCGGCAACAAATTCACTCGCTGCATGGGGAACCATGGCTCGCCTGATGTAAAAGCTGCGATTACACATTCCTGCGACGGTTACTTTTATAGACTCGGCTTGAAGATGGGAATTGACGGAATTGTGGCCATGGTCGACGAGTTTGATCTAAACAAGCGAACCGGCATCGATATTCCCAATGAGGTCGTTAGTTGGACGCCGTCACGCGAATTCAAAAGACGAATGCAGCCGCGAAGTCCTGAGTGGAACGATATTGATACTGTGTATGCATCCTTCGGCCAGGTCTACGACATAATCACGCCAATCGCTTTACTTCGTTCTATCAGTGGCATTGCAGTCGGGGGCGCGATGTACACCCCGCACTTCGTAAAAGAGTTTAAGCCGGTCGGCGAGCCCGGCGCTGCCGACTACCGCCCCAGCCGCGGGTATGTCCCACTCGACGGATCCCGGCCGAATCCCAAAAAGGTTCCGATTCCTGAAGACATTCATCACCGAGTGATCGAGGGAATGTGGAGTGTGGTAAACGCCGGCGGCACCGGGGCAGGTATTCGCATGGCTGGTTTCGACATCGCTGGGAAAACCGGCACGGCGCAGGTCGTAAGTCTTGGCAAGGACGTGGGAAAAAACAAGGACCACTCTTGGTTCGTGTCTTACGCTCCCGCCTACAAACCAGAGATTGCGCTGGTGGCGCTAATTGAAAACTCAGGTTTTGGCGGTCACCACGCGGCCCCGGCTGTGCGTCGCGTCTACGACGTTTACTATCGCAAGACGCGCCACGAAGAACCTCCAGGCGCTTTGCCGGTTGCGAAAACGCCCAAACCGGAAAACAACAACACTCCCAAGAAACGGGAAACTCAGATCGCTCAAAACTAGTTTCATGGCACGGATTCAACAAAGAGGGTTGCGAGATTTCGACTGGCTCCTGGCGTTTCTGGCCATCGGCATTGTTGCCTTTGGCACTGTCCAAATTCGCTATGCCCAACCAACTGAAGGCTATTGGGTCAAGCAACTCATTGGACTGGGCATCGCGGTAGTTGCCATGCTGGCCGTTGCGTTCACCGATTATCGCAAGCTTATCAACATTGCGCCGGCGTTCTATATTTTCGGCCTCCTGCTGCTCGTGATCGTTCTGATCCCGGGCATCGGTCTGAAAATTAACGGCCAGCGTGCATGGATCAGAGTACCGGGGATCGGACAGTTCCAACCGTCAGAGTTTGTGAAGGTAACCACTGCGATGATGCTTGCACGTTACTTTGGCAGGCATCGATCCGGCCCTCTAACTTTGCAGGAGATTGCAATTGGCGGGCTCATACTCGCGTTGCCCATAGTCCTGATCCTCCTGGAACATGATGTAGGGTCAGTAATCACCTATCTTCCAATCTTATTCATCGTTCTTTTTCTTTCCGCGATCCGAATCAGGTACGTGATCGCCGCCGCAGTTTTAGGAATTGTTCTACTGCCGCTGGCTTATTGGGTGGGCGTCAAAACCCACCTGGTGAAGAACTATCAACAGGAACGGATCAACGTGATCCTCGACCCGGAAAAGGCCGACCGCCGCGGGTTCGGTTACAACACCTGGCAATCAATATTGACAGTCGGTGAAGGCGGTCTACTGGGCGCGGACACATCGACTGCGCACTCGCAAAGTAGTTTGAAGTTTTTGCCGGAACCACATACCGATTTTATTTTCGCCGTTCTGGCCGGTCATAACGGATTTATTGGTTGCATCCTTGTCTTGTTTGCGTATGGGCTGTTGCTTTTCAGGCTAATTGCCGGCGCAAAACGCGCGCCCGATCGCATGGGTATGCTCGTAATCATGGCGATTGTGGGCGGCCTCACCTGCCAAATCTTCATTAACATAGGGATGGAACTTGGTATCCTGCCCGTGATCGGAGTTCCGCTGCCCCTTATGAGCGCCGGCCTCGCTTCGCTGATCGCCACATTCATTGCAATCGGCTTTGCTATAAGCGTGCAGTTAAGGCGATTTGTGAACTAGGGTACCGGGATGCCGGGCGAGTAGTTCAGAATTCAAGCTTTAGCTTGCGGCTTTGCCAACGAAGAGCAACCTAAAGGTGAACTCTGAACTACTCGCCCGACACCGGGACGCCCGTTTCATAATTCCTGCACCTTGGGTTTATACTCGACTGGCTCGCCTCTGCGGAGTTTTTGGTTTCGGCAATGAATGCCCACCCGTTAACGCAGGTGGTACTGACAAAACCTTTGCCTTTGAAACATCGAAGCAGCACGAACAATCTGCATGAATGCGTCGTGCTCCCGAAAAGCGAGTGTCGAATTTGTCGTCCAATTTGTGACGTATGAGCAACTCATTATCGTAAGCCGCACGTTGGCCAGGTGGCCAAGAACGAATGCGCCGGGATGTGAATCCCGTTGACAACCGGATCAGTAACAGCAGGTCGCGAGCACACAGCCCGTATCCCGCCTAAAGCGAAGCGCGGGACCAGTGGGTTTAAGTACGACGCTCCCTGCTTAAAGTGTCCGGACGCGCGAAGCGGCTAGTTAGGGCTCTTTTTGAACAGTTCCAGCGATCGTCGCGCTGGGCCGTGTAGGTCCAGACTCGAGAATAGTTCGAACGCGACTAAACAATTTTCAACCGGCCAACCGGCAAAACATTCCCGCCTATCACCGGGTAGCGGCCGGTCATCCCGAGAAAACAATCCAGAGCGCGGACTTCGAGGCCGCGACATTCGGCCGGTCGCGAGGCTCACTGCGAGTCTTACTGCATGGCGCGTTTCACCGCCTCAGCACGCGAATGGACCTTACAAATATTTAACAACGTCTTTAGCAGTCGCGAGCAAACCCGCACAGGACAACCTTCCAGGTGGTCTGCAGGTTTTTGATCGAACAACTGTGCAAACGTTTTAGGAGACACGAGTAGAAAATGGCAAAAGAATTAATCGTCAGCGTCAACGGACGCGAAAAGAAAATCGCGATCATCGAGAACGAAAAAGTAACCGAGTTCTACATCGAGCGCGGCGAAGGTAATCAGGGCATCGTCGGCAATATTTACAAAGGACGCGTGATGCGCGTGCTGCCGGGTATGCAATCGGCTTTTGTCGATATCGGACTCGAGCGCGACGCCTTCCTGTATGTGTCAGACTTTTTCGATGAAGAGGAAGAGTTTGAGCGGATCGTGATCGACAAATCCAAGAAAGGCGACGTGGTAGAAGCCCAGCGGGCCGCGACTGAGCAGATTGAGATGGGACGCGTCGAACGGGAGCATCACATCGAGGCCACTCAGGAGCGCGTGGAGCCGCTGCGCGAGATGGAACAGGAAACAGCCGCGGAGGCGGAGCCTGAGGTGGCGGAACAGGCGGAAGCTGGTAGACGGCGCAGCAAACGCGGGCGCCGGCGCGGTCGCGGAATGGAAGGAACCGATGAACGCGATGTGGCGCCGGAGTCAAGAGACACGCGAATAATGCCCGAGGATATCGATACGCCCTTTGTGGCTGCGGATCCGTCAGTTCATAGAATTGTCGATGAAGATGAATCGGCAGCCGTTAATGGTGAGATGTTCAAGGATGCGCGTCTGCAGGAGCGCCTGTTGGATCAAATTCACGCCGGCGAGTTCAATCTTGAAGATGACTTCCGCACCGCAGAAGTAGGATCGTTGATGTCCAGTGTCGATTACCGCGATGGCGGGTTCCAACGAATTGACGACAGCGAAGCCGCCGAGCCCGATCCAGCTACGCTGCCACGGACTCGCGAGCCCATCGCTGCTCACATCGAAGGATTTGTAGATAACGTTGATGAGACTCCGCTTCGCAGCGGTGGTTTCCAAAGGGTGAGCGACGAGGACGATGCGCAGACTCAGACTGAAACCGCAGCCAGCGGCGCAGCTGAACTAATCCAGGAAGAAGCAGAGAAGCCGGCGCGCGGCCGTTCGAGCTCCAAGAAGTCGCGACTCGGTAAGCTTCTGAACAGCGTCAGCGGTAAGAAGAAGGCGACGAGCAAACGCTCATCCAAAAAATCTGCCAAACAAGTTGCGGATGAAGGGGGGTCTAACGAGTCTGCCGCCGATGCAACCGCAGAGTATCCAGACGCTGAGGTGACCTTGGACGAGAAACGCACGCGCGCTGAATTTGCTACTCGACGCGGCGGAAGAAGACGTCGCCGGCCTACTAAATCAAACGCTTCTGAGACATCAGAGTCGCCAGCTATTGCTGATGGAAACGGCGACGATGAAATGCCGGAAGTTGCAGCGGAACCAGAAGTGGAACAGGAACCGTTAGCTATCGAGAAGTCGGCCGCGCCAGCCGCAGCGGCGCCGCCGCCATCAAGAGAACGAGGTCGCGGCGGACGCGGCGGTCCTGGACAGAGGGGATTTTCGCGTCGGGATCGCCAGCAACCAACCATCACCGACCTGTTGCGCGAGGGTCAGGAAATATTGGTCCAGATTGCAAAAGAACCAATTGCCAAAAAGGGCGCGCGCATTACTTCTCATATCGCCCTGCCCGGACGATTCCTGGTTTACATGCCGACAGTCGAACATGTTGGCGTGTCGAGGAAAATCGAATCCGACAGCGAACGCCAACGTTTGCGGAAACTCATCACTCTAATCCGCGGTAGTGAAGATATACCTTCCGGCGGTTTCATTGTACGGACGGCCGGAGTGGGGATTAGCGAAGCAGACTTGCGCGAAGACGTCCGTTATCTTGTACGCACATGGCTCGACATTCGCGCCGCGGCCGAGAAAACAAAACCTGCAACCATGGTCCATAAAGACCTTGACCTGGTGCAGCGGATTCTGCGCGACCAGTTGTCAGACGATTTTGCGGCTATCCGCGTCGACTCGGAAGAGGAATATCAAAACATCGTTGAGTTTGTGAATCGAATTCATCCTCGGATGGTAAAACGAGTCAAACTCTACACGCGCGACCAACCAATCCTGGAAACTTACGGCGTGCAGGCCGAGATCGATAAAGCGATCAAGCCTCGGGTGTGGCTGAAGTCGGGCGGCTATCTGGTGATCAATCAAACCGAGGCGCTCGTCGCGATCGACGTTAACACTGGAAAATTTGTCGGACGCGGGAGCGGACGGCTTGAAGACACGATTACCAGAACCAACCTCGAAGCTGTTGACGAAATCGTCAGGCAGATTAGGTTGCGCGACCTGGGTGGCATCATCGTGCTGGATCTGATCGACATGGAAGAGCGGCGTAACCGACAAAGAGTGATGACGGCGTTACAGGATGCGCTACGAGGCGACAAGTCGCCGACGAAGGTACTTTCTTTCAACGACTTCGGCTTGGTAATCATGACGCGGAAGCGCGTGAAGCAGTCACTGGAAAGAACGTTGTGTGCGCCGTGTCAATATTGCCAGGGCGCTGGACTTATCAAGTCGCCGCAGACGGTGGCCTATGAGCTGCTCGAGGAAGCACGAACCCTCGGCAAGGCCATGAACGGTAATCGGAAGAACCAACAGGCCACCCTGCGGATTCATCCTGAAGTAGCGCGCGTGCTACGCGGGCCGGAGCGAGACGTGCTGAATGAAATTGAAGAATACCTGGGACCTGTGGACATCAATAGCGATACCACAATTCATCAGGAACAGTTTGATTTCGCGTTTATCTAAGGTTCGATCGTGGGGTCGAGGATTGGTTACAGTCATAGGAGAGCCTTTGCATGCTCTCATCATAGATATCCGTTCAAAGAAAAACGAAGATGGGAAAACTAGGAAACCTGTGGAAGGCAATGCTTGCGGGCGGCGCGGGAATGGCCGCGCTGGCTGCACTCAACGCTGCAATTCAGCGCGGCGCCAGCGAGCCGGACGACAGCGCTCTCGGCGGCGAAGCGCATTTCTTTCACTGGAAGCACGGGCGAGTGTTTTATAAGAGATCCGGCCTCCACAATTCGGGCATTCCGCTGATTTTTATCCATGGAATCGGTGCCGGCGCCTCGAGTTTTATGTGGAGAAAAAACTTCGACGATCTGGCAAACGATTTTCCGGTTTACGCTCTGGATCTGCTGGGCTTTGGTCTTTCCGACAAACCCGCCACAGCTTCCTATTCCGCTGACCTCTACGTGGACCTCATCAGCGATTTCATTCGAGAGGTCACGGGCTATCCCTCTAACATCGTTGCCAGCTCGCTGGGCGCCGCTTACTCCATTCGCGTCGCCGATGAGCATCCGGAGCTGGTGAATGCAATGGTCCTTAATGGACCAAGCGGCTCCGATACAAACCGGCGACCCGGTATGGCGGGTGCGGCGTTTTACGGACTCCTGCAATCGCCGGTGCTCGGCACGTCGTTCTATAACGTGATGGCAAGTGAGCGCAGCATCAGAGACTACGCGCGCGATAATCTGTTCTACGATCATCACCGCGTCACCGACCGAGTGGTAACCAACCTTTACGCCACTAGCCATCAACCAGGCGCACAGCACGCAATTGCCGCCTTTCTTTCGGGCTATCTTAATACGGACACACGTTCGCCCTTTTCTCGTCTGACTCAACCTACAGTTCTGGTTTGGGGTAAACAGGACTTGACCACTCCCGTCCAACACGGAGCGTCCCTCCTGGAAGTGAATCCCCGGGCGCGTTTGGAAGTCTTTGATTACTGCAGAATGATGCCTGAGCAGGAGAATCCGGAGAGATTTAACGACCTGATCCGAAATGCTTTCGCGGTCCCACGCTCTGCCGCCGCGACTACCTGATCAATCTCCGCCCGGTAGGCCGGGCACCTCTAGTGTGCTCTCAGGTGAGGAAGGAGGGTTTGCTCCCGCTCTTCGTCACCCAATTCCAACCATGAAAGACGATGAGCATCTACAGTCACCCAAGGGATATCTGAGGTTGCGGAACAGTTCACCCACTCGGATGGCCAACAAAGAGCGGGGGCAAGCCCTCCTTCCTCACCTGAGAGCACAGGAGCGGCCCTTCTTGCTCGCCCACCGTCGCCACTACCTACAAAGTTGACTAAGGTCTATGGACTTCGCGCAGCAAACGTGTCGCCTTGCCGAATGTCGCCAGTATCCAATCCTTTTCGAAACCAGCGTATTCGTTGTTCCGAAGTGCCGTGGGTAAAGGAATCGGGAACGACATAACCCTGCGTCTGACGCTGCAGCCGATCATCGCCGACCGCGCTTGCCGCACCCAACGCTTCCTCTATGTCACCCGGTTCGACTACACCCTTTTTCTGGGCATAGTGGGCCCAAACCCCCGCCAGGAAATCCGCCTGCAGTTCAAGGCGGATCGAAAGTTGGTTGTTTTGTTCCTCGCTCAATCGACCGCGCGCGGAGTCTACACGGTCCATTGTGCCGAGCAGGCGTTGCACGTGATGTCCGACTTCATGGGCGACCACATATGCCTGCGCAAAGTCTCCGGGCGCACCCAAACGTCTTTCCAGGTCTCTAAAAAAGGAAAGGTCAATATAGACCTTCTCATCAGCAGGACAATAAAACGGCCCAACCGCCGCCCCGGCAATTCCGCAGGCCGAACGGGCCTCGCCCGGAAAGAGTTGTAACGTCGGTTCTCGATATTGCCGCCCCATCTGACGAAAGATGTCATTCCACATATCCTCCGTGCTGGCGAGCACCACGGCGACGAACTGTTTGAGTTCTTCTTCCTGAGGATTAGTTGGTCGAGAAGTCTGTGTGCTGGGGCCCTCGACGGGAACTTGCTCCATTAGTTGGCGTGGATCGACGCCAAATAACAAGGCGAGGACGATTAAAACTATTCCGCCGAGCCCGCCACCGATGGCCATCCCTCCGCGCCCCATACCGCGACGATCTTCAATGTTGCTGCTTTGACGTTCGCCTCTCCAACGCATTTGGCTGTACCTCGCTCGAGGTGAATCTCTACGCAAAAGTTTGCGAAATTATCTCGGAGCGGGCTGGCGGTCCTCATTTTTGCCGATTTTGAAGAGCAGTTCTGCTCCCAATTTTAGACACTTTTTAAAGCGTTGACACTCTCAACAATTTGCAACTAAGATGGGCCACCTCGCCAGTCGGCTTCAAGAAGATTTTTGTATTCAAGTTCATTCAACATGTAAGCACCTTTCGGTGCGGGTTGGGCGGCGGCAGCGCACGCAGAGTTACGTTCTTGCCAACGGAATTGACAACCTGAATCTCGTTTCCGCAGGAGAAAACCATGAGCAACGTGTTGCGTCACTCCTTTACCGCTTGGGCTAAAGGATTAGGTATTTGTTTGTTCGTCACCCTGTCGTGGAGTGCCCTAGTCCTGGCGCAAACCCAAATAACTTCCGGCACGATCCAGGGAACCGTGGTCGACGAAAAGGGAGCGTCTCTACCGGGCGCAAGCATTGAGATAAGAAACGTCGATACCAACTATTCCAGATCGGCCACTACTGATGACGAGGGACGCTTCGTTGCGATGTTGTTGCCATCCGGCAAATACACCGTAACCGTCACGAAGCCGGGCTTTGCGACTCTGGTGGTAGAGAATGCCAACCTGACGGTGGGCCAGGCGATGAACCTTCCGCTCTCAATGAAAGTATCCGGCGTTGAAGAGCGCGTGACGATTACAGCGCTACCAACAGTCGATACGGTCAAAACCGAATCCAGTTCTACGCTGGACGAGGTGGTTGTAAACAACACTCCTATTCTGGGACGTAAATTTGAAGATCTCCTGACGCTGACCCCCGGTGTCAGTATTGTACAAGGCCCGGATGGCGACGAAATTAACTTTGCCGGCCAGCGCGGCATCTTCAATAACGTCAGCCTCGATGGTGGCGACTACAACAACGGCTTTTTTGGCGAACAAGCAGGCGGTCAGCGCGCGGCGATTGATATTCCGCTCGATGCAGTGAAGGAGTTTCAGGTCGTGGCCACTGGCGCCAACGCCGAGTTTGGCAGGACCGCGGGCGGAGTGATTAATGTTATTACCAAGTCAGGAACGAATGAATTTCACGGCACTCTTTTTCATTTCCAGCGTCTTGAAGGTCTCACCGCAAACGCTTCAGACGGAACACCGCTAACCGATTTCCGGCGCGAACAGTTTGGCGGGACGATTGGCGGACCCATCAAAAGAGACAAGGCATTCTTCTTTATCTCCAGCGAGAACATTATGGAGAGGCTGACGCGTGCCAACCTTAGCGCGCCTATCGGATCAACTCCGTGTCCGGTTACAGCGCCCACGATTGCGGCCAATGAAGCGCTAATCAACGGGAATCCAGATTGCCAAAGGCTGGCATTGATTTCGTTTTTCCGGGCGAGTCGGAGTCAGGAAGAAGGTAATCCTGTAAGCCGCCGCATCAGAAATAATGCGTTACTTGGAAAGTTTGACCTCGACGTCACACAGAATCATCGGCTGACGCTGTCTCACAATTTCGACTATTCGCGTAATACAAACCAAACCTTCGACGTGAACACTTATGGAAATTCGGCAAACGGAATTGAAGGTCCCTCAAAGATCAATGTATTCAATGCGAATCTCTTTTCAACTGTCTCGCCCACGAAAGTTAACGAAGCTCACTTCACCTATGCTCGAGAGGAACGTCCGCGTGCGGCGGTGACCTCCAACGTGCCCGCCGACACAGCGATGGGCTTCGCAACCACATTCCGTTTTGGTCATCCGTTCTTTCTTGCGCCCAATGTTGACGAGACATTCTGGCGCACGCAAATTAAAGACAACTTTTCAATCGTGTTGGGCGCGCATACGATCAAAGTTGGCGGCGAGTGGATGCATAGCAGGAACTCGCAAGTCTTCCGCGGGTTCTTCGAGGGTCGATACATCTTCGATAGTGTTACCGGATTCCTTCGTTACGCGTCGCCTGCCGCAGCGGGCGGCTTCGGTCCCAGGACGGTAGCTTGTTCGAATGGAACTTTCGTAACCGCGCCTACAGCTTGCCCGGCAGGTACGACAACCACTGGCGGTCCGTTGCTGCTCTTTCTGCAGGGCGCCGGGCCAAACGGTCCAGCGACTGACGCTGCCGGTTTCTCCGACATAAAAAATGAGGACCTGGCGCTGTTCGCCCAGGAT
>DASQKG010000482.1:0-5476 GCA_035630655.1 Pyrinomonadaceae bacterium
TGCATGACCTTTCCGCGGTGCTGCTTGATGGTGATTTCGCTGTTATTAAGCTTGAGGGCGATCTGTTTGTTGAGCAGGCCTCGGACGACCAGCTCCATTACTTCGCGCTCCTTATGTGTGAGTTGGTCATAACGCGCGCGAAGTTCCGCTGCGTCAGCCCGATCGGCGCGCGCCAGACGATCGCGTTCGAGTGCCTGATTCATTGCTGCCAGGAGTTCCGAATCACTAACCGGCTTGGTCAGAAACTCTACTGCGCCTGCTTTCATCGCCCGCACGGTGGTTGGAATATCGCCATGGCCAGTGAGGAAGATTACCGGAAGATAAATGCCCGCATGGCCCAGCTCGCCTTGAAGATCCAGCCCCGAAAGACCGGGCATTTGTACGTCCAAAACCAAACAGCCCGCCGGGTCGCGCGGACAATCGCGCAAAAAGTCCTGCGCTGTAGCAAATGTTTCTGCGTGCTGACCGGTCGAGCTAACAAGATTCTCGAGCGCGGCACGTACGGATAAATCGTCATCTACGATGAAGATAATTGGTTTCGTCGCCGTCATGATTAGTTCGCAGCGATTGGTAAGGTGAATTGAAAGGTCGCGCCAAACTCGTCATTTGCTTCGGTCCAGAGACGCCCCCCGTGCGCCTCAATGATTGAACGACTGATGGCCAGTCCCATTCCCATGCCATCGGGCTTCGTGGTAGAGAAAGCATCAAAAAGATGGTGGGCCGTTTGCGAATCGATTCCTGGTCCGTTATCACTCACTGCAATCCGAACATCGTTGTCGTCAGAACCTCCGGAGGTTATCAGCAATGCTGGCTGTCGATCTTCGAGGGTGAGCATCGCTTCGACCGCATTAACAATCAGATTCAACATCACCTGCTGCAACTGAATGCGGTCACCTGGTACTTTTGGGAGATCGTCCGCGAGATCGACGCGCAAGCGGACGCTGCTCCGAACCATCTCGCTCTGGGTCAGGGCAACGACATCATTGACGAACTCGTTTACGTCGAGCAGGGACTTCGATGGCGGCGCTTTCTTGAGCATTGCGCGAATGCGCGCGATCACCTGGCTGGCACGGTCGCCATCCCGGATGATCAGTTCCGCTGAATCACGCGCCTTGGCGAGATTGGGCGGATCGAGCGCGAGCCAGCGCACCGCCGCGTTGCCATTCATCACGATCGCCGCGAGCGGTTGATTGATCTCGTGAGCAATCGAAGCAGTTAGTTCGCCTACGGTCATCACCCGGTTCAAGTGGGCCAGCTCAGCCTGCGTTTCTCGCAGCGTGTCCTGCGTTCGTCTACGCTCGACGCCCTGGGCGATGATCGGAGCCACAGATTCGAGAGCCTCAATGGTGTCCGCTTCCAAAGACTGCCGCGAAAACATCGCGATGACGCCAATGGTTCTACCCTCAAAAAGCAGTGGATATCCGGCAAACGAAACCATCCCTTCCTGCCGTGCCCAGTCCTTATCGCTGACGCGCTCGTCCGTCTGCACCGTGTTGGTCAAATGGGGTTTCTGCTCCTCGGCGATGAGCCCAATTTTGAAGCTACCGAGAGGAATGTGGGCGTGCTTACCATCAAGATGTGTGTAAAGGCCAGCGCTTGCCTCGAGTTCAAGCACCTTGTGTTCTTCATTGAGCAACCAGATGCGCGCGAACGCCGCCTCGAGGTGGCGTACGACAGCCGCCGTGCAAATCTGTAGCATGTCGCGCAAAGACTTCTCGCTCTCGCAGACTGCCGCGTTTACTTCTGCGTGCAAGACGGCATGGCGCGCCAACCTTGCCTGCCTATCTTGTAGGCGCTTGCGTTCAGTGATGTCGCGCGCGATTCCCGTGAAGAAGCGCCGGTCATCTCTGGTGAATTCTGCGAATGAGATTTCAAGTGGAATCTCATTGCCTGTCTTATGCAAGCCTGGCAATTGAACGGCTGACCACTGAATATGCTTCCGGCCGGTCTCCAGGTAACGCGTGATTCCCGCCTTGTGTAGATGACGCAGATACTCCGGCATCAGCATGGTGAGCGGTTGGCCGATCATCTCTTCGGTGGAGTAGCCGAAGATCCTTTCCGTGGCGGGATTGACGATGAGTATGGTGCTGTCTGAATCGATCGTGATGATCGCATCGGTGGCGGCTTCGGCCACCGCCCGATAGTGTTCTTCACTTTCCGGCAGTGAGGCTCCGGTTCGCTGGCTTTCGATTGACATCTCGGCACCGGGTATAGCTCAACCATGTCCCCATGTCGGAAAACGGACGGTAAATTCAGCTTGGCTTAGGTCAAGGAACTGCGTCTGCGGGCTGATTGTCTCGAATTAGCGAATTCTATGCCCTGGTATCGGCGGCGTCAATAATCGTTGTCTGGCAAAAGAGTTACAGCACTTGTGAACGACGAACTTTGATGAATAATTTCTTCTGTTGGTACTGTCTCCTAAAGCCAGTGGTTCCAGGGTTCTCGAATTTTTTGTTCATGGAGCCTTGGCTGCAATCAACTCCCTGCTGGTGTCGCCCCGTCTGCAATAAGGAACCGTGAGTCCTTCAAGTGCGGTGGCGTGCTATCCATGCCGCAAAGTCAGTTTGAAATTACGATAACCACTTGCAGATCCACCATTCTCCACAAGTCCTTTGGCACTACTGGGCGGTCACGAATCATGGTTAGTGGGTGGCGAAGGCTGAAAGTTTCCTAATTAAAGGATTCCTGCCATGGCCCGCTGTTTTAAGCCGAGGAACGTGGTCACTTTGACAGCACTTCGAACCTTTGAGTAATAGGGCTTGGCTAATGGGATCGTGCCCGGCTCGTAGGTGGCAGCGTAATCGCAGGTCGGGTAAGGCGACGTTTTCCATTGTCCTGTAAGGACGTAATTGAAGTGGTTAGTCCATCCCCAGGAAGGCACAAATCCATAAGTAGCAACTTCGATTCTCATAGCATTGCACTTGATCTCATTGTCAGGCGGTGGTCCGACGTCTCCACCCAGAATCCAGTAGTTCCCTAGATTCGGTAAGTTGTGAACCTCAACTATGAACTGGTCCGGGCAAGCTAAACCGTGATCGTATGTGCTACCCTGTGAAACAGCCAACCCGTCCCCGGCATGTGGAACCCCTGATAGAATGATGGTTTTGTCGGCACGAGCAGTCGTTGCGCAACTCATTCTTCCTAGAAGATTTGCAGCTTTAAATGCGCTTGAGAGCTGAACTCCAGTTGTGACTTCGGTATTGTTGGACTGCGCGTGCGTGTTCCTTTGAAACCAACCGCCTCCAAAAACTACGGCCGCGATTATTCCAATTACCAGGACGAGCAGAAGTGATTTTCGTTGAGTTCTTATTTTTCGCATGATCTCTCCTGTGATTCAAAGGATGCTTTGATTTAGCGGTTGGTCTCTCGGCGCATCTTCCTAACCGTGAGCCGCCTGCCTCATCTCATATGGCGAGAACTGATTAGAAATCCCTTCACCCTGCCGAAAACTTTTTCAAAGATCAGTTCCGTCGGATGGCGCTATCGCGAAGAGTGGTAGAATTTGGGCATCTTTACTCGACCGGCTTTGACCTCATCAGGCTAAACATGACGAAACCTGCGCCCGAAGAAATGAGCCAACTGCTCCGGGATTGGAGCAATGGGGATCAGGCCGCTCTGGATAAGGTGATGCCGGTCGTCTACCAGGAACTGCACAGGCTGGCCCATCACTACATGCGGAAAGAGCGTGTAGGTCACACTCTTCAAACCACGGCATTAGTCAACGAGGCATACATGCGGCTGGCAAACTACAAGAAAATGCGTTGGCAGAGCCGGGCCCACTTCTTCGCCGTCGCCGCACAGGTGATGCGCCGCATCCTGGTGGAAAATGCGCGCAGCAAGAATTTTGCGAAGCGCCGTGGTGGGGCTGAAAAGATTTCGCTGGATGAAACTGCAGTCGTCTCCGCAGGGCGGTCCGCGGAAGTTATCGCGGTTGATGACGCTCTAACTGAAATGGAATCCTGGGACCCGCGTAAAGGCAGGATTGTCGAGCTCCGATTCTTCGGCGGGTTGAGCATTGAGGAGACCGCCGAAGTCCTGAAGGTCTCGCCAACAACCATTCAACGCGAGTGGAGGTTGGCCAAAGCGTGGCTGTACAAAGCGATTAGCGAAGGTGGCGGCGTTGAAGCGTGAACGCAATCGGGAAATAGACCGAGTCTTTCAGGCAGCCCTGTCTCGCGACAGCGCCGAGCGCGCAGATTTTTTAGATCAGGCCTGCATCAACGACACGGATTTGCGGAGAGATGTTGAAGCACTGCTCGCCGCCGACGAGGGCGCTGGAGGATTCATTGAGTCACCGGCGATTGAGATCGCGCCCGAGTTAGTCACCGATGATCTCGGCGCGACTGTCACCGGTAAAACTATCGGTCCGTACCGGCTCGAGTCCAGGCTGGGCGCCGGGGGGATGGGCAAGGTCTACCTCGGCCATGACCAAAGGCTCGGCCGCAAGGTCGCTTTGAAACTGCTCGACCCCGCGCTAACAGGCGACAACGAACAGCGCACGCGTTTCCTCCGTGAAGCACGCTTGGCCGCCTCACTCGATCATCCCAGCATTTGTACCATCCATGAAGTGGGCGAAGCGGCGGGTCGCCTGTTTATCGCCATGCAATACGTGGAAGGTGAGACGTTGCGCAGCGTGATTGGAGGTCGAGCGCTGAAACTCGATTCCCTTCTTTCGATCAGCCTGCAAGTGGCGGACGCGTTGGCTGAGGCCCACGCGCAAGGAATCATCCACCGCGACATCAAGCCTGACAATATCATCATCACTCCCCGCGGTCAGGCAAAGGTGTTGGACTTTGGTTTGGCCAAGATCCTCGAGAAAGAGGACGGAGAAGTTGAAACCCATCTGACAATTACCGGCGCAGTCATGGGCACGCCCGCGTCCATGTCGCCGGAACAGGCGCGAGGCGAACGCGCCGATCATCGCGCTGACATTTTTTCCTTAGGAGGCGTGCTATATGAGATGGCGACCGGGGGCACTCCCTTTAGTGGGAGGTCTAAGGCCGATGTAATCAGCGCGCTGCTTAACAAGCCGCACGCTCCGGCCGCGAAGATGAATAAAGAAATACCCGCGCACCTCTCGGCGGTGATCGATCGGGCGCTGGCAAAAGAGCCGGCAGACCGCTACCAGTCAATGCAAGAAATCACCACGGAGTTGCGGCAAGTGGTAACGGAAGCTGGCGGTTTGGACCACCTCTTCAGCTCGTCAGAGTCACGACTCAGAGTAATGACTTCTTATGTAGCGCCAAGGCGCAGCCAGCTCAGACTATTTGGTCGCACGGTTCAAAAACGTAAGAGCGTGGCACTCATGGTTACTCTGATATTGACACTGACCGCCGGACTCGTAGGTGTTGGCTACCGCTCGTGGTTTAAGCAGCAATTACCCGCAACCCAAGATAGAGCGGCATCGCCGCCGTCGGTCAAACCGATTAAATCGATCGCAGTCCTGCCGTTCAAGCCCTTGGCAACAACCAATCGT
>DASQKG010000483.1:0-7161 GCA_035630655.1 Pyrinomonadaceae bacterium
CTTCCATCACACCCCGTAGCGTGTCACGGATGCCAGGCTCGTCATCGACAATGAGAATTGAATCCATGTCTAATATTAATTCGCCGTTTAGATGGGGCACTTGTGCCCGCAGACGGACAAGTCCGTCAGCTAAACGACACTGGGGAGGCGGACAAGTCCGCCAACTAAACGACCGAAGGTAGCGCCCGCCCTATACATTGGCCACGGGCAGCTCAATCACAAACCTCGCGCCTCGTGGATTGTTCGTCTGCGCTCGAATTCGTCCACCGTGCTCCAGAATTATTTTCTGAACAATCGCCAGCCCCAAACCGGCGCCGCCTCGCGTAGAAAAGTATGGCTGAAACAATCTCCTGAAATCAGCCGACCGAATCCCGTGTCCGGTGTCGGAAACTTCAGCAAGCAAGAGCCCACGGCCAGGATCAAAACTGCTAGTGATTTTAATGTTTCTGTCGCCATCCAGGCCCGTTAACGCATTCTTTGCATTGTCGATCAGATTTACAAACACGCGACGGATCTGTTCACTGTCCAACATTGCCGCCGGTAGCTCATCACTTAGATGCGTTTCAATCGTTACACCGTCAAGACGCTCGTCATAAAGCGCAACTGCATGTCGTATGATTTCATTCAGGTCAGCCGCTTCCGGCCGCGCAATAGGCAGTCGCGCAAAGCGCGAGAACTCGTCAACTAACGCCTTCAGACCCGCCACCTCCCGCGCGATAGTTTCAGTACACTCGTCGATGACCGCAGTGACGTGGGCGTCATCACTCCTGCTAGCTCCATTCTGACCACCGTTTGACGCCCCACGGTGGTAACTCTTGGCGATACGTTCCGCTGAAAGTTGGATGGGAGTCAAAGGGTTTTTGATCTCATGGGCCATGCGCCGCGCAACCTCGCTCCATGCCGCAGCCCGCTGGGCCGATAGCAACTCTGACAAGTCTTCAAACACTAACACCACGCCGCGTTTTTGCGCGGCTGAAGGACGCAGGGCAGTGGCAGTCAAAGCTACGGGAAGCTGACTACCATCGGAATCTCCATTACCTGCCCCAGATAGTTGGGCCTGTTCTGCGGCCTGGCCAGCGCGGCGGGCCCGTCGCAATAAGCGGTCCAGCACAACCCAGTCTTCCGAACCAATTAATTCCTCGAGTTTCTCTTCGCGGGCCTTGGTGTCGGGCAAGCGAAGCATACGCGCCGCGGCGGCATTCATCGTGGTCACGCGATCGTTTTCGTCGAGGGACACTACGCCGGTTGAAAGCGATTCAAGGACGGTTTCAATGTAATCCCGTCTCTCCTCGAGCGTCAGATTTTTCTCGCGAAGCGCGGCGGAACCGGCTTCGATGCTCGAACGATTGTCTTCGAGCTGACTCGTCATTCGGTTAAAGGAGTCGGCCAGCAATGCCAGTTCGTCTTCTGCGATAGTGGTAACGCGATGCGAGAGGTTGCCGCGCGCAATTTCTTTCGACGCCTCGGCCAGAGCTTTGATCGGCGTCGCGATGCCGCGGGCCAGATAGATCGCCACCCAACTGGAAACGAACAACATCATCAACGTCATAAGGCCGAGCGTTGACAGTCCCAACATTCGGACGCGGCGTTGTCGCTGAACCAGCTTGCGATACTCCCCCTGCGAGCCAACGATCGTATCGTCTAATTCAGTGTTAGCCTGTCGCAACGTAACCACCACCAATTGTCTCGCGCCTGACAATGGGACGGCCACAGCGTGGAAGTCATTGCCATCGGGCAAGCTCACAGCTGCAGTTTTGGACGACGACACTTCATGGAGCAAGCGTTCCAGTTCGGCCCCTTCGGTCGCAGAAAGCGCGCCGCGGCTGCGCGCCACGGGTCGTCCATGAGTATCTACTATCTCAACGGCCGTGAGTTGCCCGCTGCCTACAACCCTCTCGAGCGTCTGCTGGCGTTCCGAATCAGACTGCTGATCAAGAATCGCGGCCAGCAGCGCTGTTGTCTCCTGGAGATTCCGGGCTTGGACTTCGCGTTGTAGTTCCTGCGCCTCATTCACGACTCTCGCAGGCAAACTCCCAAACCACTTCTCGAGCGAACGGTTGAGAAACAGATATGAGAAGACGGCCATCGCAATAATCGGAAGGAAGCTGATAGACACGAAATAGACCAGCAGCCGTGTCTTTATCTTGGATCCCAGTTGACGCTCTCTGCGTTCGCGACGCAGCTTGATCAAATTGCGGACGAAGATAAAGGAGAAGACTACGAAGGCGACAAAATTGAGCGTTGAGAGAGCGTAGAGCAACAGGGTGTCGGACGCAGTATCGAGCGGAATAATGGTCCACAGCCACAACTGTTGAGAGACGATAATCGAAAGCAACACAAACAGGATCACGCCCAGGGTCCACAAGGCGATGCGCCGACGCCGAGTTGCCTTGTTTAAGACTGAATCTGTCGGTTGCGCTACGGGAATTTCCTGGCTTTTGCTCATGAAGAATTGAGCGAATCTTATCATAGGGAGTTAACAGGTGGTCAGAGTACAACCAACGCGAGGGCGGGTAGTTCAGAGTTCAAACCTTCAGGTTGGGTTTTTGCAAACGCACGACCCAAGCTGAAGCTTGATGAACTCTGAACTTGCGCCTCGGGCTGAGGTTGTACTGCATACACCTGTACCGACGCTTAGCGGTTTGTGCGTCATCGTCTAGAATGCCAGCGCTCTTTTAGCTCCAATCACTCCTGGCCACCCCTAATGAATCTGCGGAAACTCTTCATCAATCAAGTCGGCCGCCTTCGCAGCGGCTGGAGACTATTGATCTTTGCCTGTATTAACTTCATCGCTCTCTTTCTGTTCACCACTGGAGCGCGCATCCTATACGCGATAGCGGTCAGAGTCGCACCAACTCGCGCAATAAACGATTTCCTGCAGAACATGATCTACCGGTGCGTCGTCTTAGCCGCCGCACTGACTGCGGGTTACCTATGCGCACGCTGGCTCGAAGGTCTGCCGTGGCGCTCCTTGGGTCTCTGGTTTCATCCTCGTTGGCTGCGCCATTTTCTGGTCGGTTCCGCGATTGGCATCGCGTCGCTGGCACTCGCCACCGGTATTGCCGCAGCGGGCGGCGGGCTGCGGTTCAGCTTTTCCGGACGAGCGGTTATGTTCAGCGTGATCCAAACACTTCTCTTCACAGCCGTCCTGTTTGTCGTAGCTGCGCTGGCTGAAGAAGCGCTGTTCAGAGGCTACCCGTTACAAACCATGGCGCGCGCAAATCTCGCCGTAGTTGGTGCAATCATCACGTCGGTTTGGTTTGCGGCAGGACACATGTTGAACCCCAACTTTGAATATGGATTGCCGCTGGTAAACCTGATCCTCGCCGGCTTCTGGTTCTCAGTTGCCTTCCTGCGTGCGCGCAGCCTGTGGTTTCCGCTCGGCATTCACTGGGCCTGGAACTGGGCCCTGGGCTCAGTTTTTGGTCTGCCCGTAAGCGGCACCCGGTTGGTCCCGCATCCATTGATGGAAGGCTTTGACCTCGGACCTGCCTGGTTAACCGGTGGAAATTTTGGAATTGAAGGCGGGGTAGCTGCGACGATCGCGATCCTGGTCTCCACGGTCTTAATCTGGCGTGTGCGTTTGGTTTCTCCAACCGAGGAGATGGTGAGACTGACGTCGCAGGAGAATCCTGTTAAGGGAGTGGTACAAAACTGCGCGCAGTAAGGGCCTGTGGAAAACTCACAGAGTTGTCGTTTCTCTTCTGCCCCAACGGGGCTTCGCTTACAGCCCAGGGTTGTCGCGCTTTGGCGGCTACCCTGGGGGCATTGAAGGAATGAATTTCAACCGCAACGCGGTTGCGTCATTTGCCATCGGATCGGGAATTCACTAAGCAGGCGCAACCGCGTTGCGGTTGGGGAATTTATTGTCTTGTTTTCCCAGGGTAGCCGCCAAAGCGCGGCAACCCTGGGCTTTAAGACGTAGCCCCGTTGGGGCAAAAGAAGGAACGGCCACTTACGCTGCCGCGCCAGGTTTTGCAATAAACTTGTTAACACTCTTCCAACCTCTCCCGTCTTAAGTGTGTCACGCAGTAAGCGCATCAAGTCGCATGAAAAGCCGCAGAAAACAGCATTATGTATGAACTCCAGGCAACGGCGGATTCCCTTCTGATGACCGGACAAGACACACAGATGGTCCGGGAACAGAGCCAAACGGTCTCACCAGAGGCCATGTTGGTAAGGGCCGTTCTGGATGGCGACCGCGACGTTTATGGCCAGCTCTACAGTCTTTATGCGCCGCTGGTACACGGAGTTCTGTTGGCGCGCATGCCGCGAAGCGAAGTGGAAGACATGGTTCAGGAGATTTTTCTTCATGCATTGAAAAAGCTCCCGACGTTGCGCGATGCGAATGCATTTGGTCCATGGATAGCAATGATCGCCCGCAATCGAGCTATGGACTTCCATAGAAAATCGCGCGAGACGGTTGAAGTTACCGACGACATTAGAGGGAGTGAAACCGGTGAAACACGTGCGGCCGAGATTCTGGAAATCATTCGCATGCTTCCCGATGCTTATCGCGAGACGCTGGTGCTGCGGTTGGTCGAAGGAATGACAGGACCGGAGATCGCAACCCGCACCGGTCTCACTTCGGCGTCAGTACGCGTGAACCTTCACCGAGGAATGAAACTGCTACGAGAGAAGCTCGGGGTTCAGGAGGGCTTATGAACGACGATTATCTTTGGGACAAGAGCGGCAAACCGGATCCGGAAGTACAACAGCTCGAGGAGATTCTCGGGACGTTGCGCTATCAACCTCGAGAACTGGAGATTCCGCCGCAAATCCAGGTCGGTCGCAAGAGCTTCATCGCTCGCGCGTTGGCCATTGCCGCGGCAATCGCATTGGTCATGCTGGGACTGGGAGTCTGGATGAATGTACAGCAACGGAAAACACCGGACACACATAAAGCAGCCGCCGGCCCGATTGATGAAAAGAAACTCAACGGCCTTAACGCGAGTGTTCCGGTGACCGCGGTTCCGGAGAGTGCTTCTACAACCTCTACACCGCGACGCCGTTTGGGATTAGCCGGTAATCGAACTCGTCCACGTCAGCCACGAACGCCGCAACTTTCTGCGAGTGAATTAGCTGAGGCGAGACTCGCGAAAGATCAGTTGATGCTTGCCTTGCGACTTGCGAGCTCGAAGCTGAGCTTAGCGCAAAAGAAAACTCAGGGAAATTCCGTGAGCGAGATTCACAACCAACACAAAGCAGGATGAATGGAGAAATTATGAGATCACTTTACCTGACGCCATTGAGAATTATCGCAGTTGCCGTGTTCACAGTTATCGGCGCTGCCAGTGCGATGGCGCAAGATCCGCGTATTCAAACCAGCCAGCTCGACGCGCTGACCGCTCGAGCCAGTCAGACAGTTGATGTAAACATCGACGAGCGAGTAATGCGCATGACAGCTGGCTTCCTTTCCGGAAAAGACGAGGATGAGCGAAAAGTTAAGGAGCTTATCAATGGTCTAAAGGGAATCTACGTAAGGTCGTTCGAGTTTGAGAAGGAAGATCAATATTCACAGGCCGACCTCGAATCGATCCGCGCGCAGCTACGCAATCCGGCCTGGAACAAGATTGTCAACATCAGCAGCAAGAAGGACGGCAGTCTCGAAGTCTACCTTATGTCGAGCGAGAGCAAGATAAGCGGGCTCGCAGTGCTGGCCACGGATGCAAAGGAGATTACCGTAGTCAATATCGTTGGCCCCGTGGATCTCGAAAAGCTGTCGGCGCTCGAAGGACACTTCGGTGTGCCTGACCTCGGTATCGAGGTCAAATCAGGGAACAAACCCGAAAACAAACCAAGGTCGCGCAAAAACGAAGAGTAGACCGTGGGCCACACGCTATGAAGAAAATATTCACCGTTAGCTTCCTGCTAGTTGCTATCGCCCTCGCCGGCTTCTCTTCGCAGGTTGCGCAAGCAAAGGGCGACGATTTCGGCGACGTCGTTAAAGCGATCGAACGGTTTTACCAGGTCAAGCATAAAGGCCTTCCCTTCCTAGCCAAGGCGGGAATCAAGGCCACGACGACAGTCGCCCGTCTGGCCGGCGGGCCAAAGCGCCAGCTCGCCGAAGCCGGCAGTGTGAAAGTTGCCTACTTTGAAGATCAGGAATTCGATTCACGCGGCCGCATGGTGAATTTCAAAGCCTCGATTAGTGCCGTGCTTACTGAAGGCTGGAGTCCTTTGGTACAGGTCATCTCGCCCAGCGATGAGCAGCAAACCTATGTCTACCTGCGCAGCGCTGGAGATAAGTTCAACGTACTGGTGGTGAATATCGAGAAGCGAGACGGAAGCGTGGTCCAGGTAACGCTGGCGCCGCAAACACTCGCGAAGCTAATGCAGGATCCGGACGAGATGGGCAACACGATCACGACCGACGCAACCACAAACGATAACGAGTAACCCCCGAGGTCAGTAAGATGAGAACGCAAGCACCTTCTAAAAGAACCCATGAACAAAATGATTCACGCCATGATTCACGCCGTTTAGATGGGGCACTTGTGCCCCTCGTCCGTGGACAAGTCCGCCTTCTAAACGAACCCATGAAAAAGATCATCCACGCTGCATTGTTTTTTTCGAGTTATAGGCGTCTGGTGGTGTTTGCAGCAGTTATCGCTGTTTGCCTTTCCATCCCCAATGTCAGCTCCGCGCAGGAAGTTGCAGACACCATCCGGGTAAACACGCGAGTCGTATTCATGGACGCCCTGGTAAAGGACAAACGGACCGGCGTGCCCATTTCCGATCTCAAGCCCGAGAACTTTGAAATCCTCGACGACGGCAATCCACGGCCGATTACCTATTTCACCCGCGAAGGCCAGGCACGAAAGCCACTGGCCCTGGTCCTGATTCTCGATTTGAGAGACGACGGCGCTGGAAGGTACTTGAAGGACCCGGCCATTTTAAAGGCCGTGGCCGACGAGTTGGCGAAGCTCTCGCCACAGGATGAAGTGGCAATCATGGCGATGGATATGGGCGAGGACGAAAAGCGTGGATGGCTAACAGGCTTCACGCGGGACCCGGCTCAACTGGTCGCGGCGTTACAGCGCATGCCGGACTTTATTGCTAAAGGTCAGTTGCCTCCTGACGCGAACGGTGCAAAGAACGTTCAAAAGAACGATGGGGATCGAGGTAGCAGTTTGACCCTCGGGTCTGATTCGTCGCGGA
>DASQKG010000484.1:0-3613 GCA_035630655.1 Pyrinomonadaceae bacterium
AACAACTGCCGCAGTACATCTGCCCCGCTCCGCCGGTGAGATAAAGAATTTTCAAGTGGACGGTCCTATATCACGGGAACGATCGTTACTCTTTGGCGGGGTTCGGTCTGAATAAGACACACTTTCCAAATGATTCTACTCAATTGCCTGAGCGAACTCCCGAATGTTGGGCTGTTGATTATCAAGTTGGCTTTGATTCACCATTACGCTTCTTCCGGCCACGGGGTATAGTCCAGCCTGCAATCGGTTTATCGGAATCCCTAACGAACTAGACACAACCGAGGCTGTGTTAGCATCGACGATTTCGAATTGGAACATGTCTATGAAACCAGATCTCCCTGAAGGACTTGGTGCGCCGTTAGGATGAATATGGAAGAGATTGGGGTCGCTTTTCCAGACCGACCAAATTTCATTGCCGATTTCATTCACAACGGTTCTAAACGCCTTTGCTGACTTGATGTACTGCGTCAAACGGTTTCCTACATAGCAATAGATCTTTGGTATTGGAAGCCGGTACCGCATCGAGTTGAGGAAGTACTCGGATTGTAAACTTCCCGGGATGCGCGTTATTCCGTAGAGAAGGGCTAGTTCTGCGCGGACCGCCCTTTTGGACGATCCATCTGGCGAGAACGGGATGATCAGCCGATCGGAGGCCGACATTGCAAGTTCTGTATAGATGGAGAAGCTCGGATTGCAATCAACGAAGACAGTGGCGTTGTCTTCATTCCAAGAATGCTGAATGTCTTTAATAAGATCAGTAATCCAGGTATGGACTATCCTCCATGCATCGGTAGGACCGGGCTCAGTAGCCCCACGAACGCGCGAAGCTTGTATTTCCAATTGTTCGTCGCCACACACAAGGAACAAATTTGAGGGAGAAAGCGCATTATGATCAGATACCCGAACGGCGAATTGCGCACCTGTTTTAGGATTAACGTAGGGGCTGCTGATGCGATCTTCGATATACCCAGAAATGGTTTGTCTCGGCGTACGAGAGGTTAAAGTATCCAGCGCTGCTTCACCCTCTTTCATCCCGCCTAGTAGCATTCCTGAGGCATTTGCCTGAGGACATAAATCAATAACAAGCACCTTTCTATCGGGATGCGTCCTCGCGTATTCGCTCGCGGTTTGGAAGGTAAGGTAGCTTTTTCCTACACCCCCCTTGTTATTCCAGAACGCATAGATGGCCATGTAGAGGTTCTCCAATCTCCTTGCATTATTTCGGGAAGTCTATCAGAACGTTACTTTTTAATGTTATGAAAATGCCATTAATCGCAGAATGGCAATGCAGACTGTAATACGGGGTATTTAGCACTCCTTGAAGCCGGTACCTTCGCTGGCGAAAGAGTTCAGACAGCAACTGCGCGTTGAAATGCGCGACGTGCGTACAGGTGTTCGAAGAGATTTCCTTCGTGCGGTTGGTCCCAGCTCACCTGATTGGTTTTGACTGGTCCAATGTTGAGACGATCCACGTTGGAGGCAGCCACCAGCTTTTGGATCAACTTGCGATCGGAAGTAATCGCTGTTACGACCAGGCTTGGGCCCAGGGCCTGAGGAAGTTCCTCTTGTTTGACGGTCACGACGCTGACAAATGGAAAAAGATATTCTCGGTTCGCCATTGGGTGTTCCCTGCTCTCAGCCAGCACCACCGTCGGAAGCAGATACGAGCATCCATCCCACTCGGTCAGACGGTTTGCACGGTATGCGGCCGTAACGTCAGTGACGCCTGGTTCGTTCAACCCCTGATCAATTAACTGGGAAATACGGAAGGCAACATTCGCATCCGTAAAGGGAGCGAGCTTAGCGTTGTCGTCATCAGCCGCGCGCGGCGCAATTTCGGCGAATCGTTTTGCCAGCGCCTCTGCAATCTCCTTTGCATGCGACGGCACCCAGATGCCCGATGCGTTCACGCACGAGCGGCCTCCGTTGTCGACGATCGAGTCGGCCATCACATCCAAATACTTCTCCCACTCGTCGATGCAGTCTTCGCCGATAACAATCTTGCTGTAGCCTGGCCCATGGATCTCGATACGAGAATCACTTTCCCAACGGCCCGTGGTGGATGCGTCTCCAAAGACCATGCCGCGCCCACTGCCCCGAAGAATTTCAGCAGCGCCGGCGTGGTCCGTCGGGTAGTAACTGAAAGCCTCGCCAGGTGCGCCTGCTTTTATTAACGCCTGAATGATTCTGTAGGGGGTCCACGGTTCCGCGCTTCCGGGCTTCAACACCAAAGGCATTTTGAGCGGTATAGCCGGAATCCATAACGAATGCACACCTGGCGAGTTGTTTGGCAGTACCACGCCCAGCGATTCGCCACGCGGAAAGAAGCTCATGGAGTGACCGGCTAGATCACCAAAACCCTGGTCCAATACTGCCCAATCGATGCTTCGCGTCAAACCGTTGAGAACGTTTCCCATCTCCGCCAGCATGCTGCGAATCTTTTCCATGTTACGACCAGCGAGAACATGAGGAAGTCCCGTCGTCGCCGAGACCTGTCGCAAATAATCTTCTTTGCTTTGGACATCATCCCCTAAAGGAAGCGAATCATTGGCGAAGTAGTCAGCAGCGCGTGCGCAGATGTCCACCAGTTCAGCAGTCGAAAACTGCATCAGCTTTTCGCGGCCAGCAGACTGATCAAGCAGATCACGGCGAATCAATCCGACGTTTGCCTGGCTGATCTCGACAAACAATTCGCGCGTGCGATGATGCGGCACGCGAGCAACATCGAGGCTCTTGTAAGGCTGGCCCTTGCGAAGTAATGGAATGTGAATCATTGCGGATTTGCTTCAGCCTCTACGTTTGTTTTCACGTTGCGTTTAGAATGCGGACTTGTCCGCTCGCGGGAGGGCACAAGTGCCCAAACTAAACGAGCTTTTCGATTGTTGGCGCTCTTCGATTTGTCGCACTCATCTATCAGTAAACGCCTTCGACAACAGATGTATTCAGTTTCGAGAACGGCCGGACGTTTCGCACGCCGTCCCATGGATAGAGATCGCACGGCGGTTCCCTTTCCGCTTCGTCGCGTTCCAGGAAACGTGGCATGAAGAACTCTTTCGTCAGCGTGGTCAAACGGACGCGACCAGTTTCACCGTAGCCGACCACCTGGTCCGGCTTTTCCGGATCGACGACTTCGATCATGGCCCTGGGATGCGGCGGGTAATAAATCACGGCGTAATTGTCTTCCGGCCTGCGCGGCTTGTGCACGGCCAGCCCCATCAGAGTATTGCCGTAAGTTGGTGCGAAGTATGCGCCCTCAAGCAACTCTTCCACGGCGAAGCGATAAAACTGCGGTGTCATCTCTGTGCCGCCACAGAAAACGCCTTTGATGCCCATCTTCTTGAGTGAAACCCGTTCGCAAAGCGCTTCCAGGAGCTTTGGAGTTGTGAAGAGGCATTGGATGTCGTGCGCGCGCAGTTGCGTCAGGCCCTGTTCGATCACGTGCTGTTTATAGGCTTCGGCCATCTTCATCTCGCCCATCTTGATGAGCTTGATCACCCAGCGCGGATCGAGATCGACCATGAAACAAATACCGCCGCGATATTGCGTCAGATGTTCAACTGCCAGCCGCAAACGGCGTGGCCCGGTTGGGCCAAGCGATAACCAATTGGCGCCG
>DASQKG010000485.1:0-15796 GCA_035630655.1 Pyrinomonadaceae bacterium
TCCGCCGTCAAAGTGCTGACCGTGGCCCTGGGATACCTGATGGATGGACAGGCAAGGGTCGAGTTGCTGCCCACCTCCAACAACGAGCAGGCAATCCGCCAGGCTTTTCAAGATGTTTACGGAGTCGGGCTAAAAGCCTCGCTGGAAAGCAACGCAACAAGGCCGACTGACGCGGCCCGTGCAGAGTTCCTACAGGTGCGGAACAATTCAGGGATGCGCGATGGTTGGTCGCGAGTGCTTTGGGAGGCATTCAGAGTACTGCCAAACTTGAAAGACGAGAAATCGCTGCCCAAGCGAGACGAGATCGTCCGCGGTAGCCCGGCCAGAGTTTTTGATCAGACGAAGCTTCGCGCCGTGTTCCCCGTGACCTCAGCATGGCCTGCGGAAGAAGCTGACTCGATGGATCTGCTATGTCTGCACGCCCTCGGCGCCCAGGAAGCGCAATTCACTACGTTACGGCTGGCGTCGATCCTCGGCACAGCTACTACCGGGAAGAGGTACGAACCCTATCTGGTCGACTCCGTTCAAGATCAGAGTGGCGCAACGGTCAAATTCGACCAGTCGGCAGTGACCGAACCGAATCTGTTAATCCCCGACAGTGGCCGGCACGTTGTCTCCATGCGGCAGAATATGACTGCTTACCTCCGCAAAGTTTTGCTCCCTGGCGGCACGGGCTCGTTCTTTTTGGACTCCGGCGCCAAACAGTTTCTTGCGACGAATGACCCGACGACACAAATCGACGAGGGTCAAACGAGAAGTGAGGATTACGGCAAGTCCGGCACGGCCGCCTACGAAGCCAAAGACAACCTCCGGCCGGACAGCGTTTTTGTCTACCGCCACGGGCGTTACTTGATCGCCGTGTGGCTGGAACAATCCGACTTCGGGGGTACAGGCGAGAACCTACGTGGATGGAGTGATAACCCTGCGCACAAAGTTGTGCACCGGCTCGTCCAAACGATTGAAGGCCTGGAGCATCACCTTTGATTAGAACATGGACCATCTAAACGACACGCTTCACGAAGCAGAACGCGATGAGATCGAGAAGTTGGTGATCAAGAACTTCCCGGGACTTGACGTTAAGCACCGCGACGCGGCCAAGTTTTGCCGCGTGAGGTTGCAAAGCGGGAGGGAGTGTCACGTCAAAGTATTCAAGCCCACCCACAATCGTCTTTATGCGATTGAGAACCACGCGCTGCGGTCGCTAAGCTGGACAGGTCGGGTATGCCCGGTACTCTACAGCAGTCCTAACCTCGATGGCTCGGACCGAGCGGAGTTGAATGGTTACTACTTTCTGGTCAAGCCCCATTTCAAAAAATTCCTCGACCAGGGTGGGAAACTCAGCAGGCTCCTCGACGATGCAGCTCAGCTCGTGAGCTTGGCCCAGAGGTTGAAGGAGCAAGGATGGTACGACTTCGACGAGAACTGGGAGAATGAGGCGTTCACCGAAGAAGGCCGCCTGATCCGTTTCGACATGGACGCAGCCTTTCCTTGCAACTTGCTCTCGTCTAAGTTTAACGCCGTCTTTCACGCCCCACCGGCGTTCGAAGTAAATCGTGAGCTAAACAACATCTGCGAAAAACTCGTCAGAGAAGATCATGTACTGGTTAGCCTCGCGGTTAAAATATGCCGGTTTCTCCTGAACCGTCCGGGGGATTTCCCAGAACTCACCCAGCAACTCTCCAGCACAGAATCCGTAGCTGCCGTCCACAACGGCAAGGGGTCGCGCGCGAAGTATGTAAACTGGCTCGCGACGTCAGTGGCCACGTTCGTTAAGTCTTTACGAAACGTGAGCGGCGTCGCCTCCCGACAGATCACGAGCATCAATCCACCAGCAGACGCCGAACGAACTGGAGGGTTGGGAAAACAAGACGCATCGGAGGCCGTGTGGCTCAAACTCTGGGAGACGAGGCTTGGCCCCAATCGGGACGCACAGTCGATCCCGCTGACCATTGCCGAGTCGAGATTCCTTGGCTTGCTGTTCAGCCATATCCTCCAAAACAAGGCAGTCGGCTGGAAGCTAACAGATTTTTACCACAGCCTACTGCTACTGCTGGCTGGCAAGCTGCAAAATCTTGCTGCGAAGTATTCGAACTCCCCACAGTTCTTTTCCGCCCTTGTAGAAGAGTTATACGAATTCAAGCACTTGGCGCTGGCCCCACCCCCAGGGCAGATCGAGCCTGTGACGGAAGCAAAGCCGGACAAGGCAGTCACAGTCCTGAAAATTGAGATGGAAAAAGTTCAGTTAGAAGGCAACTCTTGGATCACCACCAAGAAACAGGGAGCCGGGTGTCAGGACCTGGTTCTGAAATTCAAGGAGGCACCCTTTCCTTTCTTCGTAATCGCCGATGGAGTCTCGAACGCAAACGGCGGCGAGGCCATCAAGATTTTGCAAAAGCAGTGTAATCAAATCTTCAATGAGATGACCCAGAAACCCGATGCGAGGGAGCCCAAACAGTGGATCGCGGAACTTATCCGTCGAACTAATGACGCCCTGCTAATAGGTCGCGCGCAAACGACTGCGGTAATAGTCATGTTATGTGACCAGCCTGCAGCATCTGTCGTGCTAGCGCAGTTCGGCGATTCGCCGTGGGTCTTTATCAAGGAGGACGCTGCGGGTGGGTCGCCACGCGCGCAGAAGAACCCACGCTTTTGCGACGAGAAGGTTCTGGGCAAGGCTCGCATTAACTCTGAGGAGTGGATCACTGATGAAATCCTGCAGCAGTCATTAGAAGCTGGGTCGTACCACATCCGTGCTTACTCGGACGGCATTCCCGAAAGTCTACATAGCATTCTCATGAACCCAGGCCCTATCGGGGAACTCGTCAAGGAAGTTTCCAAGTGGGGAATCCAGCGCCCAACCGAGGTCGGACACGACGATTGGTCGGTAGCTGGCGTGGACTTCACCGTTCAGGAAGATGCGATCGAGATAATTAAGCCTAAAATGATTACTGAAGTACCCGCCCTAGGCTTTTTCAATTGGATGGATGCCTGCGCCAACATTCCCCACAGCTTATTTCAATTGTCGCAACCAGCGCGTGAGTTTTGGCAACGAGCCCTCACCGATGAACGTTGTCGAGAACTAGCTGAGTATTCGGTCATTAAGGAAGCAGGACTGGTCACCGAGGTTGCGACCAAGCAGATAAAACAAACCACGACATCTGATACTCCCTCAACTGAAGCATCCGGTAATTACAAACAACTAATTCCAGCTAGCCACATATTACCGGCTATGCGTACTTCTATCGTTGTTGTGGTGATCGTCTTCGCTATTTATTGGGTGTTGACTAACTCTGGGAATCGCAACGACGGCGCGAACAACAACAACAACACGTCTGCATCCGAACCAGCTCGCACGCCTACCCCATCCTTCAACGATCTCGATCAGAGGTCCCTATTTACTACTCTGTATAACGGAAACGACATTGCATTCGGCCCTCTGGCGGCCAACAATGAGGTAGACTCGCGGCCGCTCAATAGACTCATCTCTGACCTGGCTGTAGTTCTGAGCAAGACTTCATGGAAGGTTTCAATCGAAATCCATACGAGTCTAACCGGCACAAAAGATGGTAATCTTACGACTGCAAAAAACATTGGCTCGAAACTACTAGCTGAATTAAAGGAAAGAGGCATCCCTGAGGCTCGGATTAAGCTTGAACCTAAGGGAAAGCAGAACCCTCTATTTCCCAGACCAAGGGACAATAAAGAGGCGGAGCAGAATCGTCGAATTGTTATCCGGCGGTTGGATTAGCTCCAGCACCACCTCCAGACGATTAACTCAACAAAGATGACCAGGTGATCACTCACTTATGAAAAGAAGCATTCCTCACTGGTACCAGCGCTTGCTGTTACTACTCGGCCTATATGCTTTTCTAAGTGTCGTCATCCACGCGCAAGTTAGCTTCGTTCAGATAACCGACTTGCACATCTTTGACGATGTCCATGAGCCTACAGATAACCGGCTGGACAATAAGGCCGCACTCGCCTCCTGCATCGATCAGATCAATCAAAGAATCACGGATAACAACGGTGTCTATGATTTTGTCGTCATTACTGGTGACCTTGGTATAGAGCACTTCGTTAACCGCAACAGCGAGGAGAACACCCAGTCTATTGATGAGAAGTTAAGGAGAGGGGCTTCAGACTTCGCTTCGATGCTGGTGTTATCCAAGGTCCGCCGCTGGCTGTTTGTTCCCGGAAACAATGATGTGCCAGGCGAGCAACCAGATAAGGTCAAGTACTACCACTTGTTTATTGAGTCGCTAGCCGATGAAGTCAGAAAGTCAAACGAAGATTTCGAGATCATTGACTTATGCCCAAAAGAGAATACCGAAGCAAGCCGGCAGTACGACTCGCGATCTGGTCTGTTTCGGATAAAAGAAAAGAGTCAGTATGCATTCATCGGGTTTGACAATACCACCTTCAAGAATCTCGATCCGGAGGCTAACGTATCTGCCTTCAGGAGGGGCGCGGTCAGGCGGATCAACGCCAACTTCGAACTACAAAAAAAGCACGTTGCGCAAATCACAGACCTGCTGAAAGATGTGAACATCACCTATGCATATATCTTCTATCACATTCCTGAAATCGACGATCCCCACTTAGCTGCCTTAGGAGAAGCAGAAGATTCCATCAAAACGAGGAATGCTGACAAGACGTTGACGGGCGATGCCTACGGACGCTCGGCGTGGTTCGTTAATAAAGAGATCCGTGACCAATGGCGGCAGGTCGTGAATCACCCGAAGGTATTTGGGCGGTTCGCCGGTCACTTTCACGACCCCAGGCGCACTACCTACCAAAACTTTGCGTGGATGACCTCTTCAGAGACTTACCTTTCCGACAGCCTCGACGAATTGCACGTTTGTCCTCCTCTCGCTCAGAAATTTCAAGAGACCAGTACCGAGCGGGCGCGTGGGTTCCAGGATGTTCACATCGATGACCGCGGCATGGTCAGCACTCGTATCTTTTGGCTTGAAGGGGCTGGCTGGAATCTTAGCGCCGACAGGGCGGCAGTAGAGGCCACCTCCCTCAAACAGCTCGAAATGGGCCTGACCTATGAAAATCTGGGCCGACTTAAAGAAGCTGAGGCCGCCTACCTGAAAGCGGCTGAGAATGACTGGCAACCGACGCGGCAAAAAGCCCTCGCCTCTTTGAAACGCGTAGTCTATGAGCAAGATTCTGTGCGTGAGAGATACCTGTTTGGTCCAATGCGTGCGGCGTGGAGCGTGGGCATAACGGGTTTCTTTGCATTGCTCCCAGCCTTGCTGGTTGTCCTTGGGATTTATGTGTACAAGTGGTGGCGAGGTCGAAAGGACGGCAAGTATCAGCTCAAGATAGGGCCCATAATAGACTCACCTAAGGGCGAGGCTGGCGCCATCTTTGAGCGGGTTACTACCATGATGCATGGGAGAATGCGTACTCACTACAAGCGTCGTAATCTGATCGAGGGCGAGCCCCGATTACCCATGATCGCCAGCTCACAGAGTGAGGATGTGCCGACCATCATTGAGTCTTTCCTTCCTGGTGGCCTTGGTAAGCTGATGGCCCTGTTGCTGAAGAGGACGGAGAGTCCGAAATATTCGATCGTGGGCGTGATGAGGTCCGACATTTTCATGCGGAACCGCAGGATCTTTCTCTCGCTGCGGGCTGAAGGAGAGTCGCTGAAGAACTGGAGTGTGGATGGCAATGCGGACGAGTCTATCGGGGGACACAAGAAGCTTGCTTACGAGGCATTGATACACGTGGTGAGGGACATAAACAAATGAGCGTCTCGGAAGAACTCTTGGGTGGGACTAAAGAGTACGACGTTTTCGAGCTCGTCACCGACGCGCTGGAATACGTTGACAAGTACGAAAAATCGAAAGACAAGCGGCTTCTGAAACAGGCCCGTGATCGCCTGAAAAGAACTCTGAAGATAGACCCGCGCCACTTCAAGGGCAGATATTTTCAGGCAATGGTGTATTACTTGGATGGGAATACAAAGGATGCCATCAAGCAGTTCAATGAGCTTCTACATGAGGTTGAGTCGAAACCATTAGCCAACGAGATAAGTTACAACCTCGCCGCCGCACACAGCGAAGCTCGCGACTGGCAGCAGGCCATTAACCTTTTTAACAAAACGATCAATAACACCCGCCACCACCCGGCACTGAACTTACTCGCTCGTGCGGGACTAGTTAAGACCCACGCAGAAGCAAAACATTCAGGCGCAGCTGAGTATGTTGCTGAAATCGTTTCAGAACCAGAAATCGAGGCGCACTACGTCGAGATTCACAGGATCTTGTCACTAAATCCATTTCGGTGGCTGTTGAGCCTTATCCGCGGGAAAAAACGTATTGACAAGAAGGTTAGGGAGAAAGTCGAAGAACTGATTGCGGACGCACGCGCAAAAGAAGGTCTCAAATTCCCGGCGTCACGACGGCTCCCGTTAATGATACTCATCGGAATTATTTTGTTACTTCTAGTTGTGGGGATTGCCGCGCTCCTCTTCGTGTCCTACGGCGTTCGCCTACAGTGACATGTGCTCCGTTTCGGAGGATAGGACCATTAACTTTCAGAGTCTCACGGCCCGCGCCATTCTCATTCCACTCTTTCTGGCGACTTGGCTCCACGCTTTCTCGCCGGTTCAAGCCGCGATAAGAAACGAACCAATCTCGTTGCCGGAGCTCCGCGAAAGCGGTTTCTCCATCCGCACGCGGAAGCGATTCCATGTAGAAGACATCCGGGTCCAAGCGCACCGAGGGTTGGCCACGGAAAAATCCATCAGCGTGCTGCGGCTTTTTCAGATTGATAAAGAAGAGGAGCCCAGTTGGAGGCAGATGGACTACTTCGATGAGAAGACAATACACATATCTATCGACAGTCAGAACTTCGATAAGCTTGAAGCGATAATCGATGAACAAGACGCGGAGGGCCTGGACGTAATCCTTCTGGATAAGCGGCAAATATGGCGGTGGGCGCCTTGGAATGCCAACGAGGACTTCTACAAGCGTAAATTCTACTTCCCCATTGACACAAAGTGTGACGAGATTACAAATATTTTTTACAGAGAGATAAGTTCAATCGTCAAAAAACAATTTGAACGTACGATGGAAGGTGCAACCAACGAGCCCGTAAGCATCAACCGCGTGTTCGGCGATCTGGTCGCTGGTAAAATTGAGGATTACATCAAGAGTTTGAAAGCTGTTAATAGGGACAACAAGTGCCAGACAACCTTCGAACTATTGCAGTGGCTCAAGGGAGGCGAGGCAGCCGGATTTGATAGTGGGAAGTACCGCCTCCGCAGAGATTTACAAGCTTTGTTGCAAACGATAGAAAGAGGAGCTCAGACCATAAAAGATGAATGGTCGCAATACATTATCGAGGTCAGGATTATCGGCTTTACCGACCAACACGAGGTCAAACGTGAAATACCTCTGTTAGCGCGGCAGACCGGTGTCTATTGGGGAAATGTTAAAGATCCACCCGATGTGCACTATGGTGGGTGCAGTGATAACGACTTGGACAGACACGGCAAGCCGGTTTATCTGAAGTTCAATGCTGCCGGCGGCACACCTATTGGATTGATAAGAAACAACTGCCAGCTTGGTGCCGTTAGGGCCTACGTGGCGATGGTCTATTTGTTTAATCGATTGGGTGTGAGCAACATTTCCTGTAGCTATGCGACGGGAGGAGTCCATCCCACGGCCACCCGCGATGCGGACAAAAGAAAGATTGACGTAGAACTTACGGTAAAGGCTGGCAGGACCAGCGGTAACCTAGAATGAAGGTTTCCTATTTGTTCATTCAATCATTTCCGTCTTCACTTCGAACAAGATTGGGAAGCTCTGGAGAAGCACAACCGAAAACCGGACTCGTCAGATCCACGCTCCGGCTCACACGTTGCCCACGAAAGATCACAGGCAGGCCAATCTCACGAGATTAGAACAACTGGTAATTCGCAACGGCGCAAGGCGTGAATCGTATCAGCGGCGCCTTGCGAAACGAAACGGGTAGCTGCCAACAGTGTTCCACTGGTTCGGCGGAGTTAATCCCTCCACTCTCAGATCGTAAGTTCCAGGCGTAAGAAAATCCGAGTTCAAACTGAGTGACAGTGCGTGGTAAGCGTCCGGCCTAAACCCGCTTTGCTTCCAAACTGTCGCTCCTCGATTGTCCACAATTGTCACTCGATAAACACTAAAATCTTTCTTATCTTCCACTGGTATCGAAATCGCAAATCTGGGACTCGATGCGGGAGGAGCAACATCAGTTGGGGCAGGAACTTGTCCTCTCGCCACAGAGACCAGGGAATAAATTGGAAAGTTAACTTCCGAAGCATCTGAGCCGTGGACTGGAGACTGACCTCGTACGTCGTCTTTGAGCTTCTTCTCGAGTTCATCAACCCGCTGAGCAAGTTGCTGTCGGGCTTCCTGGTGCCGTCTTTCTGATTCGGCAGCTGTTTCCACGCCCCGCTCATACTGCTGCCTAATGATCGATGCTTCTCCTTTGGCTTGACGAAGTTCTGCTTCCAATCGAGAGGTCCGGCGAAAAGCGAAAAAGGTAAACACCCCTGCGACCACGATGCAGCTAAAAGCGATTGCCACCCAGATTCGCGTGGGCACCAATTGTCTGAGGCGCCACGGCCGAGTCAGGCGTACGCTCTTACTGCCCAACAATAACGGCTCCTGCACGGCCAGGACTTTAAGATCCTGGATGAAGCTTCTTGTTGCGTTCAACTGCTCGACACACGCTGGACAGTCGATGAAATGATCTTCGAATTCTTCAGCCTCGTCCACGGTCAGCTTGCCCAACACGTACTGGTCGATCAAGTTGAACTGATTGATGTAGTCGTGATTCATTGTGCGAAACTACCCTTAGTTATAGAGTGGCGACGGAGAGTAAAACATCGCAATGACCTGCAACCACTCACCTACGACCCCCCTTTTTCGCGAGCCCTTTTACGCTCAAGGTAAAGCGCACGACAGCGTTTTCTCGCTCGATGCAGAACCCGGTCGAACTGCCCACTTTTCAGGCCCAGATCGGCACAGATCATCTCCTTTGGTTCTTCATTTATGTAAAAGCGGAAGAGCAGTTCCCTGTAACGCGGAGTGAGCTGTCGAACCAAATCGCGAAGCTCGTCGAATTGCTCAGACGTCTGCAGTTGGTCCAATTGGGTTGGCGATGGGTCTGGTACCTCCTCAGCGTGTTCCAGATCTTCGCTACGTGCCCGTTGCCTGATTCTTCGGAGCTGTTCAAGCGTGTGGAATCTAGCGGTATTTGCGATAAAGGACCCTAGACTTTCAGGTTGTTTTACATCACCGTTCCTAATCTTTCTTATGACTGTAAGGAAAGTGTCCTGCGAAAAATCCTCAACCAGAGGGGAGTTTTTCGCGATACGACGAATGATGTGAAGTACCGCATCTTCAAAGAGGTCTACCAATTCCGCCTCGGCTTCGGCATCGCCGTCAATGATGCGTTTTACCAGGCGGCCGTAGTCGACATGAGCGCTCGCGCTGCTGGTTCCATGGTCGTCCTTCGCGGCTGTCAGCGGCAACATTCGCTTAAGTAAAGACCTAAACATTGATTATGGTATACCGATAATAACAAAGGGTGCCCAGTAGTAGGGATGACGTGTTTCGGAACCGCTGCCAAGCATGCGCAATTTGGCTTCCCGTAGCGCAGCCGGTTTTGCGACATCACTGACCATTTGTTGATAGAAGTCTTTCATCAATTGCGCAGTTGATATGTCGCTCACGGCCCATTGACTGACTACCACCGACCGGGCGCCGGCAACGAAGAAAGACCTGCTTAGCCCAATGATGCCTTCACCTGACGTCAACTGGCCGCGTCCTGTTTCACAGGCGCTCAGGATCACCAGATCGCAGTTCAAATCCAGGTCCGCAATTTCAGTAGCCCGTAAAAATCCGTCCTCATCGTTATTTCCGTCAAGCCCCAGAACGACCGCGGAACGACCTGGATTTCGCTCATCAATTAAGCTGTGAGTGGCAAGGTGGATCCATTTGTACTTGCTCAGAGGTTCCTGTTTAAACGCCTTTTCCGTACTGTCTTTACCTAAATACAGACGCTGTCGCTCTTTTGGAATCAGACTCGCAATGTATTCGACTTCGTCTCGTGTTCTGGGTAAACGTGAAAGATTAGACATCTCCCAGTCCCACGCTCGCTTTTCGGCTTTCGCAGAGGTTGCCGGAAGATTCCGGCTAAGAGAGGTTTTCGATCTTTGCTGGAATACTGGATCACCAAAGGCGAGCAAGTCCAGTTGGTCATCGTGCTCCGAAGCGGACCTGGGCGGCGGCTGGCGCAGCAGTTCGATTAGACTTGCGGATGGCAGATAACTGATCTGGTGGTCTTCAAGCAAGTACCGGCCATTATTAAACAGTGATTCATATGGCACATGGTTCAGCAGTCCGTCTGGGATCACGATCAGCTTGTAATCGGTGAGTCTACTCGCCAGTTTGCCAAAAAGCATTGTAAAGAGTTCCTGTGCCATCGCCTGCTGTTTCGCTACTCTCAACTGCAGATGGAGATTGGCCGGTGCAGTTGATAGATCATTCACATACTTTCGGACTTTTCCTTCAATCTCACTGCGGCGAGAGAGTATCTCGAAGCCGACGGTCCCACGCGAGATCAGCCAGACGAAGGATCGTTCTTCTCCCAAATAGAACTCGATCACCGACTCGCCATCACCGAGTTGATTCTGCAATTGCGTTAGTCTGGCAGGTCTAGAAAAAACCAACCGGCGTCTGGGATGATTCAACTCGGCCTGCAATCGCCTTTCTGCCAAATCATCTTCAGCTTCAACCAGGTCTCGCTGTAGATTTTCGCGCTGATGTCGATTCAGAGTGGGCGACAACAGTCTTGTGCGCAGTGCGATTATTGATGCCGACAACGTGCTAATCTTGTTGTCTGTATCAGTATCACTGCGTGACCCAACAAGGCGCCGAGCGCGGATGAACCCAGACAACGTTCTTATCCTGGCATATTGATACGCGTCGTAGGCCTCATCTATTCGTCCCAAGTCAACGAGCAGATCTACGAGCTCGCGGTAAGCCGCCTGACGTTCTTCAGCGAACCCGATCGCGCTCCTTTCCGTCGCGGCATAAACCATCCACCAATCAAGCACCGTCCCACTAACTGCGCGGAAATACGACTTCAGCGCATTCTCTCGCTCTTGAGAGCCTCTCTGGGCTCGCGCCAAAGCGAGCCAGCAGGGCCACCGGAGAGTGTTAGCCCGCAACTTCTGAGAGTTCGTAGTCGCGCGACGCGCCATGTCTTCTGCCATCCGGAGCGCCGTCTCCGCCTGCTCCCTGGCTAACGAGACTTGCCTGGCTGACAAACTCAGCCCGGATAGAAAGCAGAGAGTCTTGATTTGAGCGGGCAGATCGTTGTTTTGCTTATACAGGGAAAGCGCCCGATCGAGATTGCTGTGGCCCTTCTCGAATCGGCCGTTCTTTAGCTCCATCTGCGCCAGCAAACTTAAAGACAATGCCCCCGCTTTCTCGTCGTTTCCCTTACTACTCGAGATTACGGCTCTCTGCGCAAGATCCATCGCCCGTCCGAAATCACCTTCTCTATAACTCAAAGACGCGAGGTTAAGTTGAACTTGCGCCTCAACTGCGTAGTCCTTGTTTAAACGGGCGAGATTAAGAGCCTTCAAATAGTTGCGGGTCGACAGTTCCGTTTGGTAAAGCTCAGCGTAGATCTGGCCTATCGCGTCGTAGGTTAAGGCTTTCAAGGAAGGTGAAAGCCCTTCGATCAGGAGCGTCTGACGGTACTGGCTTAAAGACTCGTTAAACCGCTTGTCGTTTCGGTATAAGTCACCGATCTGCAATCTGGCCCGCCCCGCTCGCTCAAGATCACCGCGTTTGGTCCATAAGAGACAAGCTTCATCGAGGCGTTTACTAACACCTGTCCGATCGTCGGTTTCAGCCAGTTTCATTGCCTGAATAAACAACGCCTCAGGATTATTCAAATTCTGACTGATGGATACCTGCGGCCAAAGTCCGAGTAGGACTAGCAAAATACGAGCAGCGTAGCGCACCTTTTTCTTAAACGGATCAAACATAAGACACTGATCGCTTTTCAACTACAGCCTATTTGGCAACCATAGTACGCACATTTGTGGTTTGTTTCGATCTATTTTCGCCCGTACGTATAAGACTCGCGGTCGTTTTTTTCGGACCGGGAGTCTTATGGAAAACCACGCCCCTACAAGAGATTACTCTTGAAGAAGCCAATGCCAAATACAGGATTGAGGTCGAACGTGTCGAACTTGATCTCGTACAGCAGCCTATCGCCTTTTTTTACACGTTGATAGAACGGCAGATTCAGGCCATCGACCGTACGATAATCCCCGTACGTGACATTGATATCACCGACTTCCAACCGATCGATTAGGTGGTTTGGATTGGTATAGAAATACCAGGAGCCGCGGTCAGTCTTTACTTGGAATCGGTTTCGTCTTGACGCAGTGCCAACGTAGACCACTTGCGTGCTTGGCTCTGAAAGGCGTTTTAAAATAGGCAGAAGACCGAAGGTCGCCATTTGAAACTTGATGCTTGCGGCCTCGACACCATCCAGTACTCTCACTTCCAGTTGGGTTTCTGCCTCGAAGGTGGTGCGAACCAGAGTACGCCCGTCAAACAAAAAACGCTGATTCCTGTTGAGAGTGGCTTTGTCGTACCTGACAAACGAGCGGTCCGTGGAAAGGCTCAGCCTCCGTTCAAACACGCGTTGGGATCCGGCCGAGATATCCGGGTAGTACATCAGTGTGCCCTTCTGGATAAATCTCAGCCACTCTTTATGGTTGTGGCAACCATGAGCTTGCAGTACGGTGAAGACCTCGACTGGATTAGGCCCTGCTTGCTGGTTTGCAGTCGAATTGCTGCGATAAACAAGTCTCACTGCCGCAGCTATACCGATCCCCAAGAGAAGGAGCAGGATACTTACGACAACGGGAGATAAGAGGATCTTTCTCATGTCTAATTCTCCTTATTTACTTAAAGGTCGGGGCGAACAGCTTTTACAACTCGAGCCATTCGCCCCGACGGTGTTCGAGTATGTGTGTTAGTTTGGCCGGCTGCTCACTGGCTGGACCACCAATCTCTGAAAGGGTGTGTGGCCTTGCGCAGTGAGTAGCTGGTCAGCCCAGGATGCCGGCGTACTGGCCCAGGCAAGCATCGACACATGCCTCATAGGTGTCCTGACAACTTGCGCTGAACTGTGGATCTTGATTGCACGCTGCCAATTGCGCCTCGCATGCACCAAGGCACTCGACTTGAGCACTTACCCTGGGAGTTGCAACCACCGACAAGGCGATTAACAACGCGATTGACAGTACACTGCGACGCCTAACTACCCGTTGTGGAATAGTCTGGCGACCAGTTTCCCATTTTTTCATTTTGCGATTTCCTTCCTTTCAAAGTTAGGGCTCCGTGCGCCCTTCATTGATGGAGTTCAGTCGCGAGAGGCCGGAAGGTAACGGCCCGTCAGAAAAAATTTTCAAAGAAGGGTGTCCTTGATCGGTAGTTCAGGCATGAATCGACAAAGAGTTACCCAATGGTTGTAATGTCTCTCAATTAATGTTGCCTTCTGAGTCCAACTACCCTGGCTAGATTGGGGCTTAAATCCATTCTTGAGGTTTTCAAGTGAGATTTTTAGGTTGTAGGCGCCACTTTAATTATGAGTAACAACTGACACGTCTGAGGCAATCCTGGATAGAGGATCACGCATCTCGAGCGTAGGGATCTCAACTCCAATCCCGTACGGTGAAGAATGGCAGCAGAGAGCCAACAGAAATCGATATGTACCGTTGAAGCGGATCTGGAGTTGTTGAGCCGCTATCAGAATGGCGACCATCAAGCGCTGGAGGCGTTGTTCGAAGTCCATCTTCGCTTGATTAAGTTTTGGGTCCGTAAAGTGTGGCACTGGGCGGATCGGGAAGAGGTCATGCAGGAGGCGAAAATTGGACTCTCTAATGCGGTAATGGAATTCAACGCTTCAAAAGACAGTGACTTCCACGCGCAGGCTAGAAGGTGTGTGATGAGAGCCGTCTTCGAGAGTAGAGCGGTTATGCCGGTTAAACGAACTCTGTACAATCACTACCGCCAAGTGATGAAGGCTCAGGATATATTGATGCGGAAGTTAGGTCGCAGGCCGACACTTGAAGAGCTTAGCAACGAAGCAGGACTCTCGGTAACGCAAGTAGAGAATGCTCTTAACGTGATCGCTGCGTTCCCGCTCCCATTAGAAGCGGCAGATGGAAAACTGGCAATCGAAGAGCCTTTCCAGATCGAGGATCCTTACGAGTCGCAGCTAGTCAAAGACGCGCTCAAGCAGCTCAGTCGGGATGAGGCCAAAATAATAATTCTTTATTACTATTACGGAAAGACAGACCGCGAGATCGGAGAAGACCTGGGCAAGTCCGAAGACGCCGTCAAAATGGCCCGAACGCGCGCGTTAGCGAAACTCAGAGACATTATCTCCGGTGAAGGAGTCTGAAACGATGGGATCTCAGGATATTGAACAACTCCTGGAGAGTGCCAAATATAAGCATCTATCCGACGCGACGTTGGTCTCGTATCGCGATAGTGATCTCGATGAGATTGCGGTGGCGTTAGCTGATGCACATTTGAGACTTTGTCTAGTCTGCGATCGAAGGCTTACTTTCTTAAGGGAGGAGGAGACGGCGCTCACGATAACTGAGCAGCCGGAAATCAATCCCAGAGACTATTTTCACACTGAGATCCAGCGGCTCGCGTTTTACTTTAATGATCTGCTGACCGCATGGATCGTACCGTTTAGCAAGACGGCGATGCGGGGAGCTGGCGACGGTGACGAGGTATGGAGATATGAAAGCGAAGACGGATTGCTTAGGGGGTGGGCAATACTGGAAAGCGACGCAAGTCTGACTGTTCATTTCTCCTCACCTGAACTCGTCTGGGAAGGCGCCCGCATACGATTCCGACTGGGCCCATTCAGCAAAGAGGTTACGTTGCAGCGTGAAGGAGAGTCCGGAGTCGCCGCAAAAATCAAAATACCCCGCCGGGAGCGCGCGAAAAAAATGGCCGATATTTCCATAGAAGTTGTCTGAGCAAACTTGGCGTAATCCGCGGGAATCTCTGAAACCGCATTGATTACTGTATGGCTAATCCTCAGTACACAGGCTTCTAGCGTGGTCGACCAGAATCCGGTGCATTTGAAAGCGACCCCGACCGACATGTTCCAGGAGACCATGTCCGACAAGCTGTCGCACTATCGGTTTTGGGTCATCGATTTGCCAGACCACCTGCAAGGAGGTGAGGTCAAAAGTCGCTGGTTTCGGCGCAAAGGCGCCGAGAAAGGTGAAGTACTCGCGGATTGGTTCGTCCAACACGTCCGTGCTTCGGTGCAGTAGCGACGACACAGAGGGGATGACGCCATCCTTCTCAATTCGGTCCCTGGGCGCCTCTTTGTTGATGATCTCCGTTCCTTTGCGAATCTTTTCGATCAGCTCGGATACTCCCCACCCGAGACGGGCTTCGCTTCTCAGCAACCCTGCAGCGACGTGCAAAGCCAAGGGCAAACACTCCAGGTCCCGCACCAGCTCCAGGCAGTCGCTCTCGTTTTCCGCGACCACGTCAGGCATGAGGATGCGGAGCACCATTAGGGCAAACTCCTCAGTCAAAACCGGCAAGTTGTAGGTTTGGGTTTCGTCGAGCGTTAGGGCTTCGGCTACTTTCGTTAAGCGGGTCGTGATCATCACTGAGCAATGTTCGCCTGCAGCGTCGGTAAAAGCTGCGGCGTGACCCGTCTCCCAAACGTC
>DASQKG010000486.1:0-3239 GCA_035630655.1 Pyrinomonadaceae bacterium
ACTTTGGATCTCGGCCCGCGCAGCGGCGAGTTCATGCTTCTTTTCTACGCTGAGGAAGCAAAGCTTTATGTTCCCGTCGAGCGGCTGGACCTGGTGCAACGCTACTCAAGCGCAGAAGGTCATCAACCAACGCTCGATCGCCTCGGTGGAATTGGTTGGCAAAAAACGAAAGCCAAAGCGAAGCGCGCCATGCGCGACATGGCTGACGAACTGCTGCGACTCTACGCCGAACGAAAATTGGTGGGCGGCTACGCGTTTGCGGCAGACACGCCATGGCAACGAGAATTTGAAGATGGTTTTGAATACGTGCTTACGCCGGATCAGGAAACAGCGATCGAAGACGTCAAGCGAGATATGGAAGAGCCGACGCCGATGGACCGGCTCTTGTGCGGCGACGTGGGCTACGGCAAGACTGAAGTTGCCATGCGCGCCGCATTCAAGTCGGTGATGGAAGGAAAGCAAGCGGCCATACTCACACCGACCACAGTGCTCGCTTATCAACACTTCGATACGTTACGCACTCGCTTCGCGCCGTTCCCTGTAAAGGTCGAGCTGCTATCTCGTTTTCGTTCTGCGAAGGAGCAGAAGGAAATCGTAAAGCGCGTGGAGTCGGGGGAGATTGACGTAATCATAGGCACGCACCGAATGCTTTCAAAGGATGTGCGGTTCAAGGAGTTGGGTCTGGTGGTGGTAGACGAGGAACAGCGGTTTGGTGTTGCCCACAAGGAGAAACTCAAGCAGCTGAAGAAGCGTGTTGATGTGCTGACACTTTCGGCGACCCCCATTCCACGCACTTTGAACATGTCTCTAACAGGTCTTAGGGATATGTCGCTGATTGAGACGCCACCGCGCGACCGGTTGGCAATCCAGACCCAGGTGGTTCAGTTTTCGGAGAACGTCATAAAGTCGGCCATCGAGCTGGAACTTGGGCGGGGCGGCCAGGTCTTTTTTATCCATAATCGAGTGGAAACAATTGAAACGATTGCGGCCCTGGTGCAACGCCTGGTGCCACAGGCCCGAATTGTGGTAGGCCACGGCAAGATGAATGAGAAGGAAATGGAGCGAGTGATGCTCGATTTCATTGAGTTTAAATATGATGTTCTCGTGGCAACCACCATCATTGAGAACGGAATAGACATCCCCCGTGCCAACACAATCATCATAAACCGCGCCGACGCCTATGGTCTTTCTCAGCTTTATCAACTCCGTGGTCGTGTAGGTCGTTCAAACCGCAGGGCTTACGCCTATCTTCTGATTCCCGGTGAACAGGAGCTTTCACCGATTGCCAGACGCAGGCTGGCGGCTATTCGAGAATTCTCGGATTTAGGGGCCGGCTTCCGTATCGCCGCTTTGGACCTGGAACTGCGTGGCGCCGGAAACTTCCTTGGTGGGCAACAGTCGGGCCACATGGACGCGCTGGGGTTCGATCTGTACACGCAGATGCTCGAACGTACGGTCGCGGAACTTCGCGGCGAACAGGTGGATGACGAGACGAGCGTTTCCATCAACCTTGGTGTTAGTGTCGCCATTCCCGATGAGTACATTCAGGACATGGGCCAGCGGCTTAGAACCTACAAGAGAGTGTCCTCAGCCCGGGACGAAGGGACTTTAGCCGATATTCGCCGGGAGACCGAAGATCGTTACGGACGACTGCCCCAACCGGTGGAAGGGCTCTTCGCTTACGCTCGCCTACGGCGGCTGGCGGAGGAAATCGGAGTTATTTCAATAGACAGGACAGCCGACGGGATTGCGATAAAGTTTGGCGAGAAAGCCCGCGTTTCACCCGAAAAGCTGCGTGTTTTGGTGAGTACCAGACCGGGAACGACTTTTACGCCGAGCGGCGTGTTACGCATAGGCCTGAGCGATGAGGAGGCTGACGGCGTGCTTCACATGGCCCGCGAGGCGTTGCTGGAACTTAGGGTGGAAGACTAGAATGCAGGTCATTGTCACCGAATAAAAATACAAGTACAAAGCACCAAGCACGTCGAAGCACAAAACAAACAACTGACAACGGACTACTGACCAATTTAATATCAGGAGTAATCTTGTGAAATCTAAATTCATATTTGCGACGTTAATGCTGTTGGCGTCGCTCTCTTTTGGTTCGTCGACTGCACTCGCACAGGAAGGTGAACTCAAGGTCGTTGATGAGGTGATTGCCCAGGTCAACGAAGATGTGATCACGCTATCGATGGTGAGGCGCGAAAGCAAAGAGCGCGTCCTGGCGCTTAAGCAGGGCGGCATGCCTGAGCAACAGGCTATCGAGGAGGTTGCCAAGCGCCAGGCTGATCTGATCGCCACCCTCATCAACGAGCAGTTGCTGATGCAAAAAGGCAAGGAACTCGATCTGGCAAGCGAGGTCGAAGCGGAAGTGAACCGGCGCATGCTGGACGTGGCGAGAGAGCAGGGAATCACGAGCATCGAAAAACTGGACGAGGCGATGAGAGAAAGCGGGTTGGATCCCGTAGCCACTCGTCAGTCCCTGCGTACCGAGATGATGAAGCAGGCGGTGATTCAGCAGGAAGTAGACCGAAGGACCTATTTGGGATTGTCGATGGATGAGCTGAAGAAATACTTCGAAGCCAACCGTGCCAAATTCACCAAGCCTGAGAGCGTGGTTCTCTCCGAGATTTTTCTCACTTATGCCGGCAAGAATGAGGCCGACGTGAAGGCCCGGGCGATGGAGCTGGTAACGCAGTTACGATCTGGCGCCGACTTTGGCGCGTTGGCTGCAGCTAACTCGGAACGCGAGATGAATGGCGTTCGCGTGGCGCCACAGAACAAGGGCAAAGTGGGGCGGTTTGAAATCCTAAACCTTCGCGAAGAGATAGCCAAGCAAATCAAAGGTGTAAAAGTCGGGGGCATCAGCGAACCGCTTAAGATTAACGATGGGTATCAAATCCTCCGGGTTGATGAGCGCGAGGACGCGAGCAGTGCGGCAGTCTTCAATGAGAATCAGGTGCGCGAGGCGATGACCATCGAACGCTCGCCAAAGGAGCGAGAGGCTTATCTCCGCAATTTGCTTAACGACTCCTACGTCAAGATTTCCGACAGTTACCGTGAATCCGTTGAACCACTGCTGAAGCTCAAACCTGCCGACGCGGCGAAGGCTGATGAGTCTACAACCGGAAAAAACGCGGACAAGAATAAAAAGCCCTGATCGTTTGTCATTGGTAATTGTCTGAATCTCATTTCGTGTTGCTTAGTGTGATTTAGTGGATCGTTTCCTTGGCCCGAGA
>DASQKG010000487.1:0-11555 GCA_035630655.1 Pyrinomonadaceae bacterium
AAACCCAATGATTATGAAATTCTTTCGCGATGAAACCGGTCTCGAGCTGTCGGAATACGCAGTTGCCGCAGCGTTGGTTGCGATCGCCGTCGTCGGCGCTTTCGGCGCACTTGGCACAACCATCAGTGGCAAAATCAACGACCTCGGCACGCACATCAGCACTGGCAAATAGCCAGAAAGTTGGATCGGGCGCGTGACTGCTAAGCGAGTTACAGCAGGCGCGCCCGACCCAAACGTAATGGTCACGTGGTGCTAAATCTTCAGAATTATCAACGTCATGTTCAAACAATTTCTCAAAGATGAAACCGGCTTAGAGCTGTCTGAATATGCGGTGGCAGCAGCTCTTATTGCAGTGGCCGCTGCAGGCGTATTCACGGCGCTGGGCGACGCAATAAGTTTGAAAATTACCGATCTCGGTGGGCACATATCTACGGGTAAGTGAAGCTCTGCTGCGAGGAATCCCCCAAGTGTCACTGTATCTCGTCATCACATTCTTCCTAATTCCCCTGGCGGCCGTCGTTACTTATCACGACGTCCGTTATCGCCGTATACCCAATCCATTTGTGTTAGCAGCGTTAGTCGGCGGCGTGACAATAAATCTGATTTTGAACGGGTTACCCGGGTTGTACTCAAGTCTATCGGGCTGCGGCCTCGCTTTCATTTTCATGTTCATGCTTCACGTGTTCGGAGCAATGGGTGCGGGTGACGTAAAACTCTTCGCCGCTATAGGCGCAGTCATAGGCGCCAAGCTCGTAGTTCCGACTTTTGTAGTGGTGGTCCTTACAGGTGGGCTACTTGCCGTTGTCTCAATGGTGCGGTCGGGGATGTTCTTGACCACAATGCACCGCGTTTTGCAGATCTTCGTCGGCATGTTACCGGGATGGCAAATGCCAAAATTTGCTGTGCCCACAGACCGCAGATACACCATTCCCTACGGCGTTGCCATCACGCTCGGCAGCATTATCTCCACAGCTATCTTTCGCGCTTAACGTGAGCGTGAGCTTTTCAACGTCAAACGATCTTACGGAGAGTTAACCATGCGCAACAAACGCTTTTTCGTCGTCCTGGTCGGAGCTTTGTTATTCGGACTGCTGGCCGCAGTTTCAGTCAGCCGTTACCTATCAAGTGCTCAGGCTTACACAAAGAATCTTACGCACGTCGCGGTTGCGAAAGTCGCGATTCCTGTCGGCACCAAGATCATTCCTGAACAGGTAATGATGGTCCAATTTCCGAAGGAGTCGACTCCTGACGGCACGTTCGAATCGTCTGACAAGTTAGTGGGGCGCGTGGCGGTGGTAAACATTGCGCCGCGCGAGCCCATCACTGAGACCAGGCTGGCGCCCGAGGGCACGTCGGCTGGTCTGTCTGCTGTCATTCCTGAGGGCTACCGCGCGATGACAGTCAAAGTTGACGACGTCGTCGGTATCTCCGGGTTCATCATGCCGGGAACTCTCGTGGATGTGGTCGTTGTTATCGACCCGCAGGAGAAGGCCGGAATGCAGGATCCCATTTCGAAAATTGTTTTACAGAACATCAAGGTTTTGGCCAACGGTCAAAACATAGACAAGCCCGAAAATCAGCGCGACGCCAACAGTGTCAAAGCGGTGACTTTGCTGGTACTGCCCGAGCAAGCAGAAAAGCTTGCGCTGGCCGCCAGCGAAGGCAAGCTGCAACTCGTGATGCGTAATTCGATCGATCAAGGCGACGAGCAAACGACTGGCATGGACAAGCGCCGCTTGCTTTCAGGTGAGCGCGCAGTTCCGGCGCCGGAGCCGGGCTCATTAAAGAGCGAACAGCAGTCAGCGCCAAAGCCTGCGTTCCGGGTACGCCGTGAACCAAAGCCCGTGGCTGAGGTATCGGCCCCACCGGCTCCCCCGCGTCTGATGGTTGAAATGATCGAAGGCGCGAAAAAGCGGAGCGTAGATTTCCCGCAATAACTGAAAGATGGTCCTTACTGGACGCCATAAAAGTTTTAATTAGCAAAAGGAGCTACAGACCATGCACAGCCGATCCCCTATCGCACGCCGAGTAAGCCTACTGCTGGCGTCATTGATGTTTGTCTTGATCAACTCAGTCGCCTACGGCCAGGAGTCCACTTACAAAGCTTCGTTCAAGCAGAACAAAGAGCCGGTGGCGGTAAACGTCCTCGTAGGCCAGTCGCGGGTAATTAACTTCGATCGCCCAGTCGGCCGCTTCTCGGTTTCGAATCCGGAGATCGCGGAAGCGGTGCTGGTCACTCCCGATCAGGTGCTGGTCAACGGCAAGGCGTTCGGACAGGTGAATTTCATTGCCTGGGAGCAGTCCGGCAGTGAATACCTCGTTTTCGACGTCTATGTTAGAGCGAACCTTTCGCTGATCGACTCGCAAATCCGCGCCTTGTTTCCCAAGGACGACATTCGACTGAGTCAGGCAAACGGCTCCGTTGTTATCTCCGGCAGCGTAACTGATCCAAAAACAGCGGCGCAGGTTGATAGCGTGGTCCAGGCGGCAGGCTTCAAGACAGTCAACATGCTGGCTTCGCCGGTGAAGAACGTTGCGCAGGTTCAGTTGCAAGTGCGAGTGGCGGAAGTTAATCGCACCAAAATGCGTGACTACAGCACATCGTTCATGAGTATCCCCCAGGGCGGAACCTCGGGATACGTAAATAGCGGCGGCGGTCCCAGTTCACTTAAATCAGCCGCGACAAGTCCTGTCTCAACCGCGCTCGAGGCACTGCTATCTCCCGCGCTGAATCTGTTCGTCTTTAATCGCGCGATCAACACATCGGCGATGCTCCGCATGCTTAAAACCCAGGGAGCTTTCCGCGAACTCGCCGAGCCCAACTTGATTGCCATGGATGGCCAGCAGGCGAGCTTCCTTGCCGGCGGTGAATTCCCGGTGCCAGTGGTTCAGGGGGGCGGGGGCGGCGATAACATCGCAATGAGTGTCGTGTTCAAGGAATACGGCGTGCGACTAAATTTCAAACCGACCATCATCGATGAAGACCATATTCGCCTGGAACTCGAGCCTGAAGTCTCCACAATTGATTTTGTCAATGGTGTGAAGATGAGCGGCTTTATCATTCCAGCTTTACGTACGCGCCGCGCCAAAACTGGTCTTGAGCTGCGAGATGGCCAGTCATTCGCGTTGGCCGGCCTGCTCGACAATTCAGAATCGAGAACCCTTTCCAGAGTTCCCATCGTCAGCGATATCCCGATTCTGGGTAATCTCTTCAAATCAAAGTCCTTCCAAAAGAACGAAACGGAGTTGATGTTCATCGTCACCGCTCATTTGGTGAAACCCGTGGAACGCGACGACCTGCCGCAGATGCGTGGCATCGATGGTTTGAAAAACGGTTCGCCGCTGGGACTCGAGTCCAAAGGCGAAGAAGTCCAGGGAAAGACTGGATTCTCCGTAACGGGCCAGAATCCCGAAGAAGTACCTGCTGCCAATCCAAAGGCCAACGCACCCGTCAAGGCTGATGAGCCCAAAGCAAAACCGGTAACGACCACGGACGCTGACTCCAGAAAAACCACTTCAACCGAGAGTCCACGCAAAGTTAACAAGCCGTTGCCGGTGGCCAGGGCCATGTCGGCGCTGCTGAACTTCGAGCAAAAGAGGCCAGAGTAGTTTTTTACGGCAGAGCTTCGGCTGTGCGGAGGAGAAGCGATGAACAAGCTAACCAAACGAGACAGGACGGGCGAGCGGGGATCGATCCTGGCGTTGTCGGCTGTCGGGATGCTTTCGGTCCTGCTGGCGGTTGGGTTGGGAGTCGATATCAGCCACTTCTACTTAGTAAAGAACGAATTGCAGAACGCCGCTGATGCCTCGGCTCTCGCCGCAGCTTCCGCCATCAACTCCAACCCGAGTGGAATCGTGGAAGGCACCACGCGCGCTGTGGAGGCGATGAATAACTACGACTTCAATCACAAGGATGTTGGGGTGCAGCGAACTGACGTCAAATGGGCCGTGAATCTTGATGGCCCGTACATGACAGAGGAACAGGCCTCAACGGAAGCACAAGCGCCTACGATTCGGTTCGTGCAAGTTACGACTCCCGCCAGCCCGGTCGGTGTCTCTTTCGCAGCGATGGTCCTGGGAAACAGTAAGAATCTCTCTGCGTCGGCAACGGCTGGGCTGTCAGTCCCACTAAACGTCTTCTGCAATTTCATTCCACTGTCTGTGCTCATAGACAACGATGAAACCCAGTTAATAAAGGGCAAGACTTATACGATTCGGGCATCCACGGGTGGCTCTCCCTCGCCGGGAAACTATCAGATTCTTGCGGTCGCCGGTCGTGGAGGAGTTGACGTCGAATTTGGTGTCGGTGCGGGAGTCGATGCTTGTGCTGAACCCGGAACCGTCTACGACGTCGATACGAAACCAGGTTTGACGTCAGGCAAAGTTCGTAAAGGCATCAACGCTCGGTTCGACGATTACGCGGGCAGCCAGCTCGATCCAAGCTCCGAACCGCCCGACACAAATATCAAGGAAGGAATCACATGGGATGACTACTCCAAGTTTTTAGGATGTGGGCGCCCGAAAGCGATTGCGTGTGATCCGAAATACGTCACGGCGCCCAGCCACGCGGGTGTCGACAACCGCCGCGTGGTGCTGATCCCGCTCGTCAAGGTAAGCGAATACGATCAGGGACGCGACACCGTAAAGTTCTTCCGCTTCGGTGCATTCTTTCTAAAGACAAAAGTAGGTGGCGGCAATGGGGGAGAGCTTGAAGCTGAATACATTGAAGACCGTTTAGCGATCGGCGAAGGCGGATATAACCCGGCCGGCGTTGTCGGCGATCCCACACTGGCCGCCCCAGTTTTATACAAATAGAGGTTGCGAAAATGCATTCACGGTTAAGGAAATATCATTTTCTGCGAAGGCTTCGCCGCCGCGCCGAGATACGCAGACTGGGGCGAAATGAACGGGGCGTACAACTCGCGGAGCTGGCTATCGTGCTCCCGGTTCTGCTGATTCTATTTGGGGCGACGGCTGAGTTTGGACGTTACTTTTACGAATATACGACGCTCGCCAAAGCAGCTCGCATCGGCACTAGATATCTCATCACAGCGGATGTGAGTACTGTTGAATACGATAACGCGAAGAATCTGGTGGTATTCGGTAACACCGCCGGAACCGGCGCACCACTCATTGATGGACTGACGGTCGATCACGTAATCGTCACTGCAAAGAATAGTGATGACGCAGTAATAACTGAAGGCGTACCGCAAACAATCACGGTCGAGATTAGCGGTTTCAAACACAAAACACTTTTTGATCTCGGCGGACTCATTAAGAAAGATAAGTTCTCTTTAAACCTCGACGTTAAACCCAGCGTGACGATGCGCTACTTATTGACCACTCCTTTAGTCTAGAAGGCGGGAAAATGACGATCAAGAAACACAATCAACGTGGCGCCTCTTTGGTCGAGTTCTCGATCGCCGCAACAGTCTTTCTGATGGCCATGTTTGCAGTGATCGAATTTGGACGCGTTCTTTGGACCCATAACGCCCTCGCAGACGCCGCTCGCAAAGGAGCTCGTTATGCAGTCGTTAACGAGGAAGCCGACATCGCTGACGTGAAACGAGTTGTTGTTTACGGCAACCCTGCTGGCGGAACGGCCCCAGTGGTTTCAAATCTGACCACGGACAACGTGGAAGTGAACTACGCAGGATTTGGCCTGGATGTGGGCACGGTCCAGGTAACGATCAAGGATTACGATTTCAAATTTTCAGTTCCCCTGGTCAGCAAAAAAATCTCGATGCCTAAGTACACCACAACCCTGACCGGCGAATCCGCGGGAACGCTCCCGGACCCCATAGCAGGTCTATAAACACCTCTCTTTGGAAGTAATAAAACAAACATGACGCAGCCACTTACATTCGTAGTACTCAGCACCGGGCTCGATAACTTCAAGGAAATTCGAGCAGCGTTAGCTGCCGACGGCCGATCGCAATTACTTGCCGGCGGCAACGATCCTGAACAACTCCATGAAGAGATTGTTCGACTCAAACCGGCGGCGGCGATCATCGCCCTCGGCAGCAATGCAGAACAGTCGATCAAGTTCATCCAGCGGTTAAATGTTGAATCGCCATCAACGGCAGTAATTTCTGCCGCTCAAGACGCTTCGCCGGATCTAATCCTGCAAAGTTTGCGCGCCGGCGCGCGCGAGTTTCTTCGTCTCCCTATCAGTCAGGAGGAGCTGAGGCACATTATCGATCGCGTGTCGGAATTCAGCGCCGGCCAGGTGGAAGCACCAAAGAAGAAGGGACGAATGATCTCGGTCTTCTCCAGCAAGGGTGGGTGTGGCACGTCCTTTATCGCCACCAACCTCGCGGCCGCCACCGGCGCGCGGACCGTATTGGTTGATCTAAATCTCCAGGCGGGCGACCTCCCCCTCTACCTGGGTGTCGATCCTAAATACTCCTTCGCTGACATGGCGGAGAACCGCGACCGTCTCGACGACACGCTGATCAATAGTTTTGTTACGCCGTTCTCAAGCAACCTTTCATTGCTGGCAGCGCCGCGAGAGGCCGACTCGGCTGACGAGATTGAGCCCGAACATGTTTTTGAAGTGCTTCAGCGTCTTCGCGAGTCTTATGACTACGTCGTCCTTGATCCGCAGCATACCTTCGACTCGATAACGCTGGCCGCGCTCGACCAGTCGGACGATATCCTGCTGGTGTTATCTCTGGACATCCCTGCGATACGCAGCACCCAGCGCGCGCTCGAAATCTTTGATCGATTGGGTTACCCACGTAAAAAGGTGCGCATCGTGGTTAACCGCTGGAGCAAACAGATAGACATAGACCTGCGCCAGGTCGAGAAATTTCTGGGGGAGCCGGCAATTGGTTTTGTAAGCAGCGATTATCCGACGGCAGTTACTTCTATTAATTTGGGCCAGCCGTTGGTGCTGTCAGAACCTAATTCAAAAATTGCCCAGGAAATAACACGCATCGCAAGGACGCTCGCCATAGGGGCCGTCCCTGGAGTGGTAGGCCAGGAACCAAAAGACCGTCGGCCATTTTGGAACTCGTTTTTCAAGCGCGAGGTCGCGCAAAACCAGTTGGAATTTCAAACCAGCAGCACAGACTTTCGCTAGTAGAACAGTGGCTCCGACTTCAGCCTGTGAATCGCCTCCGCACGTAATATCGACCAACTTAGGAACGCAACATGGCACTCAGAGAACGACTTATCAGGGACACAGTTACTGGAAACGGGTCTGAAGTGATCGGCCCGAACACCTTCCAGGAAATGAAGTCGCGTCTTCATAAGGCGCTCATCAACCGAATGGACCTCACAAAGCTTGCGGCCTTAACGCAGGAACAGGTCCACGGCGAGGTGTTGAGGCTTGCGGAAAGCGTGCTGGCGCAGGAGGCGATGCCGCTGTCGTTGCCCGAACGCGAGCGGCTGGTCAACGAGGTGCAGCATGAGCTCTTCGGACTCGGCCCACTCGAGCCGTTGCTGGCTGACCCAAGCATCTCCGACATCCTGGTTAACGCCCACGGCACGATTTACGTCGAGCGCCGCGGCAAGCTCGAAGTTACGAACGTTGCTTTCAAAGATGACGAACACTTGATGCGGGTGATCGAGCGAATCGTGTCGTCCGTGGGTCGCCGTATCGACGAGTCGTCTCCAATGGTCGACGCGCGCTTGCGTGATGGCTCGCGCGTCAACGCGATCATTCCGCCCTTGGCCATCGACGGACCAGTGCTCTCGATTCGACGCTTCGGGGCAGAACCGCTGCGAATGAATTCACTGATTGAGAAAAAGGCACTGACGAAAGATATTGCCGACATGCTCGAGATGTGCGTCGGTGCCAGGCTCAACGTTTTGATTTCCGGAGGGACCGGCGCCGGCAAGACGACATTGCTGAATGCTCTATCCGCCTACATTCCGGAAGACGAGCGCATCGTCACCATCGAAGATTCAGCCGAGCTGCAGTTACAACAACCACACGTGGTCCGGCTTGAAACCCGTCCGCCCAATATCGAAGGTCGTGGCGAAGTAACTCAAAGAGATCTCGTTCGTAACGCGCTGCGCATGAGGCCCGACCGGATTGTCATCGGCGAGGTCCGCGGCGGAGAAGCCATCGACATGCTACAGGCGATGAACACGGGCCACGATGGCAGTTTGACCACAATTCACGCCAACACACCACGCGATGCGCTGTCACGTTTGGAGACCATGATCCAGATGACCGGCATGCGTCTTTCCGATCGAGCCATGCGCCAGCAGGTGGCCGCCGCCATTAACCTCGTGGTCCAGGTCGCACGGTTATCCGACGGTAGCCGGCGCTTGACTTCTATTTCCGAAATTACGGGTATGGAAGGCGAGACGATCACGATGCAGGAAATCTTCCAGTACGAACGCACCGGGGTGGATAGTCAGGGACAGGTGATTGGACGCTTCCGGCCCACCGGAATTCGTCCACGTTTTGCCGAACGACTCAAGGCTTGCGGTATGCAGTTGCCGCGCGTCTTCTTCGAGGAACTCTAAGCGAATGTTTATCTCCTTCTTAGTATTTCTTTTCTGTCTGTTCCTGGTGCTGGGTGCTTACCTCCTCGCCACGCACGGATCTGACGCGAAACGCAAGCGGCTGCAAAAGCGGCTGGCAGAAGCGTTACTTCATTCTGCCCAGACGGACGACGTCGAAGTGCTCCTCGCTCGCAATGAATTGATGAGTGAGATTCCATGGGTAAACCAGCTTCTGGTTCGCGTTCAAGCTGCGTTGCAATTGAAAAGAATTCTCGACCAGGCGGATCTGCACATCACGCCGTCGCGGCTGGTCATGTTTTCGATGATGGCAGGCATGCTGGCCGCGCTCTCCGTATCCGTAATTAGCGCGTCAATTATCTTGATGGTTGTTTTCGGTCTCATGGCCGCATCTCTGCCATTTATTCACGTCTGGTGGCAACGTAAGAAACGCTTCGATGCATTTCTCGAGCACCTCCCCGACGCGCTTGATCTGATGAGTCGGGCGTTGAGCGCTGGCCACGCATTTTCGGAAGCGCTGCACATGGTCTCGGCGGAAATGCCGGAACCGATCTCAACCGAATTCCGCAAAACCTACGAAGAGCAAAACCTCGGGCTCTCGCTCAAGCTGGCGCTGGAAAATCTGAACCAGCGAATTCCACTTCTCGATCTAAGGATGTGTGTTACCGCAGTCCTGATCCAACGCGAAACCGGCGGCAACCTGGCAGAGATCCTCGAGAAGGTTGCTTACACCATTCGCGAGCGCTTCCGGATCATGGGCGACCTGAAGACTTTGACCACCAGCTCACGAATGTCGGCCTGGCTGCTGTGTGGCTTACCGATTGGCGTGGCGGTCGTTATCACCGTTATGAATCCTGAATACATGAGCGTTCTCTGGAAGGATTCCAGAGGCCATTACCTGATCGGCGCCGCCCTGTTCATGCAGGTGACTGGCATGCTGATCATAAGAAAGATTCTGAGCATAAAGATTTGAAACAAACAGACAGTAGTCGGTGGCCCGTGGTCAGTTGTTGACACCCCTGCAAGCCTTCACGGCCAACCACAAACCGCTTATTACTGACCACAGGCGACCAACCATGAGAACCACCAAACAACTGACCACGGACCACTGACTACTTTCTAACGACCATGCTTCTGATAATTACAATTTCAACCTTCGTTTGTATCTCGCTTGGGATGATGGGCATTTACTGGCTTTTTTATCGTCCCCAAAGCGCGGCCACGGAACGGCTCAAGCGGCTTGGCGAAAGAGACGGGATGGAAACTCTCCCGTCTGTTTCACTGGACGAAAGTGGGCGCAAGGCCGAATTGGCGCAGCGACTCGCGTCGCCACTGAGCAAACTCGTTCCACCCTCGGCCGCTGAGGCGAAGAAACTTCAGAAGCAGTTGATGCAGGCAGGCTTTCGCTCCGCCACCGCGCCGGTAGTCTTTCGGGGGATTCAGTTGGCTTCGCTGGCCGGCTTTCCCGCCCTGGTGGCAATCGTATGCGCGGTGCTTGCAAGACCGGTTAGTAGCGCGATGTTCTGGATTCTTATTGCATTTGTGGTCGGGTTCTTCATGCCACGTTATGTTCTGCGACGAATGATTCGGTCGCGACAGCAGTTGGTGCGCTGGGGGCTGGCAGACGCTTTAGATCTGATGGTCATCTCGATCGAAGCAGGACTTGGATTGAATGCGGCCATGATGAAAGTCAGCAGTGAATTGAAGGATGTTCATCCCGATATCTGCGATGAGTTTGAATTGGCGAACCTGGAAATCCGAGTAGGCCGGGAGCGTGAAGAGGCGCTTCGTAACCTGGGTGAGCGGACCGGTGTCGACGACTTACATAGTCTGGTTGCGATGCTGATCCAGACCGACCGTTTCGGAACGTCCATTGCGCGTGCGATCCGCGCGTTCTCTGATTCACTCCGTACCAAGCGTCGCCAGCGGGCCGAGCAGGCCGCTCAGAAAGCCGCTGTGAAGTTGTTGTTTCCGCTTGCGTGTTTCCTTTTCCCGACGTTGTTCATAGCGATACTCGGCCCTGCAGCACTCACTTTGATTGACACTCTCGCAAAGTTGTAAAGGAGCTGGACCATGCGTGCACGTACCCTGATTGCCATTTTGATCGCCTTTGTGTTGACCGTTGGCGGCAGCGCTATGTGGAGTGCATCGACAAACGAGCGCGATGGCGACTCCGACGCGAATATGCTCGAAGACTCGGGGGCGGACTCCGGGAATGTCAAGGATGAAAAGAAGAAGGGCAATAAAGTAGCGAGAGTGCTCGCCGCGCCTTTTAAGGCATTCGGACGCTTGTTCAGTCGTAAGGACAATAACAAACTGCAGCGCTCATCTGAAGAAGACGCGCAGAAGTTCGTGAGCGTCGGAGTGACGAGGGTCGATGACAGTAGAACGCCGGCGGTGAAAAAGCTCAATGCTTCAGCCTCGGCTAAGGATCACCTCGCTAGCGGTCGCTCGTATCTTTTGAGGGGACAAATCAGCGAGGCCATCTCCGAGCTATCCACGGCGGCGTCGCTCGATCCCAAACTAACCGAAGCCCACAACCTTCTCGGCGTTGCCTACGACAAGAAAGGGCTTGCGGATCGTGCGAAGGATTCGTACGAACGCGCCGTAAAGGAAGAACCGGAAGATGCGCAGGCCTTAAACAACCTCGGCTTCTCGCTTTATCAAAACGGAAACTATCGCGCCGCTGTGGATCGCTTGAAACGCGCCGTTAAGCTGGCGCCAACTGACGAGCGGATCCTGAACAACCTTGGGCTGGCGCTCTGCCGGTTGGGAAAATTTCAGGATGCTTTCAAACACTTCGCACGCGCTAACGGAGCATTGACCGGAAATCTCAACACTGCCCGCATGCTCGAACGATTTGGTCGCGACGAAGATGCGATTCGGTATTACGAAGACGCGCGACGCATTGATGCATCCTCCACATTCGCGTTGAGACGACTAGCCGATCTCTACAGCCGAACAGGGAAGCCGGAGCAGGCGCAGGCGGCCACAGAAAGCTTGGCTCGAATGGCGGTGGTTAGTGGAGCCACTGCGGGAAGGTAAATGGTGATGTCACAAACAACGATATTGTCACG
>DASQKG010000488.1:0-3767 GCA_035630655.1 Pyrinomonadaceae bacterium
CGATTTTATTCTGTGTTAGCAACAATGTCTTCACGACGAAAATTCTTAACGGGTCTGTTAAGTGCCGCCGCTTCGCAGCAATTAGTCCCCCGCCTGGCATTTGGTGAGTCACTTCAAAGCAGACAGAAACCAATCGATAGAAGCGCTTTGGTGAAACGACATAATCCCGTTAGTTCGAAAGTTGATCCACTATCTCCTTTGTCCGTCGGCAACGGTTCCTTTGCTTTCACAGCGGACGTGACTGGATTGCAAACGCTCAGCCGGGAATATGAAAACGCAATGCCTCTCTGCACGATGTCGCAATGGGGTTGGCACACGCGACCGGCACCTCCGGGCCTCGACACGCAGTCTTTGCGCTTGACGCAATACGACACGCATGGTCGTCAGGTCGGCTATCAAACAAGTTCCGCCGGACAACTTGAACTCTTCAACTGGCTGCGCGAAAACCCCCACCGCCTTCACCTCGGCCAGATCGGTTTTTGTCTACCAACTGGGAACAAGCCGGAGATTCAAGTGGCGGACGTTTCAGCCATAGACCAGGAGCTAGATCTGTGGAGCGGTGTACTGACGAGTAAGTTCAAGATCGAGGGGGAATCAGTCACTGTTCGCACGGCAGTTCATCCTCGTCTTGACCTTCTGGCTGTCGCGATCGAATCGAGCTTAATCAGCAGTGGTCGGCTGGGGGTCCGTTTCGCCTTCCCATATGGTTCGCCAACGATGCAGGCAGCGGATTGGAAGGACCCAGGGCGACACCAAACCAGAATCGTCAGCAGCGCCGCCAATCGACTCAAACTTCGTCGGACTCTCGACGCTGATGAATATTTCCTGGAGCTGGTGTGGGATGGCGGGAGCAGGCGCGTTGCCGAGGATGAGCATTCGTTTCTATTGACCGCCCAAAACTCGAACGCTGGTTCAGGGCGACTCGAATTTGTCGCAGCGTTCTCTCCTGGTTCCTTCAGCAAATCGTTGCCAGGCGTGCAGGCGACATTCTTGGCAAGCGCGGATCATTGGCGGCGCTTTTGGACGGAAGGCGGCGCAGTGGAACTAGGAGATAGTAAGGACCCTCGGGCCCCGGAGTTGGAGCGCCGGGTAGTCTTGTCACAATACCTGACAGCGATTCAGTGTGCGGGCATCCAGCCGCCGCAGGAGACTGGACTCACTGTGAACAGTTGGTATGGCAAGTTTCATCTCGAGATGCATTGGTGGCATGCGGCGCACTTCGCGTTGTGGAACCGGTTACCACTGCTTGAGAAGAGTCTCGGTTGGTATGAATCGATTTTGCCGTCGGCCCAGGCCCTTGCACACTCCCAGGGGTATCAGGGTGCACGCTGGCCCAAGATGGTGGGGCCAGAAGGTCGCGATAGTCCGTCGCCGATCGGGCCTTTGTTAATCTGGCAACAACCACATCCGATCTTTTATGCGGAACTCTGTTACCAGTCTCATCCCAACCGGCAGACGCTCGAGCGCTATCGCTCAATCATTTTTGAGTCGGCCACGTTCATGGCCTCTTACTCGTTTTGGGAAGAGAAGCGTGGTCGTTATGTGCTCGGTCCGCCGCTGATACCCGCCCAGGAGAATCACCCGCCGCGTGAAACCTGGAACCCGACGTTTGAGTTGGCCTATTGGCGATACGGACTAACAACCGCACAACTCTGGCGGGAACGCCTCGGAATGAAACGCGATCCAGTGTGGGACCGAGTGATTAAGGGATTGTCGTCGCTGCCGGTCCGTGACGGTGTTTACCTTGCCCATGAGAACTGTCCGCAAACTTACTCGGAAAGAAACCACGATCACCCTTCCATGCTAGGCGCCTACGGAGTGTTGCCAGGTGATGGAGTTGATCCGGAAACAATGCGACGCACGCTTCGCAAGACGATGAAGGAATGGCGTTGGGAGGAAACCTGGGGTTGGGACTATCCGCTAACTGCGATGACTGCGGCTCGCCTCGGTGAAAGCAGAATTGCGATTGATGCTCTGCTGATGGCGACCGAAAAGAACCGCTATCTTCCAAACGGTCATAACTGGCAGCGACAAAACCTGCCGTGTTATTTGCCTGGGAACGGAGGACTGCTTTACGCCATAGCGATAATGGCGGCAGGTTGGCGAGACGCACCGAGCGGACATGCTCCGGGATTTCCGCAGGATGGTTCCTGGGACGTGCGATGGGAAAACTTGAATGCCTCGCTCGCGGGCAAGGTCTAAAGGAGGCGCGCTTTCATGGCCAACCGCAGACCTTCCGGGAAGGCGTGGCCCGCGCTATTTCGAGGAAACGAGGTTCGTAGTTCTTCGCATACAGATCGACGCTGTGTCTGATTTTGCTGAAGAGTGGGCAGCGCATGCTCTCGTCAGTAAATCTGTCGCGAAGATAGACCATAGCATTGGCTTCGCCCCAGTATTCACGATCCTCCCAGATTTGCACCGGCGTGCCGCCGATCTTCTGGGCCATTTCTAGCAACCGAGGATCGTTTTCGTTGCGACCGTTGGTTAGGAAGATCTTGTTGTACTGAGGGATCAATTGACCCTGGAGTTGATAAACCGCGGCGTCGACCTTGCCCGTTCGGTTCACATGGCCGAACTCATGGGCGATCTTGGTTGCTGCCAAGGTATTTCCGTCTATTCGGTTTGAGGTTTCGGTTGGCACCAGCGAGTTCATCACCGGGAAGTAGATCGGATTGGGGTAACCCTCATCAAGGCGAGCGCCCAGAGTTATCGTCGCCGCAATGAGTTCTCCCGAATCGTTCCATTTGTACTTTCCGGTGGTCGCGCCTTCGGCATTTTCGCGGGCCATGGCGATAGTCAGAGTGAAATTCGGATTACTTTGATAGGAAGCCCACTGGGTGCGGCCGGCTTCCGTCGAGAGAAACTCCGTCTTCCATTGGCTGTACCTTGCGGTGTACTTGCTTGGGACATCTTCTTTGATACCGCCCGAGCGATCGTCATACGACGACGTCTCAAGCGGGCCGGCGCCGTGATATGCGGCTACTAGTGATGGGTACACGGATTCGCTGACAGCCAGCCGGTCAGGTTCGTGCGCTGTACTCCCCGCAGGGGCGACAACAAACGAAAGGGATACCAGCAAAACGAAGAGAACAACAGTGTGGGAAGATCTCATTTGCAAAACTCCTCGAGTTCAATGACGCGGTCGTCTGACACGGTCGCCGTCGGAAGGGTGGGGGTTTTCAAAACAAAGTGAATGCCAGTTTTCTAAACCATCCACGACGAGAAGTCAATGATATTGTCGCAGTAGTTTCCAGCTTTCTGACCTAGGGCTCAATCAGGGGCAACCCATAATTTAACAGAGTGTTAATAGATGCTAGTTTCCAGCCAGATCCGCTCGTTTCTACAAAGGATTCCCGGTAACGACTGTGGTCTGCGGTTGAATCAAAATATCGCCTGCCAGAGGGCTAAACCGGGGTTATTCAGAGAGTGCCGGAGGAGCATCTAGGTTGGAGTGCTACACAAATAAAGGGAGAGGGAGTGCAGCATGTTTATAGGAGCGCGAACCAGGGCGGCGTGGCTTGCCGCAATCTCCATTACAAGTCTTGGGGTCATGCGTTCCGGCACACAGCCTGGAGGAGTGCGAGGCGATGTTTGGGCTAGTTCATCCGCGCCCAAACCGGGCCGACGTCAGCTTGAAAGACTTGGTCGCGGATTGGTGGCTGTTCACTTTGAGACTGGCAAGGTCTTTGTCGGCTGGCGGATGTTGGGTACTGACCCGGGCAATATTGCGTTCAACGTATATCGAGCAACCAACGGTGGCAAGCCCA
>DASQKG010000489.1:0-18174 GCA_035630655.1 Pyrinomonadaceae bacterium
CACGTGGTAGTGATCGTCGGCTTGAAATGATTGCGAAGAGCCATGCACCGCTTTCGTTAGAGGTCTGCGCGCCGGCGGTTCGGGCTTATATCTGCTGGGTCGGTGGTTATGTCAAACCGTTCCTCGATCGCTTAACGACTCGACTGCCACCCAATCGTTACCGGCTCATCCCAATGTATTCCATGTCAACCGAGACCTTGGAAACTGTGGGACATTTCGCCGGAGATAAAGTGTCGTTTTTGCCGTTGGCGCGCGGAGTGCTCTACGAGTTTATTGAGGAGAGGGCGAACCATGCGAATCAAACTCTATTGACCGCGAATCAGCTTCAAGTAGGAAGGACCTATTCAATGGTGGTAAGCGACGCTTACGGATTGCGGCGCTATCAAACTGGGGACCTTTTTCTTTGCAGGGGATACATGGCGGGTTTGCCGGATCTCAGTTTCGTGAGCCGGCGCGATCTCGAATACTCTTTTACCGGAGAGAAACTTACTGCGAACCATGTTATGACGGTGTTCCAGAAATTACGCGCGGAATATCCTCAACTGGGAGTTGACAGATTTCTAACCTGCGTACCGTCTCATCCAATCAACGAATCGATTCCCCATTACAAAATCGTCATGGTCAATGGACATGACGCAAACGCCGGATTGCCAATTGATGAGCTCGTCACCCGTTGTAACGATCTGCTTAGCGAGGTAAACCTCGAATACAAGAGTAAGTTCGTCAGCGGACGACTGGGACGCGTGCGGTTCGTTTGTTTATCGCAGCGAGACTTCCTCACACGGGTCTGTGGTTCGCAACAGAGCAGTTCATGGGAAGCCCAATTCAAGTTTCTACCGCTCTATCGAAACACATGGGAAAGCCTGAAACATCCTGCTATGTCCAGGAGCGAAGCTGGTTAAGAAGGGCATCATAGGCGGGGAAATCCCGGCCAAAGATGAGACACTGGCATCCAGCTGCTCGAGCCCCCGCTCCATCTCGGTCGCTCCGATCACCAATGTGAAGCAAACTTGCTGTCGAGATCTCGTGATCGGCGGCGGCACGCTGAAAACCAAACGGACTGGGTTTTACGAATCCCAGGCGCTCGCCCACATAAATGGACGCGAAGCGCCCTGCGAGTCCCAAAGAATCCAGCTTGTAACCTGCCTCATAGTCTGAAATCACAACCTGCGGAATACCTTTCGCCGCCAAAAACGAAATGACATTGCTGACGCCTCTGCGCAGCCCGGTTTTCTCAATGGCCGGGCCGTACCAACGCTGCTCCAGCTCCAGGAGCGCCTCTCTACAGTTCTGGTCCAGAAAGAATTCAGGGAGCGCACCGGCGGCCGACCGGGCAGCATTAATTCGCGACCGATAGCGTCTGAGCGCAGCCAACTCTCTTCCCGCCAATACCGCTCGGCCACGGGCGGTCTCACTCAGAAACATACCCGTGATATGCCATTTCATGCGCGTGATGGAGTACAGCGTGCCATCAACGTCCCAGCTCACGAGCTTGATTGGAAAGGGTCTTGTCATTGCTGCGTGGTTAATAGCCCCAATCGTCTGTGAGGTGCAATCAATTCGCCGTCTCCAAGCGAGAATTAATTCGTTGACCCAGTTCCAAGGCGCCGGGCTTCCACTATTCCATGTTTGGTATGTTAGCTTTGACGTACACCAATCAGATAGGAAAGGTTATGAATCACTTTCTCAAGTGGCAGGACCACGTGGGTTCTCAGCCGGAAAAATTTTACAAGACCGCTTTGTGGCAGGGCGACCATGCGATGGTAGGTCTAAACTGTCTGGAGCCCGGTCAGACACAGAAGACTCATACACATGAGGGCGCAGACAAATTCTATTTTGTGCTGGAGGGTTCCGGAGTTTTTACTGTCGGAGATGAAGAAGCAAACGCCGGCGTGGGCTGGCTAATTATCGCGCCGTCCGGCATTCCACACGGCGTAACAAACATCGGCCACGAACGTCTATCAATACTCGTCTCTATCTCGCCGCTATTCAAATGACCCGGCAAGAACACAGCAAGCGGGATTCTTCTCTCGACATCTCAACTGAGTCGATGGCAGAGCTCTCGTCAAAAGTCACAAAGCTCGTGACGAATTATTTGGCCCAGGTCTCTGGCTACCCGGTTTTCCCTCCCACCTCGGCCGGCAAGACCTTCGCAAGTCTTGACAAAGATTTTGCTCTGGACGGCGAGCCTTTGGAGGCGTTGCTGTCCGACCTGCAGGTGATTCTTGATAATAGCCGTCACAACGGACACCCAAGGTTCTTTGGTTATGTGGCTTCTCCAGCTAATCCGGTGGGTGTCTTTGCAGATCTGGTAGCGTCGGCACTCAACTCGAATGTGACCTCGTGGCGTTCAGGTCCAGCGGCTACAGAGATCGAGCGCGCCGTGGTTCGATGGCTCGGTTCGCTGGTTGGATTTAGAGACAACGCGTCAGGACTGCTCACCAGCGGTGGTTCGATAGCTAACTTCACGGCGTTGTTTGTCGCTCATCGGGCGAAGTCAGGAGGCAGCTCACAAAGTGGGGCTGAAGCCTACGGCGCGGTCGGCCGAAAGGGTCTCTGGGATTCGCGTGCGCCGATGACGATCTACGCTTCGGAGGAGACTCACTTATCAATTCCAAAGGCCGCAGACCTGATGGGCATAGGTCGCGACCAGGTCCGTCTGGTTCCTTGCGATGATCGTCTGCGAATAGATGTGGCGAAACTACGAGAGACTATTGCGGCAGATTTAAAAAGGGGACTGAAGCCTTTCTGTGTGGTTGGCAGCGCGGGAACTGTTAACACGGGCGCGGTGGATCCCCTCAATGAGATTGCCAAGGTCGCAAAGGAATTCGATCTATGGTTTCACGTTGACGGCGCTTACGGCGCGCCCGGCGCACTTGATGAAAGCAAACGCCAGCTCTTCGCCGGAATCGATCAGGCCGATTCGCTTTCGCTCGATCCGCACAAATGGCTCTATGTTCCTCTGGATGCCGGCTGCATCCTTTTCAAAGACGAAGCTAAACACCGGGCGGCATTCACCGCCGAAGAAGCGGATTACATCAAAGTGCACGAGCGAGATGATGAGGCCTTCGCATTCTGGGACTATGGACCGGAACTGTCGCGGCGGTTTCGTGCCCTGAAGATTTGGTTCACTCTTCGCTATTACGGCGTCGCCCGCATTGCCGCAGCGATCGCCGAAGACAATTCATTGGCCCAGTACCTGGCGCAACTGGTAGAGAGTTCGGACGACTTCGAACTGCTCGCCCCGGTTGAGCTAAGCATCTGCTGCTTTCGATACATGCCCGCAAGTCTACGTGGTGACGAGGTTGCTTTGAATGAGCTCAATACCCGGATCATGCACACAGTCCAACGTGGCGGCGAAGCATATGTTTCAAATGCAACGATAGGGGGCAAGTTTGCGCTACGGGCTTGCATCACAAACTTTCGGACGACGCGCGCTGATATTGATAAGACACTGGAAATCATCCGCGCGGCTGCGACGTAAGACCATGATAGAAACCGCAAAAACCTACGGCCATGAACTGCGCATCGCGCTCGAACTCGCTCGTGAAGCAGGTGCAGCCATACTCGATTTGTATGAAGGTCCTCTCCACATCGAACAAAAAGCTGATGCTGATGATCGCGAGCCTGTGACTCAAGCCGACAAACTTGCAAACGAGCTGATCGTTCAGCGGCTTCAAAGTGATTTTCCCGACGACGGGATTCTTGCGGAAGAATCCATTGATACAAGTCGACGTCTCAACAAGCAGCGCGTTTGGATGATTGATCCGCTGGACGGCACGACCGGCTTCATCGACGGCAACGGCGATTTCGCAGTGCAAATAGGACTGGCTGAAAACGGCCAGTGCGTGCTTGGCGTCGTTTACCAGCCACTAACCGGAGTTCTCTATCGGGCCGTTCACGGCGGCGGGACGTGGATCGAACGGCCAGGGTTCGATCCCGAAAGAACAAAAGTCTCCAGTCACGAGGATATTTCAAGAATGAGACTGGCTGCGAGCCGATCTCATCGGAGCTCCCGGATGGACCAGGTGGTCCGAGCGTTTGGCCTCAAAGAAGAAGTGCGCCGTGGATCGGTGGGAATTAAGATCGGTTTGCTGGTGGAACAGCAGTGCGATCTCTATGTTCATTTGTCGCCTCGCACAAAGCAATGGGACACGTGCGCACCGGAGATCATTTTGCGGGAAGCTGGGGGGTCGATTAGCGATTTGTTTGGCAGGCCTTTGAGCTATAACAAGGCAGAAGTTCAAAATCGCAACGGCGTGGTAGCCAGTAATGGCGCGGCCCATCAGGCAATTATTGACTCGCTCAGTCCTCTGCTAAGACAATTCGGCCGCGTTCCTGCAGATTAGGTTGGTGGAATCGGTGAGCCATCGAAGTAGCCGCCAAGACGCCAAGATCGCCAAGCAAGGGAGGAAAAAATCAGAACTTCCAGCGCCCACCCTTGCGAGCGTTATTAACTGTCTTTATTCCCTAAGCCTTTCCTTGGCGCTCCTGGCGCCTTGGCGGCACGGCTTCCAATCTCAAATCAACTTAAGCTAAACAAGGTCCAATAGGTTAATATCCATGCCAGACCTCTTGCTGGAGTCTCCCATTTGCGCTTTCGACCCAAACTCCTTCTCATCATCCTGGCCCTCAGCCTGACGCCACTAATGCTGCTCGCATTAGTGAATCACTGGAGCCTCGTGAGGTTTGCCGAAGCGGAACTTGAAAAGAACCAGCAGCGCGAATTAGACCACTTCACCAGCGAGGTAAGCGATTTTCTCACTCAGGATAAAACTGAGCTTTCTAAACTAAGCCGATCAGGACCCTTGCGCGCTTACCTTGAAGCAGTCAATCAAGAAGACTCATCGGGTAACCAACCTGTATCCGATCCCCAGGCACGACAATCGGCGAACCAGGCGAATGCCGCAACCCTCCCGATCGAACTACGTGCTCTGGTGAGTTCAGTCTTGAAGAGTCATACGCAGTTTTCCGGTGTCTCTGTGTTTGATACCGACAAGCAACCGCTCTTTTTCGCCGAGCAACGGGAGGGTGAAACGGCCGAACCGGAGTTTCACACGAAGGATTTCCTCTCAACGTTGCCGAAGCCCGATGAGCGCGTTTGGACAGGATCAACAGGGGTTTGGAACTCTTCGGTTTTGGGCGGCCCTTTTGGCGCAGTCACAGTTCTTACCGCGCCCATTCTCCGCAATGACCCGGAACAGAACGGGCGGTTATGCGCTTTGGTCGCGGAAGTACGGCTTGATCAAGTTTTTGTCGAAGCCGGAAGAGAAGACAAGGCTGGGTCGGCAGGTTTTAGCGACATCTTCATCGTACTCGACCGCGCCGGCAAAATTCTTTATCACACGAATCAAGCTGTAAAGAATCAACCGGTGGCCGACTCGATGCCCTACTTTTTGCCGGTCGCAAACCGAATGGCTTTGAGCGAGTCTGGTAAAGGCTCCTTTACCGGAGCTAACGGCGCTACCTATGCGACCGTTTATGCACGAATGCCGGCGCTTGATGTCTTCGTCGCTCGAGCGTCAAATTACGACCACGCACTCGCTGGTGCCCGCCGAACGGGCAAAATAGGTTTGGCCGCTGCCGCCCTACTTGGCGTTTTGGCCGCCACGCTATTGTCGCTTTACTGGCAAACGAAGTCTCGAGGCTTAAACCGGGTCAGTGAAGGTGTGGAAGCGATCGCCAAAGGTAAGTTGGACCATCGCATCGATTTGCGGTCTCGCGATGATTTGAAACCGCTGGCAGATAACGTTGAGTTGATGACCAGACAGTTGCGCGAACAGATTGCGCGCGAGGCAGAATCACGTCAGTTTCAATCGTTTGTTCGCCTGTCAGCAATTCTCACACACGATCTGAAGAATGCAATCGAAGCACTGTCCCTGACGGTCTCAAACATGGAACGGCATTTTGAGAATCCGGAGTTTCGCGCCGACGCCATGAAGACTTTGCGCGGAGCTACCGAAAACCTGCGGGCGCTGGTGGCCCGTCTCAGCAATCCGGTTGTGACCTTGAGCGGCGAACATAAGCTTCCCAGGCCAGTCGATCTTGTTCCCATGTTGCGGCGCGTAATTTCGATGACTGGGGCCGAGAGTGGACCACACAAGATTGAGATCAAACTTCCTGAATCTCTCCTTGCCCTGACAGACGTGGAACGAATGGATAAAGTAGTCGAGAACCTGCTCATCAACGCGCGTGAGGCGATGATTTGGAAAGATGGCACTATCACGATCGAGGCAGGAACGAATGCCGAAGGCAAACCTTTCTTCAGCGTCAGTGACACTGGAGAAGGGATGAGCCGGCGATTTATTGAGGAGAGATTGTTCCATCCATTTGCCACCACAAAGAAACGTGGTGTCGGTCTGGGTCTTTACACCTGTCGGGAAGTAGTGAGGGCCAATGGCGGATCGATCAAAGTGAAATCGGAAGAAGGTGTGGGTACGACATTTTTGGTGGTGCTACCCCCGGCGCGAACTGGTAAAGGCCGGGAAACCGTTTCAAAAAGCGGGACAGGCACCCACCGTCGGGGATAATCTGTCTGCACGTTTTCAGGCGCGTACCGGTACGCTCATCACACGGTTCAGCGGAATCCATGGACGAACAAACTCAACTCAACGGGTACCGGGCTTCCCGACCCAAAGAAACGGTTCTGGTAGTTGACGACGATCCCGGAGTGCGTCACGGGTTGGTGTGGACGCTGAACACTGACTACCGAGTGCTCGAGTGCTCCTCTCGCGCCGAAGCCGTCAAGCTTTTTCAATCCGAGAAGATCGATGTGGTCGTCAGTGACCTGCATTTGCCTCCCCACGTGGACAATATCAGCGAGGGTTTAGCAATTATCGAGGCCGCGCGAGAGGCGCAGCCCCCTCTCCAGGTCGTCGTGATTACCGGCAGCCACTCAAAACACGCGGCGCTGGAAGCCGTCAAGCGGGGCGCTTATGGGTTTTTTGAAAAGCCGGTAGACGCGGATGAGGTCCGGCATATTGTCAACCAGGCGGCCCACATGCGCCGCCTCGAGGTCGAGAATGAGCGACTACGCAACGAGCTGCTTGGCTCTCATGGTTTCCGCCGTCTAATCGGCTTCAGCCAGGCGTTGGAGAAAACACTGAAACAGGCGCGTGCTGTGGCGGATACCAGTGCAACGGTCCTGATTATTGGAGAGAACGGAACGGGAAAAGAGATGGTAGCCCGGGCCATCCATGAAGAGAGTCAACGCGTCGACGCGCCCTTCGTGGCCGTAAGCTGCGCCGCGCTTCCGGAGTCTTTGATCGAATCGGAATTGTTTGGACACGAGAAAGGTGCGTTCACTTCCGCGACCGGAGCGAGGATGGGACGATTTGAATTGGCGAATGGAGGCACACTGTTTCTCGATGAGATTGTCGAACTGACACCGGCCGTGCAGGTGAAGCTGCTTCGTGTCTTGCAGGAACGATCTTTCGAGCGTGTCGGCGGCACAAAAACTTTGACAGTGGATATTCGACTCATCGCCGCCAGCAATCGCGACCTTGAAGCGGAGGTCGAAGCCGGCAAGTTTCGAAAAGATCTTTTTTACCGCTTGAATGTGGTCCCTTTGCAGTTACCTACATTGCGGCAGAGAGCTGAAGACATTCCGGGGTTGGCAGCACACTTCGCCGCCAAAGCAGCGGAGAAACACGGACGCCCCACGCCGCAGTTGGCTCCTGAGTTAATCGACTCGCTTCACGAGTACGAATGGCCGGGGAACGTTCGCGAACTGGAGAACCTGATGGAGCGCCTGGTTCTTCTGGATCGGGGATCCACACTTGGGCTCGAGTTTCTTCCAGAGAAGATGCTGAAGGCGGTGCCGGTGCCCGGCGTGGCGCGTGAGACCACTTTTGAAGGCGCGGTCACGGCGTTGAAGAAACGTCTGATAGCCGACGCGCTCGCGGCGGAAAACGACAACAAAGTGGCGGCGGCGAGACGACTCGGCATTAGCCGCTCGTACCTGCACAGGCTGATTAATGAGTTCGGTCTCTGACGTCAGGCAGACTGCAGGCGCGCTTCAATCCGAGGTTTTGAAGGATGGCTGTCTCAACAGGGTTCCGAGACTTGAAGGTTTATCAGCTCGCTTTTAATTTGGCGATGGAGATCTTCCATGAGTCAAAGAAGTTTCCAGCAGATGAGAAGTACTCACTCACTGATCAGATCCGTCGCGCTTCGAGGAGTGTCCCCGGCAACATCGGCGAGGGATATCGTAAAAAACGGTATCCCAAGATGTTCGTTAGCAAAATGATCGACGCCGATGGAGAAGCAGCGGAGACACAGGTTTGGGTGGATGTTGCCCAAGCTTGTGGTTATCTAACTGAAAGGGCGCCAACTGGAATTACGCAGGGGTTATGAAGAGGTCGGAAGAATGCTTGGTGCGATGATTGCCCATCCAGAGCGATTTGCAACCTGAAACTCCGTTCGTGGTCCCCTGCCTCCTGCCACCTGCTTCCTGCCCCCTGCCTTTTTACTGCCCGGGGTGCGTAGTCGACCCCTTCTCATTTTGTTCGCCTAGTTTCACGATCCAAACGCCACTGTTGAGGTCGTTGAAATAGATCAGGCCTTTGTGAGGTTGAGCGCCCCAGGTGAATGGCAGATTCACTTTGAAGCCTTCGGGATCACCGGCCCAGAGCCGGCCGATCTCTCGACTTTGCCGGTAAAGGTCGCCACGTAATTCACCCGAAACATCGACCACGCGCCCGCCGCCCGTGTAGTAACCCATATACATGATGTCGTCTTCGACCCACATGTTATGCGCGCCCGCTTCCGGCACCGGATACTCCGCAACTTTTCGTGGCTTGTTGATATCAGAAACATCGACCACATGAACGATGCCGCGCACAGGCAGGCGCTTACGGGCCTGGATGTCAAAAATCGGCGGGAAGACTTCGTCGCCGATAAACACGTAGTTCTTGTAACGAAACACCGAGTGAGTTCCCGCGAGCCAGCCGTTGCCATACAACTCGTGATGATTAAATCGCAACTGGCTCACCAGTTGAGGCTTCTCCGGACTGCCGCCTTTGATTCCTTTTCCCACGTCCAGAATCACGAGCCCATCGCGCCAGTATGCGAGATAAGCAAGCCCGTCTTTAACTTGCAGATCATGCAGGTACCGCCCGCCGATTGTGTCACCTTCGGGCGTTCGGATCGTAGTAGCAACTTCATTAGGAACTTCCCAACGCGCCACCTCTTTCGGATTCTTCACATCGGCGAAGCTGATCACGCGCATCGAACCTGTCGCATCGTCAGTCAGATAAACGTAGTGGCCATCGACAAAGGCGCTGTGAACACCACCCGTCACGGTTTCTGTGTATTCAGAAATCAGTTTTGGATGCGCCGGATCGGAAGTGTCATAAAACGCGATGCCGTTCTTGCGGTTGGAAGCGCCTTCGCGAGAGATGACCAGGATTTTCCCATCGGCAGTGGTGCTGATGTCGTTGATGATGCGCGCATCCACTTTGATGGTGTCGGTGAGTTTGGGTTCCGCCGGATTGGATATGTCGTAAACCACGAACTTGTCGGAGATGGTAGAAACATAGGCATAGTTTCCGATGATCCACTCCTCAGCTGTTGGAACATCTTTGATCCGTACGCGTCCAACAACTTCAAGACTGCGTTCCGAGTTGCGCGGTGTGACTACAACTGAGGCAATTGCCTCCTGTGGACCACTCGCCGCGGTAATCACATACGAACCAGGCAGCTCAGCGACGAAACCCCCGTCACTGTCGATCGTCGCGGCTGGTCCACTCACCGTCCAGCGCACTGCGTTGTTATTGGCGACCCCACTTGTTGCGCGAATATTGAAACGAACCACGTCGCCGGTACGAGCATTTGTGGATCGCGGTTCAATCGAAAGACCTGACAAATTACTTTTCGCAACCATCACGCTAACGCTGCCGGAGCCGCTACCCGAGGTTGCGTTTATTTTTGCTTCACCGGGCGCAACGCCGATCACTACGCCGGCGGCGTCCACCGCCGCGACTTCCGGATTGCTCGACGCCCAGCTTATGGAAGCGTCGTTGCGTGGATTTCCTTCTGAGCTTCTCGCTACCGCATTAAGCTTGGTCGTGGCCCCGACGAACAGGGGAGTCTTTACTGGTTCAATCTCGATGCGGGCTACGGGGCGAGCTTTGACCTTAACCGTCGTCAGAATCGTCTTGCCTCCGGCGATCGCGCCCACCAACACTTCACCAGGAGCGAAGAAAGAAACAGTGCCCGCTTCGTCCACGCCCGCCAAATCAAAGGGAGCAGCAAACCATGCAGTTGCAGTGGACTTGACCACGTTTCCAGACGCGTCTTTCGCTACCGCATTGAACTTCACTTTGTCACCAACGGAGATTTCAGACGTTGCGGGTTTGATCTCAACAGCTTTTATTGACGTGGAAGACGCGCCGTTTGGCCCCTGGGCAGTGGAAACCGCGCTCAATGTAGCGGCACCCACTGCCAACGATAAAACGACAAGCAAGCTCCTGAGTTTGCGCATCATATTCTCCAATGATTCAACGAGTTTTCGGATTCTAAATAACGCTGTTGGGAAGCGATTCGAAATCTTAGTCAGCGATTCGATAACAAGCAAGCGCAGGACTATTATAACTTCGTGAGCGAATTGCCCCTCCCTGGAGTGCGCCGGCCTGGCGGCGCTTTGGCCCGCGTGCGGCCTGGCGCTGCTTTCTTACCTAACACTAACGTACGCGCAAAAATAGAGTCGGGTATGGTTGACCAAAGCGGCGCCGAGCCGCCGCACTGCAAAGAGTCGCCCTTCACCGTCAGTTGCACTTCGGCATCGTTTGTCGGAGATAATGGTTGCGATCATGGCCAACACTCAACAGCGCCTGCCGGAAAATGTTCCCGGAGACTTCTTCGTCGACTCGAGCTGCATCGACTGCGATACGTGTAGCCAACTTGCGCCAACGGTATTTCGCGACCACGGCGAGCAGTGTAGCGTGCATCATCAGCCTTCGGACGACTTGGAAACGCGACTCGCGATGATGGCGCTGGTCGCCTGTCCCACCGGTTCAATCGGAACTAGCTCGAGGCATAATGCACATATTGGTATCGATGCTTTCCCTTCTCAAGTGGCAGAGAGTGTTTACTTCTGCGGTTTCACTTCGGAGTCGAGTTTTGGCGGTTGGAGTTATTTAATAGTCCGACCAGACAGCGAAGGCGGCAACGTATTGGTTGATTCGCCACGCTTTACTGGCCACCTGGTGAAACGTTTTCATGAGATGGGCGGCATACGGCGGATGCTGCTTACTCACCGGGATGACATAGCCGATCATGAGCGGTTTACGCGAGAGTTTGGTTGCGAACGAATTATGCACCTCGATGACGGAGCCGAAAGACTCGGAGTCGAGCTGGTTTTGAAAGAGCAGAATGAGGTTAAACTTGACGCAGATATCCTGGCCATTCCCACACCTGGCCACACCCGCGGTCACGTAGTTTTTCTTTACAAGGACAAGTTTCTTTTCACTGGCGATCATCTGGCATGGTCGCCTGCGCGTAAGACTTTAACCGCTTTTCCCGGCGTCGCCTGGTATTCATGGGCCAAACAAACCGAATCGATGGCCGCTTGTTGAAATACAGTTTTGAGTGGGTGCTGCCCGGTCACGGCGACATACATCGCGACACAGTTGAAAACATGCGGTATCATCTGCGGTCTTGCCTGGCCTGGATGAAAGCTCGTCGCTGATTAATCGAGAATTGTTAACCTGCAGCGCAAACTAATCGTATGATTTATTGCTGAAGAATGGGATGGACGATGAACCGAAACCAAAAGCTTGCTCTCGGATGCGGCGGCGGCGGTTGCCTTGGATTGATTCTGCTGGTGATTCTAGCCGTTGTCCTTATCGTTACTGGCGTAATAAAAGCTCCGGGGCTGTACGACCCTGGCCCCAATACCAACTATAATTCGAACGACAATTCATCCTATAACCGTAACTCCAACTCAAACTCAAACACCTCATCGTCGTCATCTACCATGTCTGAGGATGCCAAGCACAGGTTGTATCAGGCAGCTGGCTTCACCAAGGACCCTCAATTAATCCTTCAGGTCCTCAGAAAGATCGGACTAGGCGACGGGGAGGGCGATGATCACAAAGTGGTTTTTGTAAATGCCCATAAAGAGTGGGCGAAGAAAAATACTCGGTTCATCCTGTCAGTTATGACTCCTGAAAAGGCTCGCGCCTACGTTGAGGAACATATCAACGATTAATGTTACAGACCTAAATTTGAGCGCACATCGATCACGGTAAATCAGACTGGCGGATAACAGCTTGCGTTACCACGCGGCAAACATGAGGTAGATAATGAATCGAAACCAAAAGATTGCTCTCGGATGTGGCGGTGGCGGCTGCCTTGGATTGATTCTGCTGGTGATTCTCGGCGTTGTTCTGGTCGTCACTGGCGTTATAAAAGCTCCGGGCTTGTACAGCCCCAGCTCCAACTCCAACTACAATTCTAATCGCAACTCCAACTACAATTCGTCCGATAACAGCAATTCCAATTCGAACACGAATCGTTCCTCAACGTCCTCCACCTCATCGATGTCGGATGACGACAAGCACAAGCTTTTCCAGGCCGCCGCAGCCTCGCGTGACCCTTCATTGACGAGAAGAGTTTCGGAGAAACTAGGTCTTCTGAATGCCGACGGCACACCCACCGAAGAATATGCTCAGTTTTTCAAAGATCATATCGGTTGGCTATTCAAGAATAGCGAGTTTATGCAGTCCATTAATACTCCGGAAAAGGCTCGCGCTTACGCTGAGGAACATATCGACGACTAAGTAGGACAGACATTCCTGTCTGACTTCATCGCGCCGCGGTAACTTGACTGCGCATCGGCCTTTCTTCTTCAGAAATACGCTAACGCAGAACTGCCACCAAAACAGGCGGGCGTGCGGTTTCGCGCGCCTTTTGTTATTTTAAATCGCAGTCCCAATGCACTATTCATGAATCCCGAACGCATCCGTAATTTTTCCATCATCGCGCACATCGATCACGGCAAATCTACGCTGGCCGATCGCCTGCTCGAGTTGACCGGCGCTGTCACCGGCCGGGACATGTCTGCGCAGGTTTTGGATGACATGGATCTGGAGCGCGAGCGCGGTATTACCATCAAGGCGCATTCGGTGAGACTCGACTACAAAGCTCAGGATGGCCAGTCGTACATACTCAATTTGATCGACACGCCGGGACACGTTGATTTCTCTTACGAAGTTTCACGTTCTCTGTCCGCATGTGAAGGCGCCTTACTGATTGTCGATGCTTCGCAGGGCGTCGAGGCGCAGACACTTGCCAATACGTATCTCGCACTCGAAAACAATCTGGAGTTGATCCCGGTAATCAACAAGATCGATCTTCCCGGCGCTGAACCTGAGAAAGCGATCGAGGAGATCGAGCACTTCATAGGTCTCGAAACGCACAACGCAATCTTAACGAGCGCCAAAACAGGCCAGGGAGTCGCAGAGGTCCTGGAAGCAATCGTTCGCGACGTGCCGCCGCCGAAGGGCGATCCGGATGCTCCGTTGAAAGCCCTGATCTTCGATTCCTGGTACGACTCTTATCGCGGTGTAATTGTTCTCTTTCGCGTGATCGACGGCGCCATTCGCCCGGGAATGAAAATTCGCTTCCTGCAAACTGGGCGCGATTACCAGGTTGAAACGCTCGGCGTGAACCGTCCGCGGCCGCAGCCTATAGACACATTGGGCGTAGGCGAGGTCGGATTTCTGACCGCATCGATCAAGGCCGTCGCTGACGTGCAAATCGGCGACACGATTACGGAAGCAGCGCGGCCAACAACTGAACCATTTCCTGGGTACCAGGAAATCAAACCTATGGTATTCGCCGGTCTTTATCCAATCGACACAAACCAGTATGAAGAGTTGCGCGATGCGATGGATAAGCTCCGGCTCAACGATGCTTCGTTCTTTTACGAGCCGGAATCATCGACCGCCTTAGGTTTTGGTTTTCGCTGCGGCTTTCTTGGTTTGCTGCACATGGAGATTGTGCAGGAGCGTCTGGAAAGGGAATTCAATCTTGACCTGATCACTACAGCGCCGGGCGTGCGTTATATCGTGACTACGACCGATGGCAAAGTCACCGAAATCGATTCGCCATCTAAGATGCCGGAGCCTGGTCGCATCGCGAAGATAGAGGAGCCGGCGATTCGCGCAACCATTCTCACGCCGGAAGAACACCTTGGTGGAATCCTGGCATTACTGGAAGAGAAGCGTGGAGTGCAAAAAGGGTTTGAGTACATCACTTCCAACCGCGTGATGCTCACTTACGAACTACCCCTTAACGAAATCGTGCTCGACTTTTATGATCGTCTAAAATCCACTTCACGAGGTTACGCATCGCTCGATTACCATCTCGCCGGTTACTGGGAGAGCGATCTTGTCAAACTCGATGTGCTGGTTTCAGGCGAGCCGGTCGATGCGCTTTCGCTCGTGCTTCACCGCGATACAGCGCAGGCAAAGGGACGTGCCCTCGCGGCAAAGATGAAAGAGTTGATTCCGCGCCAGCTCTTCGAGGTTCCCATCCAGGCGGCCATCGGCATGAAAGTGATTGCGCGTGAAACGGTGAAGGCCATGGGCAAAAACGTGATCGCCAAATGCTACGGCGGCGACATCTCACGCAAACGCAAACTGCTCGAAAAGCAAAAGGAAGGCAAGAAACGCATGAAGAAAGTTGGACGCGTGGAGATTCCGCAGGAAGCGTTTCTAGCTGTTTTAAGGGTGAATGATTAAGCCCAGGGTTCAAAGAGGATTGAGGGTGTGAAGCGGTGACTTCCAAACGTGCCAGCAAGCGATCGGCTCGTCTCAAAGAAGTAACGATTTTTTGCGACGGCTCGAGTCTAGGCAATGGCCAGATGGCAACGCGCGCGGCTGCAGTTGCGCTGCTCGGCTATCAGAGGGTTTGGCGCGCGGTCGGTAGTTACCTTGGACAAGCTACCAATCAACAGGCGGAAGTTGTTGCCGCGGCACTTGGGTTAGAGGCACTGAAGGAACCGTGCGCGGTTCATTTGCATACCGATTCCCGTTACGTGGTGGAAACCATGAGTGGCCGGTTCCGGCGCAAGACCAATCATGAGTGGTGGCAGCGTTTGGACGAGGCGGCAGCCCGGCACAAGGTAACCTGGCAATGGACGCGTGGACACGACGGGCATCTCGTCCAGGAAGCCGCTGACCGCGCCGCGCGTCGCATTGCTGCCAAGGGCCATGTCGATGAAGAAGTGTTACGCGACGCGATTGATAAAGTGGGTGACTTCAATCCATCGGAGCTCGCAACCGAATAGGGGCGGCGTTGGTCCCTCTCAGGTAAGGAAGGAGGGCATGCCCCCGCTCTTCGTTGATTACCTCAGTTCATGAAAATAATTCCGCACTTCCAGCGCAGGCCTTTATTTCTTTTATGGTGGGATTGGCTTTGCCTCAAAAGTGCGACTGCATTGTTTCTCTGTGCAACCTCCGTGTTCTCTGTGCCTCTGTGGTGAACATACCGCTCGAAAAAAGCCACCACAGAGACACAGAGAACACGGAGGTTTCACAGAGAAGAAGTCACCAACCGACTTTTGAGGCAAAGCCGATGGGATTTGCGCAGCGAAGAGCGGGGGCATGCCCTCGTTCCCTACCTGAGAGGTGATTCACCTGAGAGGTCGCATCGAGTCTAGTTCGACACCAGAGAATCTTCACATAGGCGCTGCAGCAACCCAATTCCCCTGCTTCCGTTTGAGTTAGTTGACCCTTATAATCCCTGCCTTCAGTTTCCCAAACGTCTTCCCAGGAAATAAAATCCAAGCAGGCATGGCTGTCTTTCGTTCAATTTGCAGGCGGATATGGTCCGCGCCCACTCACCGGCGTGACGGAAGACGGCTGGTCTGCGTTCTCTTTCTTCTGATAATTCCCATATCACTCGCCGCGCAACACCTGCCGACGGGCTGGCAGTGGCAGAATCCGTTGCCCCAGGGCAACACAATCAACACCATAAGATTCGCCGCCGACAAGAAACACGGTTGGGCCGTTGGCAGTGATGGCGCAATTCTTAGTACGAGTAACGGTGGCTTTGAATGGGAGATGCAGAGATCCCCGGCAAACACCACTCTCTACGGAATCAGTGTGATAACGAAGTCGCGCGCCGTGATCTCGGGAGCGGGTGGCGTGATTCTGACAACAACCAACGGCGGCGATAAATGGGTTTCCCGGGTCTCAGGCACCAAAGACCACCTTTTTGCAGTAGCCTTCGCTCAGGACAATCCCCTTCATGGTTGGGCAGTTGGAACTTTCGGCGCCATCGTGGCCACAACCGACGGCGGTCAAACCTGGAAGCCTCAACAGAGCGGCACGACAGCGCACATGTTCGCAGTCGCATTTCGTGACACGAATACAGGCGTAGTAGTGGGATCAAGAGGCACCCTGCTTTCGACAAACAACGGCGGCGTCGACTGGAAACAACATACCGGCGTGGCCAGTGGACAATTGACAGGCGTAGCTTTTGTTTCCCACAAAGGCGCGGTCGTAGTCGGCTATCGCGGCACCATATTGCGAACCGACGACGCAGGCGCATCCTGGCGAGCAGTGAATTCGCTCTCGACCACAGATCTTTTTTCCGTTTCCTTTACTGATGAAAACCACGGCTGGGCATCAGGTGACAATGGCGTCGTGTTAACGACAGGAGACGGCGGCAACATCTGGTTGCCGGTCAGCGTTCGCACCAACCCAAAACTCTCTTCAGTCCATTTCGCAGACGAGTATCTCGGATGGGCCGCCGGCGCCGACGGGCTGGTCGTCCGCACAGATGATGGTGGTCTCTCCTGGCGCCGCTTGACCGAAGGCGGACGCGAGGATCTGTCTCAACTTTTCTTTTGGGACAACTCTCACGGCTGGGCGGTGGGGGCGCGCGGGAAGATACTTTACACGAGCTCCGGCGGCAGGAACTGGGGCGTTCAGCCATCGGGAACCACTAATCAACTCAACTCAATCATCTTCACCAACCAGAAGGTCGGATTCGCAGTAGGTGATCGGGGAACGATACTTCGCTCCGATACCGGTGGCGCGATTTGGACGCCGGTAAAGATCGAGTCCAAAGAAGATCTCTTCGGCATCGACTTTGTGTCGGCGAATGAGGGTTGGATTGTAGGAGCGCGAGGGACTGTCTTGCACACGGCGGACGGTGGTAAAACATGGCACTTGCAAGTGTCAAATACTTTGAGCTGGCTTGAGGATGTGAGTTTCATGGACCAGATGCGCGGGATTGCAGTGGGTTCAAACGGAACGATTCTAAGGACGGTAGACGGGGGTGAAACCTGGAAGCGGGTTGATAAAAACCTGAAGGACTGGCTCTACGCAGTCACTTTTGCCAACGCCGCACGCGGGTTTGCGGTAGGAGCGAAGGGCTTAATTCTCCGCACGGATGACGGCGGCGAAACCTGGAAAGATCTTGAGAGCGGCTTCAACAGCAATCTTTTTGCCGTGGCCGCCGGATCACATTTCGACGTGATCGCGGCCGGCGATCAAGGCCGAATCATTCACAGCTCCGACGGGGGCGCGACCTGGCAAGGCCAGCCTTCCATTACCAGTTCGACCCTTTTTTCAGTTGCCTATAGGGGCGGATTCAACGTTTGGGTGGCGGGCAAAGGTGGAGCAATTCTGCGACGCACCGATCCCCTGGCCACCGTCAGTATTCCCACTCCGAAACTTCCACCAGGCTTGCGCGGCAACCCACCGAAGATTCAATCTACAACTGCTACCCCACTTGACGACGGCGACATACCCCGCGCCGTTCCTCCGGACAAGAAACCATAGCGGGTGCTGAGCTTCCGCCTTCAGGTGTTTAGCATGGTTCCATTGCCATCGCGATCTAAACTCAGCCAGGCATCGTCGCTGCCCGTGGCCGTCCAGGAAAGTCGTTCAGCCGCTCCAATGACGTTGAGGTTAAAGTTAACTCCATCATTACTGGACGTCAGATTGAACCCATCACCCAAGACGTCAATAACGATGGGGGATGGGGGCGTGTCGCTACTTCAAGGCCGGTCAGGGTGAGAAGGATTGCGAGACGTTAATGACTGTAGTCGATACCGCCAGCGCTTGCTGGTAGAGGTCGTCGTTGCTTAGTATTTCCATCTCCCGGCTGAGCAAGTGCGCCAGGCTGCGATTTCTTACCGGCAGCAGACGGCCACGG
>DASQKG010000490.1:0-8020 GCA_035630655.1 Pyrinomonadaceae bacterium
AAATGCGAGTCAGTCCGCGCTATCAATGGCTGGGGGAGCAAAGCCGAGCGCGAGTCCGCGGCATCTTGGCGAACAGTCAGCTCTGTGTGATTTCATCTCGCATGGAAGGAGGGGCCAACGTTTTGTCAGAGGCCATTACAGCCTCAGTGCCAATTCTCGCGTCACGCATCAATGGCAACATCGGCATTCTGGGCGGAGACTATCCCGGATATTTTGATGTAGGCGATACTAAAGAGCTTGCACAATTGTTGAGGCGCGTGGAAACTTCACTGGCATTTCTCTCTGAACTAAGAGAGCGGGTTAAGAGTCTGGCGGTCCTTTTTACTCCCGCGCGTGAGCAGAAGGCCTGGTCAAATTTGAACAAAGAACTGTTCGGCTAAACTTCGCGGAGTGCTTAGCGTCAGCCATTTAGTTGACAGGGTAAACTCTGCAGACTATTCTCACGCCTATCAAACAGGTCCAACGTCACGGGTTCTTCCGAGCTTGCTACGGGCCTCCAGGTTCATCTCATCTCAGAGTCATTGAAGACCTGAACCTCTACCCACTAGCAACAACGTCTTAGGAGAAACGCCGTGGCCTCACATAGGTCAAGGAGAATTTCCATGGCTACATCAGATTTCAATCCAAACCGTCTGAAGTTCGCAGCGTGCACCGAGAGGCTTCAACGTGCTGTAAAAGCAGCAGGGTTGAAGACCGACGGGCAAATCATCACCTCCAAAGATGATGGCGCTAGTGAACTGAGAAAGGCTCTCAGTACCAAGAACGTGCCCAAGGGTTTTCAGAAGTGGCAACTGCCGGTCCATTTGGACAATCCCAGTCACCTGTTCATTACCGTGGCGGAACCGAATGTTAAGTCTCCACGGCATTCCCACAAAGACGGAGACGGTATTCGCTTCGTCGCGGGCGGTTCGATCACTTACGAGGGAAAAGAACTTGGAGCTGGAGATTGGATGTTCATTCCGGCGGGCAAAGACTATTCATTTCAAGTTGGCCCGCTAGGCGCCGTGATGTGCTACTGCTACGCGTGTTGATGTGCTTAACTGAGGGCCTCGTGTAGGCTCTATTACAACCGATTCTTAAGGCAGATGAACCTTTGCGAGGTGACTCACAAGTGGTAGAGGTAAGATCTGTCTTGCTGTTCTATGTATGCAGAATAGAGAACTTCGGTAAACCTTCGCAGCGTGACTGAGAGTGATCGCGGATGGGATATCATCGTTATGGAACAAGCTAATCAAATAGAAAACGAAGCGCTGCAGACAACGATTCAGCGAGTTGTCTATTTTGCACTCCCAACTCTGCTGATCATCGGCGCGCTGATCGCATACAAGAGTTCGGCTGCGTTGGCAGTGATTGGAAAAGTTTCTGTCACGGGAGTTCTTATCCCGCGTGGTGACGTGATTCCGCTGGTAGGTGGTTCAGAAGCAAGCGTTCTTGCCCGAACGTTGAACTACTTCCTGGTCATTTGGCCGGCATTGCTTTTCGGTATTCTAATCAGCGCAGCGGTGACCACGTTTGTGTCTCCACGTTGGTTGGTTCGAGTGTTGGGGAAAGGTTCACTGAGGGGCCAGGTCATCGCTGGAGCTGCGGGAGCGCCGTTGATGCTCTGTTCTTGCTGTGTGGCTCCGATCTTCAAGGGCGTTTACGAACGCTCTGCTCGACTTGGTCCATCACTCGCCTTGATGCTCGCTGCGCCCGCGCTCAATCCGGCTGCGTTGATACTCACCTTTATGCTTTTCAACTACAAGGTTGCCGGGATGCGCGTAGCCGCGAGCGTTGCAGCGGTTCTTTTCACCGGCGCGATTGCAGAAAAGATATTCGACAAAACAAGAGTCACTTGTGAAGTCGACGATGTTTCTCAGAGCTTGTCGAGCCGGCTCCTTCTACCGCGCTTCGTGCGTTCATGCGGTCAAGTGGCGCTTCGGTTGGTCCCACTAATAGTTTGTGGGGTTCTGGCCTCAATGATAATTGCGCAATGGCTACCCACTGGCGCTGTCACGTCGCCTAACGCGAGGTTGTTGGCCGTCATCGTTGTCGCTACGTTTGCGATTCCGCTGGCTCTGCCGACTTTTTTCGAAATCCCGCTAGCTTTCGTTTTGCTCGCATCAGGCGCTCCAGTAGGCGCTGCTTTGGCACTCCTCATCGCGGGCCCCGCAATCAATCTCCCTTCGCTACTCACAATCATGAGGTCGACAAGTTGGAAGGTCGCAGCCGTGGTGGCGGCTTCGGTTTGGGTGATAGCAGTAGTCGGCGGAATCCTCGCGAATTCGATCTGAATGTGAGCTTGGCACTATGTAACAACCTGACGCGACCTTACGCAATCGCGTTTGGATTACTTGGGCTTCCTTGGATCATCGGAGGGATTCACGTAGTTGATCATCCACGGACCCGTTCCATGAAGTTGCAGGACCGTGTCGCCCTTGGCCCAGGCGAAGTGCTTCATGTCCGGCGGCCAGAATCCAAAAGTTCCGGTAGGCATCTCCCGAGTCGCCGTTTGATCAAACTTGTCTCCCATGCCGAGATTGAAGCTCCCGGAGATGACGGTCACGTGTTCTACTTTCGGATGCCAGTGCGGTTGGATTTTGAAGCCGTCAGGTAGCCAAAGACGCATGGTAAAAAAGCCTTCCTTCGAAGGGTCTCCTTCCAGGACAGCAACTTTTGCTCCTGCCGCGAGAGATGCGGGGCCGTCCTTCCACTGAATTTCAGCGGTCGGATAAAGACTCATCGCCTTCGCATCAGGCATCTCATGCTTTTGTGCTTGAGTTACTTGACCCAGCGCTATTGATGTAAGAATGACAGTGAGCGCCAAAGCGCAAAGTATTCGCTTCATAGTTTTTAACTCCTTGGTTTGGGATTTGCTATGGGTACTATTATCACGCCTGCAAGCAGGAAGAGTCACTAAGATCCATCACCTTAGATTCGGGTTCACTTCTTCGCTCGTTTCTTAATTTCTAAGAGCGCCTGTTCGATTGTGCCGCGAGGCTTGTCTTTTAGTTCCGGGTATCTACCTAACCACTGGTTGAGTGCCTCTTCAGACCTGAAGAGATTAATGACCCCTCAACCACCGCCCATAAAGAGAATGGTTGAAGCAGGCTCCACGGTAACGGGCTTGCCTTTGTTGAAGACGACATGAATGCGCGCCGTACCTTCCGGCGAGGAGGTGTCTATCGTGGCTTTTTCGCTTGCGAGTTTGCTGCTGACCAGCAGCATGAAGTCGATCGCTCAATTGGTGTTGAATTGCCGACCGCTATCCAGGCTGACCTTGTGAAAGATGAAGTCCAAGCGCGGCTCCCACTTGATATATCGCGGTACAACCTTGTAGCCGGCGCCTTTGGAGGCGGCGCGTTGCACTACCTCGTAACGCTCAAGCATAGAAAGTCCACGGTCCGTTTGAGCCTCGGTTATCCCAACGGCTTTGGCTATGTCGGAAACGGTAGGCTGAGGTTTCCCATCGCGCTCCGCGTTGATAAGCGTTCGCGCAATTAGCTTTTCGTCAGGCGTGAGCACAAGAGTAACCCAGCCCCAGCGTCGAATTATCTCGTGAAGCTCCGGATGCGCTTTGATGTGATTGCCAATACGAAAGCGTGACTCCTCTGATGGCTTCATTTTGAGTGCGGCCATGGCGATATCGACGCTCGTCACGCTGTAGTCTTCTCCCCAATCGGCAACCAAATAGTTGATTACCTTCTGTTCTTCGGCGTTAAGGCGCCCTTGCTTCTGAGGACCTTGCTTGGTAGCCGCCTGTCCCGCACAAACCAGGAAAAGAAGCGTGGCTGCTGCAAAGAACAACCGGGAATTGTGCACAGGTTTCATCATTGCTCCTCCGCTTTCCTTTGGCGCTTCGCCTCTAGTAACGTCTCTATGTCTCGTTGAATGTCTTCCGCTTTGGTTGCCGAGACGCCCAAGTATTTCTTATGAAGCTTCCAACCGGGGGCGATGACATAGGTTGCCGGAAAGCTAATTACTCCATACTCCGAAACTGTATCGTCATTTCCTACCAGGAGTGTGTAGCGCATCTTGTACCGTCTCGCAAATTTCCGTATGTCTTTAGCCCATCCCGACTGGACCGCCAAACCAATGACTTTCACGCCGCGCGCGCCATACTTTTGCTCCAGACGATTAAACGCTGGAATCTCAGTGATACATCCTTCACACCAGGTGGCCCAGAAATCGAGGACTACGATACTGTCCTTCAATTCCTGCGAAGTCACCGTCTGACCTTTTAGGGTTTGCAATGAAAACTCAGGTAGCCACTGAGCCTGCTGGCCCGCTGCCCCGGCTACGAATAAACAACTTAAGAAGAACGCACGAATTACAACCATCTATATTATTCTACCTTTTTCTTAAACGATGTAGCTCACGTCTGATGCGTTCTTCGGGTAACCAATCACCTAACCTGGGGGCTGAGTCTCGCAGGAATCCGCATTACAGCACACAGAGTCTTTCGCCTTCAGGGCCCGTACCTTCTTGGACGGCTTCGATGACGCGCGGAAACCAATATTCTTAACGAGTGCGCGTAGCTTCGAGGCGGTTACCTTCCGGTCGTCATACTTGACCACGGCCTGCCCTCGCTCGAAATTCACCCGCACGTCCTCGACTCCTTCCGTGTTCTTTAGAACCTGCTCAATAGAGATCGCGCAGCCGCCGCACGTCATACCACTAACATAGATTGTGGTGGTGCGTGTCGCCGCCGAGGCCACGTTGCTCATGGAGAGGACGATAGCCGCCGCACAGATAAATAATTTGGTTCTTACCATTGCCTTCGCTGTCCGCCTTTCATTTCTGTTCGAGCAGTTTGTTAATTTCTTCGGCTAGTTTGTCACCGTCGAGCATCCGCTCGGGTGGCAGGCTGCGCAGTTGATGCATGTAGTAGTCAGGGACTGGCGGCAAATCACCGGTCCATTCAGTGCCGCGCCGGTAAACGTAATACACATCCCATGCCAGTTCATTCATCTTGAGCGCCCGCTGATACGCCACCTTTAGCGCGCCTTTCTCGTCCCAATAATGGCTCGCGCGTTCGTCAGGTATTTTAGCGGTTGCTGCTGGAACCTTACTCTCGTTGTCCGCCGGCAACGATGGTACCCATACGACATATACTCTAAGGTCTATGCTCTTGGTCGGTTCGAGAACTTTTATTCGTAGTTCGGAGGCCCCCCGAATGACGCAGGCCGGTCACGTAGGAGATAGCGGCGTTACCAGCCTTACTTTGTCTTTGTCACGGTTGAATGCAGCACGCAGTTCACCAAGGTCTTTCGAGTAGGGCCGAGGTTCCTGTTTAGGCGATGGTGACGCGTCTGTCATTTTCTTTACCTCGCTCGAAGCCTTCTGACCGGTGCTCTGAGCTGAACACCCGAGGACTGAAACAACGCTCAGGATTAAGAGCCAAGGGAAAATGCGCTTCATGATGAACCTCCATTCGCGATCACGCGGGGTGCACTTCGACTGCAGTTTCGATCAAGAGCGTTTGCACCGCTCTGTTCACTTCACCCAGACAGCAGGCGCCCGAGGGATTACGAGCCGGGCACGCACACATTCTCTGCTTGATTAGCGCAGAAATGCGTTGTGGGATAGTGCAGCGTCCGGTGGCAGCGATCTCCGCGCGCGCGCTTGCCTCGTCAAACCCAAAGCAGTAACAAAGCGGAATCGGGCCGGAGGTTTCTTTCAACCCAACGCGCACCCGCAGGTCCACAGTTGTAAAAGCTATTCCCGAGCCTTCCGTGAAATACACCACGCGACAATCAGGGGCCGAACAGAAGCGGTATTCACCGTCTCCTATTCGATCGAAGCGTTCGGGTTTCAGCATCAGGAGCATAGTCTTGCGTGTAATTGGGCGGCTACTGCCTTTACAGTTTATGCAGGCCTGCTGGGGCTCATCTTGCGGAGCCGGGGCGTTCTCTGGATCAAACGCCAACGCCTCGGCAACGTTAACCGCGTCATCATCAACGGCCGCTATCAAACAGCAATCCATAGGTTTCATTTCGGTAGTTCGCATGTGTAGCCGGTCTCGTTTATCGCAGCGCAGAGCTTATCAGTATTCGTTAGTGTAGTGTCGTATTCAACCACCGCTTCGCCCCGGTCGTAACTCACTTCAGCGGTCCTCACTCCCGGCGACTGTTCGAGCGCAAGTTTAATGGTCGTTTCACACCCGGCGCAGGTCATGCCACTCACCTTGAAGGTCTCGCGTGCCGTTACCGATTGCGGTGCCTCGGCGATCTTCCTCTTTGGGCTCAGATGCCGTGCGAGTGTACCCACGTAGTAAGGCGTGAGCGCGAAGATCAATACCGCCACGGAAGCGGTCCATAATGTGAGACGTGCGACACGACTAGTTGGCGTAGTCGGACAAGCTTCACCTGGCGCACAGTCTTCGCGCCGTAAGTAGAGTTGGTAAAAGCCGAAGGCCAGAGCCAGCACTGCGGCAACCAACAAGTATGGCCGGGCCGAAGCAAAGATCGTTGCCGCTCCAAATGCGCCCACGCCAAACAGTAGAGTCAGGATCGGCCCGATGCAGCAGAGGCTCGCCCCGATGGCTGTCAGCACTGCCCCGCTCACCGCCACGTTTTCCTTGCTCACTTACGACTCTCCTTAACTCTAGCGGCCCTCGGCGCATTACGCGTGTGCGAGATCTCGACCACGACCGGGCAGGATGCCGCTTCACCCTGGGCGTCCAACTCTTTCTCACATGACCGGAGATGCCGAACGAGCGTCTGGCGAAACTTCCGCATCAGGACCATGCGCTCATCAATCTCTCGAAGCTTGACGCGAAGCAGGTCCCTCATCCTCAAGCATTCATCGGCGCCGCCGGTTGCCAGGAGTTGGCCGATTTCCTCCAGTGAAAGGCCGATGTCTTGCGCCTGTTTTATAAACTGGACGCGCTCCACCGCTTCAGGCCCAAAGACGCGAAATCCCCCTTCCGTACGTGGAGCACGCGGTAAAAGCCGACGCTTCTCATAGTAGCGAACGGTATCAACGCTCACCCCGGCGCGAGCGGCTATTTCGCCAATTTGAAGAAGCTGACCATTCACGAAAATGAGTCTACACCCTAGAGCCGAGTCCAGAGTCAAGTGGGCGGGTGAGTTTTTAGACGAGTAGCGTTTGTGTGTGCCAACTTCTCGCGCATGGTCCAACATTAATGGTATATACACCATACCGTAACTAGTTGCGCTATCTCTTCCCGATACGTTCTAGTCTTCAAAAGAAAGGACTGGCTACTATGACCACCTCCAAGGGCCGAGTTCTCTGCACTGAGGACGATCAGGATACGCGGGACCTTATTGTCTTCGTTTTACGGGAATACGGTTTCGACGTTATCTGCGCCAGTGATGCCAATAAGGCGCTGGAACTGGCAAAGACTCAACTCTTCGATCTTTATCTTATTGATCACTGGATGCCCGGATTATCTGGAACCGGGCTGACTCATGAGCTGCGAAAGTTTGATAGCACAACGCCTATTCTGTTCTATTCGGGCGCCGCTTACGACCGCGATAAGAAAGCTGCGCTGGCATCGGGCGCGCAGGGATACCTGGTAAAGCCCGCCGATGGCGACACGCTGTTGGCGGAAATTGTACGTCTCATTGAGGAATCCACAGCTGGAAAAGCGTAGCGCGACGGCTATCTCGTCAAGTTATCCAAGCTGTTCGAGCAGCAGAGCCAATCGAATTGTGTTGCCACACTCGGCTTCCTCTTCCAAGTCCCAAACTGCAGAGAGAACGGCATGACAAAACGCCCAACGGCCAAGACGTTCCCGTCCGATATGTAACTCATCTGAGAAAACTGATAGGCGCTGGCTTAGAATTTCCATTGTCGCTGACTCCGATAGGTTGTTCGGTAGTTGATTCAGCATGAAGGGACCTACCTCGTATCCCGGATCGCCAATAATCCCTTTCGGATCAATTGCTAGCCATTCCCCTTTCGCAGAGAAGAGGATATTGGCGTGGTGCAAGTCTCCATGAAGTATCACTCTATCCTCGGTTGAAGCGTTCAACTCGGCGAATATGTTCTCGGCCCTGGCGAGAAGTTCCAAAGG
>DASQKG010000491.1:0-40059 GCA_035630655.1 Pyrinomonadaceae bacterium
GGCGTATCGGGATTTCACGCCCAAGGCCCAACGTGACGATGCCAGTGTGAAGCAGAACATCGCGGCTCGAGCTCGTGCGCATGCGGCGGAAGGCGTCGATCCCAGGAGCAACGAATATCGCGACCTGTCAAAAGAGGAATCTGACCGGCGCGCGGCGGCCGGCGAGCCTTTCGCGGTGCGTCTAAAAATTGCGCCCGAAGGCAAAACGCATTTCGAAGACATTGTCTATGGGCCTCAGGAGCGGGCCTATTCCGAGATCGAAGACCTCGTGCTGCTGCGTTCTGATGGTCACCCGCTTTACAACCTTTCCGTCGTCATCGATGACATCGAAATGGGAATCACACACGTAATTCGGGGCCAGGACCACCTCACGAACACGCACAAACAAGTCCTGCTTTATGAAGCCCTGGGAGCAAGCGTCCCGCAATTCGCGCACCTGCCACTAATCCTGGCGCCGAACAAAGGAAAGCTTTCGAAACGCAAACATGGCGAGGTGGTTTCGCTGACCACGTATCGCGATCGTGGCTTTATTCCTGCCGCTTTTCGAAACTTTCTGGCGTTGCTGGGATGGTCTGCGCCTGAAGGCAAAGAATTATTGTCAGTTCCCGAACTTGTAGAAACGTTTTCGCTCGAACAAATTCATCGCTCGCCGGCCGTTTTCAACTTTCAGGAAAACGATCCGCGTCACTGGACCGATGAAAAAGCCTTATGGATGAATGCCGAATACATTCGCACAATGCCAATCGCCGGCCTTTTGCCGATGGTGAAGGCCGAGCTGCGCGCCAACAAACTGTGGCGCGAGGAGTATGAAGACGACGACAGCGAATGGTTTGCGAAGGTCGTCGACTTGATCCGTCAACGCTTCTTCACACTCAAAGACTTCTCTGAACAGGGTCGAGCTTACTTCTCAGATGATTTCGATTTCGTCGAGGAGGCTGTTAACAAAAACCTCCGAAAGGATGCTCGTCTCAAGGATTTGTTGCCGGCTTTCGCTGAGCGACTCGAGAATCTGGAATCGTTTACTCATGAGACGGCCGAGAATGCCCTGCGCCAGTTTGCCGAAGAGTCGGGCGTCAAGGCTGGACTGCTCATTAACGGTTCACGAACGATGTTGACAGGTCAATCGGTAGGCCCATCGATGTTTGAAGTATTTGAGATACTTGGGCAAAAACGTAGTGTGGAAAGACTTCGGAGTGGAGTACCATGGTTCGACGCCATGAACGCGTTGGGTGATGTATGAAGTGCAGTAGTTAGTCTGTAGGGGCGTCCCTCCGTGGGCGCCCCCGACCGGAAGAAAGGAGCGCCCACCAAGGGACGCCCCTACAAAGTTGCCACCTATGAGGAATAGCTAATGTTAATGAGATTCGTGATCGGCACTATGCTGATTTCCGCAATATCGACTGCCACCGTCCTCGCCCAAAACACAAATTCCTCGACAACCGTTCGCCCACGAACAACAAGCACACCATCAAGTACGAACCGATCGAGTACGGAGACAACAAGGGGCGACCAGTCAGAACCCTCTGCCGCGCCGAAGCCAACCCCGCGTTCAACTCCCGCGAAGCCTGCAACCACGACCGGTGCGGAAACGCCAGGGTCAACGGCAGTCGCGGCAGCGTTCAATGCTTTGCTCGACGGCATTCGCAAAGCCGACGTAAAAGCCGTCTCTGACGTGTATTGGAATGATCCGCGTCTGACGCTTTTCAACAACAACGGATCAATTACCAGGGGCTGGGAGCAGATGCGTCGAAATCGCGAGAGCTCCTACAAAGACGTCAAGGATGTGAAGCTCACCTGCCGCGACAGGTCGATCACGATGCTTGGCCGCGATGGAGCAGTTGCTACATGTCTTTGGACTCAGTCGCAAACATTTCGTGGTGAGCCGGAAACTGCGACCGGCAGGATGACCCTGGTTTTTCGGCGTGTGGGAAAGGAGTGGAAAGCAATTCATTTGCACACTTCACCCGATAGACCTGATCCGGCGCGACTGCCTGCGTCGGACAGGCCGGCCAGCCCCTCTTCCAGTCCTTGATTGCGGAGCTTCGTATACAAGACTTTTAGCAACACAACGTTAGGGTACTAATACAAGAGGCCGTTGATTCACTTCCCTTTTTCTGATATATCAGCCACTGTGAATCTGTAAATACTCTGCAAGTAATTTTTCTGGTTCACATAACAACTCTCACGCAATTCCGGTAATCGTGCTCAACTCAGAATCGACTCAAACGTCCTCAACCTGTAAGGAGAAAAACATGCGACATAAGCGCCTCAGCTTACTAGTCCTCTCAGTCCTCGTAATCTCGGGTTTCGTCATCCTTGCGACTCGCCGTAGCAGCGGCGAAACGAACTTTTCGGCGCAAGGAAAGCAAATGAAGGTGCTGCGCCGCAAAGGCCACCTAGGGTTAGGCCCGACGGCGCAGGAAATGGCTTTTTTCAGAAAGAGTATTCAAGAGGAGGAACGCTTACTTGAAGACCAACTACCGAAGCATCTGCCAATAAAGATCAAAATCAAGCCTGAGAAGGAGAAAGGGTTTAAGGATCTGAAAAATGAGTCTTGGGCCCGAGACTTCATACTTGAAGTTACTAATACCGGAGATAAATCGATCTATTATCTTTCTTTGAATATATGGAGCGACGTAAAAACTAAATCCGGGCAATTCATTGTGTTCGGATTACGATTTGGGCAAGATGAATTAGGTGACATCAGGGTCAAGTCGCAGCCGGGCGATATGTCGATTAAGCCGGGGGAGACCTATGGCTTTACGATTCACCCCGGCCAATTGGAAGCGTGGGAATTCATGAATCGAAAGGAAAACCGTCCGCCGGCGAAAAAGCTTCGAGCCAGGTTTGATCTATTGAGCTTTGGCGATGGGACGGGTTACGCAGGCACCGATGGTCTAGCCCTTCCGCGCAAGCTGAACGAACGCTCGAGCCTGGATAAATGCGTCGATCAACCAAATCGAGCGGGCCCGCCCGCGTTGGAATGGGCCACCCTATGGGATAGATGGCCGAGCAAGTTGTCCGTTGTTGATTTTACCGGTGAGCTTCTTGCCGGTAAATTTTTTTATACCAACTCAGCGAGGGGTCTTTCATTTGTATCTAATGCCGCACCGCAGAGTTGTTGCCCGGGTGATGGCTGTACGTCTCTGATCCCGGCCCTAGTAAATGCGTGTGTTAATTGTCCCACACAGCAAAGGCCTGGAATTACATTTTGTGGGGACCCCGCTGGAGGTTGCTGGTCAGCAACATACGGCTCCATGGAATGTTTTCTCGGAAATGGACAGGAATACGTATGTCAGGTGATCGACCTGAATCCTTGTGGCGCTGCGCCTGCACCTACACCGGTGCCTAATCCAACTCCTACTCCCACTCCGACTCCAGAGACATGCGACCCTGCTCTTCGACCCAATAGCTCAAATTGCGTCTGCAACAACGTTCCCGGGATCGGCCTGACGTGGCAGTGCTCATGCGGGACAATGGTACCCGCGGATTACGTTCAATTTCCTCAAAGCGGAGGATGTGATCCGGCCAAGCAGGCCAATAACGGAAGTAATTGCTGCGTGTGCATTTCTCAGAATGTTCCCTGCGATCCTGGATTCATTCGCAATAGCTTTGACTGCGAATGCCGACCGAATCTGGTAGCCGTGCCGTCGCCCACTCCCGCCGGTGGCGGTGGAGGAGACCCTTACAATAGTTGCACCACCTACTATTGGGTGTTGTATGAGTGCCTACCGGTCGGAGAAACAGATTGGAGTTGTAGGGAAGTAACTAGGTGGGAGGCTGGCTGCTGGTAAGAGGGTCAACCGTCGCGCCTCACAGATACGCACGCGGATTAATACGTGAAAAAGCCGTCCACGCACGAGACGTGGACGGCTTCGGTGAACTGTTCGGATTGGCCTGAGGCTGACTGTGTTTGCTTCCTGAAAAGGAGGCCTACTAGCAGTAAGACGACTGAACCGAAATCCTAACGGTTTATTTCTGGTTCAGAGGTCAGGCCGCAGCCACCTCACTGTGATTAGAACTCATATATTTAGAATCACCTCCTTTCCAGTGTTGGGGGGATAATAAAATACAAGTCCAGAAGCGTCAACCGGTTTTTAGCAGTCGTCGATCTTCGTTAGGCGGCAGTAGCCCGACCGTTAGGGAGGGCGTATCTGACATCTAGAGACGGTCGCCCTTCCTGACGGGTCGGGCTACTGCCCCGAAGTTGATCGCTCGTATACGAGTCTCCCACTGGTATACGTTTGCCACGGATGCTCGATGCCGAAGAAGTACGCGACTTCTCGATAATCTTCTGCATCGTGAACGACGAAGTCGGCAACCTTTCCAGGCTCGAGCGAACCAATCTCTTGGCCGCGATTCAGCGAATACGCCGCATTAATCGTTGAAGCGGTGATACCTTCCGCCGGCGTCATCTGCATGTGAGTTGAAGCAATCGACAGCACCATCGGGATCGAAGGCGTCGGTGATGAACCCGGGTTGAAATCCGTCGCCAGCACTATCGCGAGGCCTGCATCGATCATTTCTCTTGCCGCTGGATAACGATTCGAACCAAGCGCATAGACCGAGCCGGGTAAAAGCACAGGTTGCACTCCTGCCGACTTCAACGCGGCGATGCCTTCAGCATCAGTGTGTTCAAGATGATCGGCGGTCACTGCGCCGAGCTCTGCTGCCAATTTTGCACCGCCTGACAGCGATAGTTGATCTGCGTGCATCCTGAGGCCGAGTCCATGACAACGCGCCGCGGAAAGGATCTTCAACGACTCATCGTTGGTAAAGACTTTATCTTCGCAGAACACATCGCAGAACTCAGCGAGCTTCTCCTCCACGACCCGCGGGAGCATTTCGTCGATCAGAAGCTTTACGTAGTCGTCGCGGCGTGACTTGTATTCGGATGGAACGGAATGGGCGCCCAGAAAGGTTGGAACGTAACGCAGTGGTGTTTCCTGATCCAGACGCTTGATTGCGCGCAGGATCTTTAACTCGTCGTCGAGCGTGAGGCCATATCCCGACTTCGCTTCAACCGTCGTCGTCCCTGTCCGCAAAAACCAATCGGCGTAGCGTCGACCGGCCGTTACCAGTTCATCGACCGTCGCTCCGCGGGTGGCGTTTACCGTTGATTGAATTCCGCCGCCTCTGGCGGCAATTTCCTGGTAAGTAGCGCCTTGCGCACGTTCTTCAAATTCTCCTACGCGATTGCCGGCAAATACGGCGTGTGTGTGAGCATCGACAAAGCCGGGCATCACCAAGCGTCCGCCTGCGTCTATTGTTTCCCAGTCAACGTCGCTGGTGGCGATCAGAAGTTCAATCTCATCTCTACGTCCTGTCTTTTCAATCCGACCATCCTTCACCAATAAGGCGCCGTTTTTAATGATCGCGAGCTCGCGCAACTCGGCGCCGACCCGCGGACGAGCGGGCCCGGCGAGAGTCACCAGTTGGGAACAATTAATAACTGCGAGTGCGTTAGCCAAGTTCAGCTAGGCTTCTCTGTACAGCCATGCGCCGGCAAGCGCCGCCAGGATGTACTGAACCGCTCCCCAAACCACCGCAATCATGAACACGTCTACGGGAATGAATCCCAGCGCCAGGCCTACCGCGTTGTTGTAAAAGTAAACGCAGAACCATGCGAGCAAAGCCGCGCAGATGGCGGTTTTCGGACCCGGGCCATACCGTGGCCTGATGGCCGCGTAAAGGTAGATGATGAAGATGCCCAACATAAACGTAATCACGAACAGGATCGAGAGGGCCTTCGGATCAGGGGGAGTCATACCGCACCGCCTCACAAACTCCTCCATCTGCGCCTTGAGCACCACGCTGTTGAGAACAAACTCGCCTATGCTCAAAATCAAACCGCAAAGCAGGCCACCGATGAAAATACGCTTGTAGTTCATTTCGTTGCACACTCCTTCTTGGGGGCTAAAGAGAGTCATTCAATCTTTGGTGCGCGAGGATTTATCACATTGCTGGTGAGAGCGCCACCTTTTGTTTTGAGCGTTGAGAAAAGTTGTAGGCGGAACTAGTGATTGAACTGTACACAGTTAGAGGTCGGGAAGGTGGGCTTGCCCCGCCGGAGCGTCATCGGCGCGACTCTTTCTTGACCTTGAATCTACAAACTAAGGTAATGTGGCGCCAGAAAAGAATTGCCCAAAGTCGCGCCGATGGCGCTCCGGCGGGGCAAGCCCTCCTTCCTTACCTCGAACTTACTGAGCGGCTTCTGTTGGCTTCCCAATGTCACTTCTCGAAGTATCGATAGTGACCGGTGATTTCCCAGTTGAGCAAGACATCCTCTACGCGAGCACCCGCGCCGATGTTGTGCACGATCAAATAACCCTTGCTCGAGTCTGACCAGATGTTCACGACCATTCCGATGTGGTCAACGCCGTTACCGAGATCCCAGGTCACGAGGTCTCCCGGGATGTAGTCTTCGCGATTCGTGCTTACGGGCACAGCCTTTTTCTGTCGATCAAACCAGGTTGTCAGGTTTAGAACTCGACGGTGGTCGATGTTGGAATCAGGACGCGATGCCCCCCACTTTCGTGGATACACCTCCCATGCGCGGCCCATGTCTTCATGCAGTTCTTTCTGCAGGTCAATACCTGTTTTTCTGAACGCCCTTACCACGACGTCTGAGCAGACACCGGTCTCAGGAGGCACGTCGCCGCCGGGATATGCGATGCCGACGTAAGCGGGATCGTAACCAGTGGTCACTTTGGTCTGCTCGATTGCGGCTTCAACCAGCTGCTTCAATTGCGGCGACGCGTTGGTCGATAATGACCTGGTGATTGATGGCGATGGTTTCGGCGCCAAAGCGCGCGGCGGATCCTGCGGCTGACAACCCGTAAGAAAAGGGATTATCAGGACCGACCAAGCGGCTATCTGCTTTAAGACGCTAAGTCCGTTCATAATCGTTGAGCCACCGCCTCACGTCCTCACGCATTTCGGGCACTATTTCATGCGCCGCGTCATAGCTTCTGAAGGTAACGTCTCGGGCCCGGATCCGCAGGCGGTCTTCATAATCGGCAACTCTCGCAGGAGGATAAAACTCATCTTTCTCACCTGTAAGATGCAGCACTGCTGCATCCGTTGGCTTATATGTTTCGTTGGTTTCCCAATCTCCCGGTAAACCGCCACAAATTCCAATAACGCCGCGAAGATGCTCCGGATGTGAAAACGCGAACCGGTAATTGAGCGCACAAGTCTGCGAGAAACCCAGCAGAAACACTCGCTTCGGATCGACTACGCCCTCGGTCACTACTTTTTGCACCAGGTCGAGGAGCGCCTGGTGGTGGACAGCAACGGAATCTTCCGGATGAAAATTTGTTAGCCACCCAAAACCGAAGCGCAATGGTCCACCGGGCTCCTTCGGTTCCTTCATGTGCTGATGAAAGCCCTGCAGCGAAAGAATGGCAAAAGTCTCCGGAGCCATTTGCCGCGCCTCGCGCAACATCTGCCGCTTGTTAGCACCGTACCCGTGCAGAGCGATCAACAAAGGAGCCGGTAGCGCGGAAGGCCGATACAGATCGTAGTAGAGCTTGATCTCGGCTTTGAGCGTGAGGTCAGTCGCCTCGGCATCGTTTTGCTGGATCATCGGCGTAAAGTAGGACAAACATTCCTGTCTGTCTCAGTTTAGCTAACACTAGACACGATTCAAAAGATTTAGAAGACGTTTTCCCGCTGCCCTCCGCGCATGTACCGCCCGCCGTAATCTCTATTCAAACCTGGACAGACAGGAATGTCTGTCCTACTTTGCATTCGTTGGTAATGAAAGCTACGATGTTTTCAAAGTCCAGCGAGCGACAAAACCAAATTCAAGAGAGGTGTGCGCAATGAAATTTCCGGGCGGATTTAATATTCAACAAATGATGAAGCAGGCGCAGGTTATGCAGGAGAAGATGTCGAAAGAGATGGATGAACTCCGCGTCGACGCCTCAGCGGGCGGTGGTGTGGTAAACGTGGAAATGAAGGGCAACCATGAAATCATTTCGTTGAAGATCGATCCGGAAGCTGTCAAAGAAGGCGACGTAGAGATGCTCCAGGACATGATCCTCGCCGCGATCAACGAGGCCAACCGCAAAGTCGACGAAGCAATGAAGGGCAAGCTGGGTGGGATGTTGCCGCCAGGACTTGGGGGCATGCTTGGTTGATTGCCAATTGCCAATTTCCGATTGCCAAATTCTGACGTTCTTCAAATTGGCAATCGGCATTTGAAAATCGGAAATGCTCGAATACGCCGAACCTGTCACAAAACTGATCGACGAACTGAAGCGCCTGCCCGGTATCGGACACAAGTCTGCACAGCGGCTGGCGTTTCACATCATGCGCACGCCTGAGATTGATCTCGAGCGCTTGACCACGGCGATGCGCGACGTCAAGGAACGTATCGTTCTCTGTTCAGTCTGCAACAATCTTACTGAGATCGATCCTTGTCGGATTTGCGCTTCGCCTGCGCGCGATCATTCAGTGATTTGCGTGGTGGAAGAACCTCACAGCATGGTGGCCGTGGAAAAAACCCGCAGTTTCAAAGGCGTCTACCACGTGCTGCACGGAAGTCTCTCGCCCATTCGCCACATTGGTCCCGATGAACTTCACCTGGCGAACCTACTGCCGCGACTCAAACCAGAAAACAACGACGGCCTCGAAGTCAGCGAAGTAATTCTCGCTACCAATCCGACGACGGAAGGCGAAGCGACAGCTAACTACATCGGCCGGCTGCTAAAACCGCTCGGTCTGCGCGTGACACGTATTGCTATGGGAATGCCAGTGGGAAGCGATCTGGAATATGTGGATGAGGTAACGATGGATAAGGCGCTGTCTAATCGCCACGAAATCTAGTACCAATCCATCCAATAGCTGTAGCGTATGCACCAAAAGCTGGAACTGATAAATCCAGCTCTGAGTCTGTCGATATTTGAGAAGTCAACTGGCGGCATTACCCCTCCGCATTCTTCATTTCGAGCCATCTCTCCCGATCCATGCAGAGTTCGATTGTTTCCACAGTGGTGCTGTCTGACTTGATCCTGGCGCCGGAGGAAAGTTGGATCATTCCCACTCTTTCGTTGAGTTGGGCGGCAAATGACAATTCTGGAGAGCAATTTTGAAGAGCTCTTTCATAATAGCGAAAAACGGCTTGGCGCTTTTGGTGGAGATTGCGCCGGTTGTCCAGCATTACATTTGCCATTGTTGCCGCAACGTCCTGAAGTCGAAGCTTCAACCCGATCTCGCTATAAAACTGGTAATCACGATGTTGCAGGTTTGCGCTTCGCTGCCAGGTGTCCCCTGCTAATCCGAGGTTCGATAAGGCTCGCCCTTTACTCTCCAAACGTTCGTCTAGACACCAGAGTAATCCTCCTTCTCCGGCGGGCGCCTCCTTTACCGCGTTGAAACTGTAACAAGCATAGTCACCCAACGGTCGGTCCTTATCGTCCAGATCAAGTCGATGTGCACAATCTTCGACAAGCGAGATTCCCCGTTCGTCGCACAAGGCTCTGAGACCTTCAACCGGGGCTTTCTGGCCGTACAAATGCACAACGACAATTGCTCGGGTTCGGTTTGTGATGAGGGGCTTGGCCGTCTTCTCAGTGAGCAGAAGCGTTTCATCGTCGACATCTGCCACTCGAATACGGAAACCACACGATCGAAACGCCATCGGCGTACTGACGAAGGTGATTGCTGGAACGATCACCTCATCGTCTGGAGAGACTTGAAGCATTCTGCCCGCCACATGTAGAGCAGCAGTACAGCTCGAAGTGGCTACCGCCCAACCACCCGCGTGTTCGACAAGCCTACTTTCGAGCCGGTGGCATTCTGGTCCATACCCCCACCACCCTGAGCGAAGGCATTCCAGCATTTTTTGTTCGAGTTCAGGAACGATTGGTGGTCTGTACAGAGGAATCATGGTTGCCGAAGGGTTTTCGCAAGTGACAGTATCCAAATATGTCGTAGGAAATTTACCGACTATGATGGAGCGGCAACCGAAAACGCAGGTATTCTTGATTTCGCATTAAACTCTTGGATTGATTGCGGTCAGGTTTCGGCGCCTAACGCGGATGCCTTCGGCTTTGCCCTTTTTAGAACCGCACGACCTCCTCTGGCGCGTCTTTTCTGCAGTCGCCGCAGGCCTCGCCGCTGTCGTACATGCCAGCGTCAAACTCAACTAACGACCTGATCGGGATATCTTCGAGCGTCGCGGGCGCTGAGGTGAAACGAACAATGGCGCCGCATCCGATTACACGCGACCCGAGTGACTTAACCAGTTCCGCTGTTTCCTCGATCGCACTGCCGCTTCGGATGATGTCGTCAACAATAATGCAGGGGTTGACCTCCCCTTTATTGATGTACTGCCGAAACATTCGTTTGCCGCTTTCCTGCTCGGCCCAGTAAATTTGCTCCGCGCTCAACGCGTCGCGCACGCCGAAAGCGACAGGAATGCCGCCCGAGCTGGGGCTGATAATTGAGACCTTTGGCAGTTGGCTCGAGATGTCTCGATCAACTCTAAACTTCCGGCTCAGGCCGACGGCCAACACACGCGCGGTATCGTAGTAACGAAACGCCAGCGGCATCTGAAAGTAGTGTGGAGAATGCTTGCCGTTAGGATATACAAAGTGTCCTTCACGAAACGCTCCGGTGCGCTTCAGAATCTGCATTACCGTTTCCGACGACGGAATCAGGTCTACCATTTTTCGCTCCAATACTCGTGATGAGTTATGAGTGATGAGTTATGAGAACAGCGAGGAGCTGGGCTTTCCCAACTCATCACTCATGACTCATCACTCATTACTTCTCTTTTCGCCGCACAGCATACATCAATCCTGCCGCCCTGCTCCATCACCGAGGGCCTGCTGGATTTGTTCAGCCTGATCTTTTGGCAATGTAGGGGGTAAATCGTTTGGAGAAAACCACTCGGCCCTTTCTATTTCGTAGTTCAGTTGATTGGGATTCCCTACGGCCCGACAAAAATAGACGATCTCAACCTGCCGCGGTTTTTTAAAGGCTCGGACTAAAAACAGTTCGATTTTCTCAAGCTCGAGTCCGGCCTCCTCGCGTAATTCACGTCGCAATGCTTCTTCCGGCTGTTCACCCGATTCAATGTAACCTCCAGGAATTCCCCAACCCGTACCGGGACGAAAGCGATGTTTCAGCAACAGTACGCGTCCCTGTTTGTCGCTGATGATGGCGCCGGCAGTTACCGAGAAGCGTGCGTGACTAAACCGCATGGTCCAACGTTTCAGCCCCGCGGGCGCCCGGCGCCAGATCCCTCCGAGTAGTTCATTAAGCATTTGGACTCAGCATAATAAACCATGTTGAGAGTTCAACCTGCCTTTTGCGTAGTTCCGCGGCTCTGCCCCGCGTCACTTCTTCATTGACGCCTATTCGCTCTCCTCGGTAAGATTCGCGGGTAATCATCCAACGACTAACGAGAAGGCAATCAGCCGCTATGACAGCTCCTTCCGAAGCAGCCGAACACGTTTCTTCCGCACCCGCAACTGCGCCGGTTCCCAAGCGCATAACTAATGCGCAAACCGTCTGCAATGAGAAGAACGAAAAAGGCAAACTTTGTAACGGCCATTTGAAACAACTACGCACTGCCGGCGAGGCGTCCGAGGTTCACTTGCGCGGCGACGATGTGTTGTCCAAATGTCAGACTTGCGGAACGTATTACATGGGGCCCCCTCTGGGGCACGTGCGAGATCCGAATAAACAGGTCCGCTTTGTTGAAGCCGAGCTTACGGCTTTGCTGCAAGCTGCGGGTGGCACGCTTCCGGTAATCAAGAAGGACGCGAGAGGCGTGTTTGTAATGGAGACGAGTCATGCGCCGGTCCCTGCAAAGCCGGCCGCGGCTGCAGCTGCCACGCCTGCGCCTGCCGCTAAAGCTGCGGCGCCTGCGGCTGCGAAACCCGCCGCGACACCAGCTCCAAAGACCGCTGCACCTAAGGCCGGAGCTGCACCCGATCGACAACTCAACAAGCGATACACGTACGCAGGCGTGGTCGACACCGGACCGGTTGCAGGCGAAACCTTCGAACAAAAGGTAGTGCGGCTCAAAGCAGTTTCAGCGGCAGCAAAGCAACGTGCCGACGAGGGTGGCGGTGAATCTGCACCCGCGACCTCTGCGCCCGTCGTGGAAGCCGTTCTCGAAGCGGCGATGACACCGGCGGCCGAATCGGAACCGACAACCGCCGCGCCGCCATCCGCAGTAGCTTCATCCACTGCGCCAGCGAGTAAACCGACTGGGCAGGCCGATCGGACGTTAATGATCAGATCCACTTACTCAGGAGTCGCGGATACGGGCCCCGTCCCCGGCGAGACTTTCGAACAGAAGGTCGCGCGCCTTGCTGCGGTCTCCGCAGCAGCCAAGCAAAGATCCGAAGAATCTGCGTAACAACCCCGACTCCTTCAAAGTCCAAAGTCCGGTCCGTCCAACCTCATTCCAACGCAACCACGCGTCGCCCGCGCCGCGCTTCAATCAGCGTGTGAACAATAACCGCGACTACAATTATCGCGCCGCCGACCAATGCCCACTTCGTTGGCTGCTCGCCAAGAAATAAGAAAACCCAAATAGGATTTAGTATGGGTTCGATATAACCGACGATGCCCGCATCGAGCGAACGAACGCCGCGGGCCATCGCGACGGTGAACAGCGTGTAGGCCACACCAATCTGCACAACGCCCAGATAGAAGACAGCAAATGCATCGTAGCGGTTCAATGCGCCAATAACTTTCAGCCCCGCCGGCGCGCAAATCAACACCACCAGAAGATTCCCGTAAATCACCGACGATGCGCGATTCACTGCACGTGACTTTGCATGTCGCAGCAGAAGGAAATAACACGCGAAACAGAATCCTGACGCTAGTGCGAGCAGATTGCCGGTAACGTCCTGAGGCCGCAGCTTGCCGACAAAAAACAACGACATGCCGATCACGCAGGCCACGACGACAATCAGATCTCGGTTTCGAAACTTTTCCTTGTAGATGAGCGGTTCGAGAATTAGCAGGTAAACGGGCGCAGTATATTGCAGGAAGATCGCGTTCGCGGCGGTAGTTTCTTTGGTGGCCAATACGAAGAGAAGAAGCAATGCTGCGTAGAGCAAAGACGCCACTGCGGTGACGCGATTCAGACCAAAGCCTTCATGCCTGGTAAAAATCGCGACTGTGATGGCCGCGAGCAGGGACCGGCCAAACGAAAGCTCGAGGCCTGAGAGCGACGTCCATTTAATGAACAGGCCGCCAGTGCTCCAAAGGACGGCGGCGGCCAGGACGAAAAGCAGCGGGGAAAACTTTGTAGAGTTATTCGGCGCTTTCTTCACTCGTTTTTTTCGACTTCAGATACTTACCAAAGACACCATTCCACGGTGGGATGACAATTGAAACGGCGCCCAGCGCCTTTGCCTGGCAGGCAAGACGAATCAACGGCTTCGGCTCAGGCGTATCAATGTAGCCAAACTCCTTGATTTTCTTTCCCTCGCGCGCCGCCACGTCAGAAAGTTTCTCGCCGCCGCCGAGAACTCCGACCCAACATGTTCCACATGATGCCGAACGGCACTCGACCGGAATCGGTCCTTCCGGCCGTCGCGGATCGATCTCGCGCCAATTCCGCGTGCGATCGTCGGCTGCACCCCAGGCCATGTCCTGGTCGTGGTTCATCTTGTAGCGGGCCTTATCGTCAGCCTCGTCATAAGTGATGGTCCACTTCTTGTCAACCGTCTTCAGGAAACTAAAGAGACCCTGACCGTCATCAACTGCTCGCTCCTTTAGAACTTGCTCTGGCGACCTTCTGGCAAACTTCTTGTCGAGCAGCATCTCGCCCTTGGCGTTCTTGAAAGCATCCAGGCCCACCTGTTGCACTGTCATGAATGCGACCGCGGTTATCCCAATCGTCAGCGACTCGTGTACCTTCACCGCCGCGGCAACCTCGCCGGCAACTTGCAGAATCTGGTCCGCAAGCGGAATTGCTTCTTTGAAATTCGCAGCCGACGCTTCCACAGCTTTTTTAACTTCCGGCCAGAATCGATGCCCATAAAGAAACTTATGAGACGAATCGATTTGATTGCTGAGCTGGTAATCACCCTGCATGAGTAATTGCCGCGCGAGTTCGCCGGCGTCGTCGCTCTCCGCGAGCGCATGGAACAGAGATAGCGGATAGAACGAAAACCAAATCTGGGTCGCGTTTCGGTCTACTTCATGAATCGAACGCAGGAGCGTGGTCAAAATCGCTGCCCAGGCTTCTTCGTCATGCTGGTTAAGAAACGTCTCAAACGGCGTCTCAGTGCTGTTTGTCATAAATGTTGTAGTCATATGAAACGGTGATTATAGCCATGAAGCCTCAAACTGCACAGCGGGCAGCCAATAAAAAAGCCGTCATTACCTCTCAGGTCGGGAAGGTGGGCTTGCCCACGCTCTTCGTTGCGCGAGAGGTAACTGAGGCTGCGGAATAATTCTAGTAAACTTAGGTAATCAACGAAGAGCGGGGGCAAGCCACCTTCCCTACCTGAGAGATCACATAGGTCCCTCTGATTTATTGAGGGCTTTAACCCATTCGATACCCCTTGTTCTGTAAATATTGACAACCACCCAGGGGGAAGGTAAAAGTCATTTCCAAAACCACCATGCGATTTCATTCAACGGGAGGCTTTTTATCAATGAGTGCTGAAGAACCGACTAGAGAGAAAACAGGTAAGAGTTTCGACAGCGCCTACGGTTTTTCTTTTGCCATCGCCATCGGTTTGTTTCTGTTTATCGCCGGATTAGTTGTGAGTCTCACGCTGGGCGAAGGCACCAGCATCGGACTCATCTTCGGCATCCCGCTGATCGTTGCCGGACTAGCGGTACCGCTTTTTATGATGCGTGGCGAATTCAAACAGACTGAGGTTGCCGGCGATTGCCCATACTGCGGCACCGGGATCAAGACTTCCGATGCGACGATTAGACTGGACTGTCCCAAGTGCGGTGGTTTAGTTGTCGTGAGGGATTTGAAATTGTATCGAGCTGAGAGTTGAGCCAATCCCTGGTCCAATAATCGCTGAGTGTCAGGGCGAAGAGAATTGCCAGCCAGAAGAGCGCTGACGCGAACACTATCCAAACAAGACGCGAGCTGTAACGAACGTGCATGAAGTAGAGCACGACGAGCGTGGCCTTGGTTACGGCGATCGTCAGTGCGATGATCACGTTCAGTTGACCGGGAAAGTTCTGGAGGCCTGCCCAGACGGTCAACGCCGTTCCCACCATTAAGGCGAGAAAAATCATTACGTAAACTTTGATTGAAACGATGTGCTCGCTCATAGTTTCTTATCAGAAGCGGAAGCCGTAGCGACCGGGTCGCCTCGCGCATATGTCCCCGGTGTCACTTATTTCGAATGCGTCTTTCTTCTCTCCCACGCAGACCCGGTCGCATCCACCACCCCAAGCGGGCTGCCCGCTTGAGGACCCCGGTCCGCTTCCGGTTCTGATTCGTACCCGAACAGGCAGGAATGCCTGTCCTACTAATGGATCATGTGACGCCCGAGTAAATAAAGGAGCGGAAACAAAAAGATCCAGATAATGTCGACGAAGTGCCAGTAAAGCCCGGTTATCTCAACCGGACTGTGATACTCAGGCCCGTATTTTCCACGCCACGCAAAAAACAGAATCACGCAGAGAATGCCCGCACCAATGATCATGTGAATGGCGTGCATGCCCGTCATAGCGAAATAGATCCAATAGAACATCTCCACATTTTTGGCGTTGGCGCCGGGCAGCAGATGGACGCTGCCAGCGTCAAATGGACGGTTTGGGATCAATTTCCCTGGAATGAGTTTGTCGACGTATTTTTCGTGATACTCAACCGCCTTGATTCCGAGAAAGGTCAAACCCAGGATCAGCGTCAGCGTGAGTCCGATTATTTGACCGCGACGTTTGCCGGTTTGCGCAAAGTAAACCGCCATCGCCATGGTGAAACTGCTCAGAATCAGAACAATCGTGTTGACAGTGCCGAGAGTCAGGTCGAGGTGATTGCTGGCGGAAGCAAAGGCTTCCGGATACTGATTGCGGTAGAGCGTGTAGGCAAAAAACATCCCGCCGAAAAACATTATTTCGGTTACCAGGAACACCCACATCCCGAGGGTGCCGGCTTCGCGCTGCTGCTCCATGTTCTCGAAATGGTGCTGCAACGCCGGGTGGCTTGCCTCGTGATCTATCGCTACACCTTCTGCCACTTTGTTCTCCAGTTACGACGACATTGTAGGGGCGTCCCTGCGTGGGCGCCCCGTTCCCGCCGCCAAATGCGGGGCGCCCACGGAGGGACGCCCCTACAAAACGACCCTCACGGTTTACCTTCAATCGGCGATGCCGATTCATCCAACGGCGCCGGCTCGCCAAACGTCCCCACCACCCGCATCTCTTCCGGCGGCGCAAACTCGTAAGCCTCCCAGGTGACATGCGGCGTGATCACGAAATTCTCCGTCGGCGGAGGCGAGGCCGTTCTCCACTCCAATCCCGGCAAATGCCACGGGTTAGCTTCCGCCCGTTTGCCGTAGCGCATGGACCACATGAGATAAATCAGCGGTACTAATAAACCCACACCTAGAATTGAAGCGCCCGCTGACGACAAAACATTGAACACTTGAAACTCGGGCGGATATGCGTGATACCGTCGCGGCATGCCCATGAAGCCGGCAACAAACTGCGGCAGGAACGTCAGATTGAAACCAATGAACACAACCAGTGCCGAAAACCTTCCCCACCCTTCCGGATACATTCGTCCGGTGATCTTTGGCCACCAGTAATGCAGCCCGCCCAGATAAGCCAGCAACGTTCCGCCCACCATGATGTAGTGGAAGTGGGCTACAACGAAATATGTATCACTCAAGTGGACGTCGGTTGCGAGCGCTGCCAGGAACAAACCGGTCATGCCGCCGATGGTAAACAGTCCGATGAAGCCAAGCGCGTAAAGCATCGGCGTGTCATATGAGATCGAAGCTTTATAAAGCGTCGCGGTCCAGTTGAAGACTTTGATCGCCGACGGTATCGCTACAGCAAAACTCAGAAACGAGAATATTAACCCGGCGTAAACCGACTGGCTGGCTACAAACAAATGGTGTCCCCAGACGAGAAAACCAAACACAGCGATTGCCAGGCTGGAGAAGGCCACGAATGAGTAACCAAAAATATTCTTGCGCGAGAAGTTTGCGATCAGTTCGCTGATCACACCCATGCCCGGTAGCACCATGATGTAAACGGCCGGATGAGAGTAAAACCAGAACAGGTGCTGAAACAGGACCGGATCGCCGCCCGCCGCCGGGTCGAATATTCCGACCTTAGCCAACCGTTCAAACGCCAGCAGCAGGATCGTGATCGCGATTACAGGAGTTCCCAGAATCATGATCAGCGAAGTTGCATAGTGGGCCCAGATGAAAAGCGGCAAGCGGAACCAGGTCATCCCGGGCGCGCGCATCGTATGAATGGTGACAATGAAGTTGAGCCCGGTAAGAATCGAGGAGAAGCCGTTGATGAAAATTCCGAGGCCCGCCGCTACCACGTAAGAGTTGGAGAAGGTGGTGCTGTAGGGAACGTAAAAAGTCCATCCTGTGTCTACGCCTCCGGCGAGCAATGCATAGATCGTGACGATTCCACCAAGCAGGTAGATGTACCAGCTAAGCAGGTTAATACGCGGGAAGGCCAGATCCTTGGCGCCTATCATCATGGGCACCAGGAAGTTTCCCAGCGTCGCAGGTATCGACGGAATCAGGAAGAAAAAAACCATGATGATTCCGTGCTGGGTAAACACCTTGTTGTAAGTCGTCGATGAAAGCAGATCGCCTTGCGGGGTCAGCAGCTCGAGGCGGATGAACATTGCATAGAGTCCGCCGATGAGAAAGAAAAACGAAATGGAGCCGAGGTAAAGCAGCGCAATACGCTTGTGGTCTTTGGTAAGCAGCCACGACTTAAGGCCGTATTGCGCGTTGATGTAGTTAACGCGCGCTGCTGATGGTGTTTCGAATGATTCGAATGCTTTCATTTTGTTGACAACGCTACGGTCTTCAGTCCCAGAGGGACTCAATGTTTATAGATCGCACGCGACCAGATTTTGTTCAGCTCCATAGGAGCGAAATGTTCGATCGGACTTGCCGATCGTTGAAAACGTTGCGCTCCTACGGAGCTGTAAACGTAGACTAGTTGACGCATCCATAAACATTTTGGCTCCTACGGAGCTAGTCCCTTTTCATCTATTCGCGTCTGGCGCAACCTGACCCGGCGCCTCCACGCGTGTTCCGGACTGAGCCGGCGAGGAACTTGGCGCAGTAGTTCCCGGAGCCTGCAGCGATTTAATAAACGACATAATCTGGATTAACTGGTCAGGTGTTACCTGCCCCTGAAACGTCGGCATGATCGGGCCAAACCCGTTGACCAGCTTGGCGCTCGGATTCTCGATCGACTCCCGCACATAACCTTCGTCGGCAATCACCGTTTGACCGTTGCTCAGAAAAACCTGCTTCCCGAATAATCCTGCCAGCGCGGGTCCCCGCCCGCCGTCGCCTCTCGCTCCATGACATGAAACACAACCGAGCGATTCGTAAAGTTGTTGCCCGGCGACGGCCGGCGATTGTTGACCGGCATTACCGCTAAGCCAGTTATCAAACTGCGTCGGCTGCATGACCACAATCGAGCCAATCATTCCCGAGTGGTTCATGCCGCAAAACTCTGCGCAGAACAGGTGATACGTGCCGGGCTTGGTTGCTTCAAACCACTGTGTCGTGTAGCGGCCCGGCAGAACGTCTGCCTTTACACGGAAAGCGGGAATGAAAAAATCGTGGATCACGTCTTCGGAAGTCATGATCAGTTTGACCTTCCGGCCCGCGGGCACGTGTAGTTCATTGATCTCCCGCTGCCCGGTTGAGTGTTGAATCTTCCACATCCACTGCTTGCCGACGACGTAGATCTCAACCGCATTTTTTGGCGGCCGGTACATCTGGAAATATACCTGAGCACCCCAGGCAAATATGCTCATCGCGATGATGAACGGAATCACTGACCAAAGCGTCTCCAGCTTATGTGAACCTGCGATCGGCCGGGGAATTTCAAAAGGCGTGCGGCGACGATACTTGATCACGAAAAGGATCAGCACGCCCGATATCAATAGCGTAAAGAACACCGTCACGCCTGACAGATAGAAATACAGCGCATCAACCTTCCCCGAAACGGTGGAAGCGCTGGGCGGCAAAAATGGAATCCACGAAGTCTGCATAAAACTTACGCTGCGCCTCCTGCCGGAAAATCAACCCGCGACGCAGTGCGCCGGCGCAGCATCAGAAATAGACCCACCATAGCCACGAGCGTAACGATCCCCCCCACTTGCATCATTCTGATCACGATGCCGCCATACTTTCCGGTTGCCGGATCGTAGTGGTAGCAAAAAAGTAATAACTGATCGACCGGCGATCCGATTTTGTTGTCAGCCGTCTCGATGAGGCCAAGACGGAGATCGCGCGGGGCGTATTCGATCCCGTAAAAGTAACGCGCCAGCTTCCCTTCGGACGTGGCCACGTAGACTCCGCTGGCATGTGCAAACTGATTTGTGGACTCATCGAAGTGGTAGCGGAATCCGATGGCGTCCGTTATGCGCGCAATGGTTTTTTCATCTGCCGTCAGAAAATGCCAGCCCGCATTTGCTCGTTCGCGCTTTGCCGCCGGCAAATACTCAACGTAGGTCTTCTTCTTTGCGGCCGCTAACTCTGGCGTCTCGCGAGGATCAAAACTAATCGTCACCACGTCAAACTCGGCGCCCGGCGTAAACGCCATCACCTTGAAGGCCGTGACCATTCCGTTGAGTACTTGATTGCAAAGCATCGGGCACTGGTAATAGACCAGCGACAGCATCACAGGCTTTTTGCCAAAGTAGTCGCCGAGTTTTATCGTCTCGCCTTTTTCATTTCGAAACACGAGATCCAGTGGAAGCTGACCGTTCAGCTTTTGCTCGATGCCGACTCCATTGAGCGCCTTTGGCAAACCACTAGGAGCCCGCGCTTCATAAGGACGTGAGCTATAAAGCGGCGAATTCCCCTTCGGCACCTGTGCCTGCGAAGCAGGCAGGAGCCAGGAGGCAGGAAGCAGGAGGCAGGAGACGAAGAGCAGAAGTCCGAAAACGGGAAACAGGCGGGCAGGACGCAGGAAAACGGTCCTCGCCAACGTCGCGAACGCTCTGTGCGTCCTGCCACCTGCGGATGTCCTGCCACCTGCCACCTGCTTCCTGCCTCCTGTCTTCACGGTGTTCTGCCTCCCGTAACGCGTCCCGAGCTCGCGGCCGTCGGCAGAGCAATGCCTTCCGCGTTAGTTGGCGTAGCCCTCGATGGCAAACCCTTCTCAATCAATTTCTGAATAGCGTCGTCGATCGGAATACATGGCGCTCGCGCCGGCTTTCGGCTTGAATCTGCATGGTCAGTCGCCGGCGTAGCGTGATCCGCAGCCACAGGATCACCAGGCTTCGGCGGATGATCACTGGAAGCCGGTTCCTTACAGTTCAGCTTCCGTTCCCACTGTTCTCGCAGAACACGAAATTCAGCCTCCGGTTCCCTGTTTTCGAGTGGCACCCATTGGCCGTTTTCCATCTTCACACCAAAGCCGGGCGCTGATTGCAGCCGCGGCTCGGGCGGTAACCGCTCCTCCTTCGACATGGCCATTGGTCCCGGTTGCGACTCCTTCTTCTCCTCCTGAGCATTTAGAAAAATAAATAGTCCCCACATCAGCACGGACACGATTGCCGAAAACACGGTCAGCCCCACAACAAACTTCACAATGCCGCTAACGCTGACGTCGCTCGCTTCATGCGTCACATCGATGTTCTTGATGTGCGATACGTCAGGCGTTTCGGTCTGGTGCGTCTGACCAGGATCGCGACCGTTACCGTTGTGTTTCGTTCTAGCCATATTCAGTTTGTAGGGGTGTCACTCCGTGGGCACCCCGTTTTCCGCCCCACTCATGTATTTGGGGTGTCACCCGTCTTTCGCACCGACAGGGGCGCCCACGGAGTGGCGCCCCTACAATTAATGCCCGGCGTGCGCGTGCTTTTGCTCCAAAACAGTTTCAAACTGCGGATCGTTAATCGGAATCAGTGGCCGCTTACTCAGCCGCCAGGCAAAGAACGCCAACCACAACCCGCCAATTCCAATCGGAGCCACGATGTCCATCCAACTCACGTGAAAATGTTCGCCGGTAAATGAAGGCGCTATCGTCCACAACAAATCAAACAAACGCATGATCAAAATCAAGACCGCGATCCACACCAGCTTGCCGGAGTCACGTTTGAAATTTCTCGACAACAAGAAAAGAAACGGAAAAGCAAAGTGGAGTATCACGACAAACAAAGCGATCGCGCCCCAGCCGCCGTGCGTCCTTGGTATGTACCAGTGGATTTCCTCGGGCAGGTTTCCCGACCAGATGATCAGGAACTGGGAAAACGAGAAATAGGTCCAAAGCATAACCAGCGCCAGCAGCAATTTTCCGAGATCGTGAAAGTGAAGCTGCGCCACAAAATTACTAGCCGGTTCGTGTTTCGAAAGCGTCCCCAGGACGGCAATAACAAACGCTAGCGCACTCACGGCCCACGACGCCACAAAGACCAAGCCGTAAATCGTGGAATACCACTCCGGATCGAGCGACATAAACCAATCGATAGATCCAAAAGTGACCGTGAAAACCAAAAGCACCATCCCTGGACCACTGAGCACGCGCATGTTCTTCGTGTACCTACGATCGGCGGTTTGGTCCTGTAGCGAGGACCAACGCGTCAGCAGATAAGCCAAAAGGATCCAGATGGCGAAATAGAACACGGACCGAACACTAAAGAACGGCAAGTTCAAATATTTCGTCTTAAGCGCCAGCACCGGATGCTTGGCAATCTCTTCTTCATGCGTCCAGCTATAGATCGAATGAGCGCCGAGCACGATCGGCACAAAGAGAAGCGCCATTAGAGGAAGAGTTTGCGTAGCCGCTTCCAACACCCGGCGAATGACCAGGCCCCAACCGCCGCCTGACAAATGCTGCAACATCAAGAGCGCGAGCGAACCTACTGAAATTCCCACCCAAAAAGAGAAAGCAAACAGATATGAATGGAAAAACTGATCGCGATTTAAGAGATACCCCACCATCAGGAGTGCCACGAATAGAGCTCCGACAACTAACGCTATCTGTTGGAAGCGCTTCAAGCCGGCAGGCGGATTGTAGGAGGTTACCTTCACTTGTGCCGCCCTCCTTCCGGTGTTGCTGAAGCATTTGGGACGGAAGTTTGAGTGGGCGACTGCATTTCGTTCTTGAGTTGCAGCGCTCTGATGTAAGCAATGATGGCCCAGCGATCCTGCACTGGAATTTGCGGCGCATAACTCGGCATTGCGCCCCAGCCGTTGGTGACGGCGTCGAAGAAGTGGCCTACTGGCGCCTGTCGCAAACGATCGTCATTAAACGAGGCTGCCCGGCGAAACCCTCGTCTCACAATCATTCCGTCACCATCGCCGGTTGGACCATGACAGGCCGAACAGAAAATCTCGTAACGTTCCCTCCCGCGAGTGACCAACTCCCTGGTCACCGGAATCGGAAACACCTCAACGTCGTCAGGATAGGCGGCAGCGCCAATCGGAACCCCGCCTGGAGGAGCTGCTGAGCTCGCCAAAGTTTGTACGGGAGGTTGTGCAGAAGGTCGCGGGCCATTGGGGAGCATGGACGCGCCGGCGTTTGCCCTGCCCGCCTTCTTCCCCGTGAAATATTCCGTATCCGCCTTCAGAAATCCGCGCGGCACAGTGCCGTCAACCAGCGGCCGCGACGAAAGCCCGTCGTTGAAGAAAGTTGACGAACGGTAAGGCTTCATCTTCGGCTGATCCTGCATGTCGGTGCGGCAGCCGGCCGCGGCCAGAAGGCAGAAGGCAGAAAGCAGAAGCATAAACAGAGAGTTTGGTGTACCGAGGACAGTTGGCCGCAAGAAGCAATGCCTCGCAGTTGGCTTTGTGGCTTTGCCGCCGCACCGTGCGGAAAGGCCCAGCCTTTCCGGCAGCCCGATTAGATTAGATTTGGAGGCTACGCCTCCCCGGCAAGGCGTAGCCTTGGCAGGTAGAGATATAACAGCAGACGGAAAGGCTAGAACTTTCCGCACGGTTCGGCGGCAAAGCCGCAAAGCATCGACGGCAACCCGTTTTCTGCATGCAGCTCTCTGAGCCCCGTCTGCTCTCTTGCTACACCTCGACATCAATAACTTCCCGGCCCCCAAGGGTCTTCATAAACTGCGTCGCTTCATCCTGCTTGAACAATGGGTCATTCGCCTCAATCACCAGGAAGAAGCGATCGCGCGTCGCCAGCGCAAAATTCGGTGCGTTGAAAACCGGATGATAGGGTTGCGGTAGTTTGTTCAACGCCAGCATCCCGAACACGGCCGCAAGCGCGGCACACAAAACAGTCGTCTCAAAAGTGATCGGAATAAACGCCGGCCAACTGTTGTATGGCTTGCCGCCGACATTCAGCGGATAGTCGATTACTTCCATCCAATACTGCATGAAGAATCCGCCGACCCCGCCGAGTATGCCGCCAATCAAAACGATGAGCGGCAGACTGGTGCGCGTAAATCCGATTGCCTCGCTCAGTTCTTCAATCGGATACGGCGAGTAGCCATTAATTCGGCGATAGCCGGCTGCGTAGGTGGCACGCGCCGCCGCAACCAGATCGGACGGGTTATCGAATTCCGCCATGATCCCGTAGAGCGCCGGCACATTACGCCGGCGAAGATGTGGAGTCACTACGGCCTCATGATGAAAAGGCTCCGGGTCCTCCAGGTCGTGCTCCCAGGGTTCTTGTTTGTCGTCGTCTTCCGCCATCTTCTCTCTAACCTCAAAGCAAACAAACGGTCTGCCCCGATCATTCTTCAACTTCCGCTTCCGGCAGAATCGTGCGCATCTCAAAAATCGAAATCATCGGCAGGAAGCGAATAAACAGAAACAGCAGCGTAAAGAAAAATCCGATGGTGCCGAGAAACATGGTCCAGTCCCAAACCGAAGGCTGATACATGCCCCATGATGAAGGCACGAAGTCGCGATGCAGACTGGTGACCACGATCACGAAGCGCTCCAGCCACATGCCAATGCTCACGACGATGCATATCAACCAAAGCACCAAAAGGTTCGAGCGCACTTTCTTAATCCAGAGAAACTGCGGCGTCACGATGTTGCAGATGATCAACGCCCAGTAGTAACCCGCGTATGGCCCATGCATTCGGTTCCAGACCATGTAGCGCTCGTAGCGGTTGCCGCTATACCAGCCGAAAAACGCCTCCATGACGTAGCCGTAACCGACAATCAAACCCGTGGCCAGCATCACCTTCGCCATGTTGTGCATGTGGCGCATCGTGATGAAACCTTCGAGGCCGTAGAGCTTGCGCAAAGGAATCGTCAACAACAGCACCATCGCGAAGCCTGCGTAGATTGCTCCGGCGACGAAGTAAGGCGGAAACATCGTGGCGTGCCAGCCGGGTATGACGCCCACCGCAAAATCGAAGCTGACGATTGTGTGCACCGAAAGCACCAGCGGTGTGGCCAGGCCAGCCAGCAGCAGATACGCCATTTCATAGCGATGCCAGTGACGCGCGGATCCACGCCAGCCCATCGCCAGGAGGCCGTAGAGTATTTGCCAGGGTTTACTGCGGGCGCGATCGCGTAGCGTAGCGAAGTCGGGTATGAGCCCGACAAACCAAAACATCGCCGACACGGTGGCGTAAGTGGAAACGGCAAACACGTCCCACATCAAAGGGCTGCGAAACTGGGGCCAAATGCCCATCGTGTTGGGATATGGAAACAGCCAGTAAGCGAGCCACGGCCGGCCGAGGTGCATGATTGGATACATCCCCGCCTGGGCCACCGCAAACAAAGTCATTGCTTCAGCAAATCGATTGATGGAAGTTCGCCATTTCTGCCGCAGCAAAAGCAAAATCGCAGAGATCAAAGTGCCCGCGTGACCGATGCCGATCCACCAGACGAAATTCAGAATGTCCATCCCCCAGGCCACGGGAATGTTGACGCCCCACAGACCTATACCCACAAACAGAAGGTTTGTGATTGTCAAAAGCAGGAGTTGGAACAGGATGAACGAAATGCCAAAGCCCAGGAACCACCAGAGGGGCGTCTTGCGCTTCAGAACGATCGAGCTGATCTTGTCGGTGACCGAAGCAAAGGTCAGCTCGGGCGCGACAACAGGATGTGTCGTGTGGTGCGCAGGATCTAAATTGTGTGGTTCGTCCGCCATGCTAATCGTTCATCAGTAACAGGGTTCAAAGTACAGCCTTCAGGCTGCTTCTCACGCAAGAGGCAAGCTGAAGCTTGTACTCTGTACACCTCTTCTCAAACAGGTCTCCTACTTAATCTCCGGGTTCGGGTTCTTCAGAGCCGTCAAATATGTCGTGCGCGGCCGCGTGTTCAAGTCCGCCAGCAGTGAATAATCCCGTTTGTCTGCTTTCAACTTCGAAACGCGGCTGTTGGGATCGTTGATGTCGCCAAAAACGATCGCCTCGGTCGGGCACACCGCCTGACACGCCGTCACGATTTCACCGTCACGGACCTTCCGGCCTTCCAGCTCCGACTGAATCTTCGCGCCCTGAATTCGCTGCACACAGTAAGTACATTTCTCCATTACGCCGCGGCTGCGCACCGTCACGTCCGGGTTGCGCATCAACTGGTACGTCGGGGTGTCCCAATCCTGATAAAGATAGAAATTGAAGCGGCGGACCTTGTAGGGGCAGTTGTTTGAGCAGTACTTGGTGCCCACGCAACGGTTGTAGACCATGTCGTTAAGGCCTTCCGAGCTGTGGACCGTGGCATGGACCGGGCAAACGGGTTCACACGGCGCGTTCTCGCAATGCATGCACGGCACCGGCATGAAGTTGGTCGCCTCGGGCTTGCTGGCGTCGTCGCCTTTAAAATAAGTGTCGACGCGAATCCAGTGCATTTCGCGGCTGCGGACCACTTCTTCCTTACCGACAACTGGAATGTTGTTTTCTGACTGGCAGGCGATCGTGCAGGCGTTGCAACCGACACAGTTGTTCAGATCAATCGCCATTCCCCAGGCGTAGCCCATGCCCTGGTTTTTATAATCGTACGGCTCGTAAAGCGTATCGTGCGGGCCCGGCTCATGAGTCAGGTGACCTTCGTGCTTGTCGTGCAAGTAGTCTTCGAGCGTTTGCGAACGCAGTATGTCGCGGTCTTCTTTGCTGAAGTTGTGGTCCTCCATGTTGAAATGGAGTTGCGTCGCCGCCAGAAGATAATCGCTGCCTGCCTTTTCAACCTGGACACCAGAGGCAGACCATGGAGATGCCGCGGAGCGAATCTCGTAAGCATTGAAACCGTGACCATTGCCCACCTTACCCGCCAGCCTGCGGCCATAACCCAGATGCAAAGTAATCACTCCGTCCGGTTGCCCGGGTGTTACCCATGTGGGAACAGGTACGCTGATGCTTCGCCCGTTGCTCGTTATGCGGAGCGTGTCGACGTAAATGTCGCCGCCTTTTTTGCCAATCGTTTTTCCGAGGCCGAGTTGTTCTGCCGTCTTGGGGCTAACTAAGGCTGCGTTGTCCCAGGTTAGTTTCGAAAGCGGCTTGGGTAACTCCTGCAACCAGCCGTTGTTGGAAAAGCGGCCGTCGTAGATTGTCGGGTCGGTGCGGAAGACGAGCTCAAACCCCGACGCGTCGGGGTTGGGTGTTGGGATTTGGGTGTTGGTGATTGCTTGAGTAAGACCGCCGGCATTAACCGCGACCGTTTTGGTCGGCAGCGCGGTGTTTGGGATAAATCCGTCATGCACCCACTTGCGCCAACTACTATCGAAATCTCCGGACGTCGCGACGGGCTGATCGCCAGCGCCCTCCCTAACGGTCGGGCTACTGCCCCGATCCGGCGCCACTGGCTGCTGACCTGGTTGTGGAGTTGTTCCTGCCTCCTGCCTCCTGCCTCCTGCCGCCTGTCCCTGCGTCTGCCAGTATTCGCGAATGATCTCGTAGGGATTACGGTCATACTGCGGCGTAAACAATGCCAGCAACTCATGAGCGCTTCTACTTTGATAGAGCGGTTGAATCAGTGGCTGGACGATTGAAACGGTGCCATCGTAAGAACGCGTGTCGCTCCAGGCCTCGAGATAGTGACTCTCCGGAATGTGCCAATGACAAAGCTCCGACGTTTCATCTCGGTACTCGCTGAGATGAACCCGCAGCTTCTTCGCTTTGAACATACGGTCCTGGTGGAAACTCATCTCAACCGGCGCGTTGTAAACCGGATTGCCGCCAATGATCACCAGCATCTCAACCCGGTCGGTATCCAGATCGTTTACCAGATCTTGAAGCGACTGACGCTGATCGACTGAGTTAGCTTCCAAGGGCTCTGTGTAGAAGACAGTCTTGCCCACGTTGCCAAGTGCGTTGTTCATCGCATGGGCCAGAGCGTGGACCGCCGGTGGCGCTTCCCTTCCAGCGATTACGATCGTCGCGCCTCGATGCTGCTGGAGGTCGGGCGCGATCGCATCAAGGCCGCTGGTTGATGTCTCAGCAGAAACGCCGCTCACACCAACTGCCGCCGCGATTGCCATTGCCGCCTTTAACAATTCGCTTGGCTTAATTGACCATTGATGGTCGGCGCTCGCGCCCGTAGTCGACGGCGTGGTTTCGACTACATACAGCCGGTTCATATCTTTCTTTTCTTCACTGACCCGACGACGGGCCATGAAGTCGCGCGCATATTTCAACGTGCCCGGATGTGCGGCGAGAAAGTCGGAATCGAGCGAGAGAATGCGATCAGCTTTGCTGAAATCGTAGATAGTGTTGACCGGTTGACCAAACGCCATCATCGCGCCGGCACGCGCGCTGTCGTTGTTGACCGGTTCATACTGATGCCATTTCGCCTGGGGAAACTCAGTCAGGATTGCTTTCAACTGCGCCGCAAGCGTCGGCGAAGTAATCGTCTCAGTCAGGAAACGCAATCCCGCGCCCTGCTTCGGACGCTGTTCATCAAGCGCCGTGCGAATTTCACCGACAAAGGTGGTCCATGGTCGTGTCTCGTCACGGAAGAGCGGCGTCTGCGAACGATCCGGATCGTATAGGGAAAGAATCGACGCCTGGGAAAAGTTGTCTGTCGCACTGGAACCGCGGTCAGCAGGATCAGCGCTACGGCTGTTGGGGTGATCCGGATTTCCCTCGAGCTTGGTTGGCCGACCCTCATTACTTCGGGCGAGCAACGGGGTGGCCACTCCGCCGAGCGATAAGGCAGTTGCGAAGAAGAGCGCCTTGCCCGGTGTGCCGTGCTCCGGTTGCTTCACATATGGAACAATCTTTTCGGAGGGCTGAAACACGCAGCCACTGAGGCCCGCCAGCGCCAGCGAGGCGCCCATCAACTTTAGAAAAGTGCGACGCTCGACGGGATCGTCCCAATTCTCGGCATGCTGCGGATACTCGCGTTCGACAAACTCACGAAACTCCGGTGCGTCTGCCAGTTCTTCGACACTGCGCCAGTATTTCTTCGCAGACACCACCTTATCGCCCGCAGCGTCGTCTTGCTGATCGAGGACGTACTGGCTGAGCAGCTTAAAGTTTATGTGTCTGGCGTTACTCATTGACGCTTTCGGACTTCCACTCATTTACGGAACCGAGCGCGGTAGCGCCGGATCCTGGGAGCATGTTTAGAGAGACTGTTTTGCACACACCGAACACCACGGGTGATGCTAACCGACGTCGCCTTTGGCATCCGGCGCTACCGCGCTCGGTTCTGTAAATCACTATGAGTCACACGAAACTACTCCTAACGATGACATGTCGAACAACTAGTCAATACTTCCTTACCCTGAATGTGATACTTGCTGACCAGCGATCTACCCTCTGCGATTTCTTCTTTGGTCTTATTCTCCGGCCGCCACTCCATGTCAAAAACCTTGTCCTGCCGGCGGACAAATCTTTCCGGCGCCCGGTGACACTCGAGACACCACTCCATCTGTAGCGTCGACGCCTGGTACGCGATCGGCATCTGATCGACGCGACCATGACAGGTGGAACAGCCCACACCTTTCTTCACATGAATGCTGTGATCGAAATAGGCGTAGTCAGGCAGGTCGTGTACCCGAATCCATTCGATTGGTTTGCCTGTTCTGAAACTTGCACGCACCGGCTCGAGATAAGGGCTCTCGGCCCAAATCTGTTTATGACAATTCATGCACGTGTCTGTTGAAGGCAATCCGGCTGAGGCAGCCGTTTCAACTGAGGTGTGGCAGTAGCGACAATCAACACCGTCATCGCCGACGTGGTGCTTATGACTAAACTGGACGGGTTGCTGACGCTCAACCCATTGGCCGGTGTTCCACGAGGAACGATTCAGCTCAGCGGTCACCCAGAGAGCGGCTACCAGAATGAAAACGGCGCCGTAGATCGTCAGCTTTGCGAGCGCGTTGGTGCTGTGATGAAAAATCTGTGGCATCGCCGCAGGTTTAATCCTTGATTACCGATTACGTTCGTGCAACCGAAAGGCGACACAGCATGGATTGCACGAGAAGCCTTGCTAACCCTCGCTATGCCTGGGCAGGAAAACGCACAGCGCCGCAAAACTTCACTGGTCTAAACTATTTTCTTGCAAAGTTGAGAGTACTTTAGCAGATGAGCAAATTTTTTCAACTGCCCTAACGCGCGCTGACGAAAGAAAGTGAAATCGAAAAATTATTTTGACTGGTCTTCGTGTGATATAAGCACGAGATCAACCGCGATGTGCTTAGACTGAAATGGTTATTTCACAAAACTGTGCCAGCCTGTGCACGGCCCGGGACTGGCGATGAGTGATATTTGGTCTCAGCGCCTAAGGCGCGAAATGTGAAAGCCTGGGGCAACGCCCCAGGGTGGAGGTGATTAAATCTTTGAAGCGCTGAAGGCGCGAAATACGAAACATCCTAAAACAACAGTGATTGTGCTGCGTCCAAAACACATTTCGCGCCTTCAGCGCTGAATGTTTTTAAGCGGTCCACCTGGGCCGCTGGCCCAGGCTTTCACATTTCGCGCCTGTGGCGCTGATTGCTGAACTAGAAGTTGGACACAATTGGCTCATGTTTATTGGACACTACGCCGTAGGCTTTGCTGCCAAACGATTTGCGCCGCAGACATCTTTGGGCCTACTTATCGCTGCAGGTCTTCTTCTCGATTTGTTGTGGCCATTGTTTGTGCTCGCCGGTTGGGAACAAGTTCGCGTCGAACCCGGTAACACCGCCTTCACGCCGCTTAACTTCGTTTCTTATCCCTTTTCACACAGTCTGATTGCCGCCATTGGTTGGGCCACGCTCTTCGCCGTGGCCTATTACTTCGTCAAGCGTTACGTCGCCGGCGCAGTAGTCCTTTGGATCGGGGTCGTCAGCCACTGGGTTCTGGATTTCATCACCCATCGACCTGACATGCCGTTGTATCCCGGTGGACCACTTATGGGCCTGGGCTTATGGAACTATCCGGTTGCAACCGTCGTTGTCGAGGGATTGATGTATGCGGTTGGAGTCTGGATGTACTTACGGGTTACCAGGGCCAAAGATGGAATCGGACGCTGGGGACTCTGGACTTTCGTAATCCTCCTGGCGGCGCTCTACATCGCGAACATTTTCAGCCCGCCGCCGACCGAGGTAAGACCAATCCTGATCGCGACCACCCCGATCGTTTGGTTAATTATCGTTTGGGCCTGGTGGGCCGATCGGCACCGGGAAGTTCGTTAGTAACAGGTGTTCAGAGTACAACCTTCAGGTTGCTGCTCGCGGTGCCACGCAGTTCGCCTCTTTCACCACGACGCAAGCTAAAGCTCGTACTCTATACTCCTTCTTGGACTTCTTTAGGCATTCGCAGCGTCGCGCGCCAGCATGGCGGCGCCGATGGTGGCGGCATCTTCGCCGAGTGAGGCAGCGATTATTTCACTAGCTTCGAAGCAGGGCTGAAACGCGCGCCGCTTTGCTTCCTGAATGACTGGATTCAAAATGAGGTCGCCCGCCTTCATCACCCCTCCACCTAAAACTATTCGCTCGATGTTCAGCAGGTTAATTACGCTCGCGACTCCGGTGCCGATGTATTTCCCGGTACGCTCAATCATCATCGCAGCGAAGTCGTCGCCCTCCATTGCCTCGCGGGCCATATCGTCGGCTGTGAAATCTTTGTTCAAGGCCAACCTTGAAAGTGACGAAGTTGAGTCACGATTTAAACGTTCGTTCGCCCGGCGCACAATGTTTGGAGCAGAAGCAACAGTTTCCAGACAGCCCGTGTTGCCGCAGGCGCATTGCGAGCCTTCGGTATCGATTGTGATATGTCCCACTTCTCCGGCGAACCCTGACGAACCGGTCCAGAGTTTTCCGTCCAGAATAATCGCGCCACCGATCCCTTGTCCGATTGTGATGTAGAACATGTCGCGGCTGCCGCGGCCGGCGCCGACTTTAAATTCGCCATAGGCTGCGGCATTGGCGTCGTTCTCGAGTTCAATGCGCAAGCCTGTCGCCTCCATCACCTCGGCATGGAGATTCTCCCGAACTTTCGGCGAGAGATAGCTCGAAGTAATAACCCGGTCGCTTTGTCTGTTTACTAATCCGGGAATCGCGATACCTACAGCGCCTACGTTGTTCCCAGCGCGTCTTAAGGTGTTCACTAAATCGCTGACCTGCGCCACGAAGCTTTCCGCTTGGACTACAACTTCCGTTCGCTCGCTGATTACGCCCTCATTATCGACCGCGGCCCCGCGCAGCTTCGATCCGCAAAGCTCGATTCCAATGAAAGTGGGGTCTGTTCCTGGGGGCATGGTCGTCTGGGACCTTCCTGCGATTAGTTGGTGTTCGTTGGACACGCGAAGCATAAAGGGACGGTAAGGGGGGTGTCAAACCGCTCTTTCTGCGTGTAGAATAACTCGCCATACTAAGCAGGAGTCGGTTTCGCGGGATTGTGGTTTTTTCTCGGTAACCTTTCTTTGTGCTTTGCCCTTGGCTTTTTCAGTTCGACACAGCCGAGCCCGGCAACGCGATGGTGAAGTCAATTAAGCCATGCAAATCCGATCAATACTCCTGCCTACGGATTTCAGCGAATGCGGTAACTACGCGCTCCCGTATGCCGCATCCCTGGCCAGAAAATTTGGCGCGTCGATGATTTGCGTTCATGTCATTGAACCAATGGTGCCTACCGTCGGATATTCCGGCATGACTGAGCCTCTGCCCATTGCGGATATCACAGGTCAGTTGGAAGACTCGGCAGAGCGCGAGTTACCAAAAATTGCTGAACGGGATGAATGCGCGGGCCTGGAAGTTGAAGAGTTGATCGTTCACGGCGAGGCGGCTGCTGAGATTGTGCGTGTAGCAAAAGATCGCAACGTGGACTTGATCGTCGTTTCCTCGCACGGCCGGACAGGTCTGGGCCGGATCTTGTTTGGCTCTACGGCTGAAGCCGTTGTGCGACATGCTTCATGTCCGGTGTTGGTAGTTAAAGCGTCACAGGAACAAGCTCCGAAGTAAGCAGTAAGCAGTAAGTAGTGAGCAGAGAGCAGATGAGGCCGGCCTAACTGCTCACTGCTCACCGCTTACTGCTCACCTTTTAATATGCCTCTGGATTTTCTTTATGACCTTCTCGGTCGGTATGGAATCTATGCCGTTTTTCTGCTTGTGATGATTGAGGGCGACATCACCCTCTTGCTTGCCGGGGTTCTCGCGCACAGTTATTTTTTTGGCGATCATAGTTTTGCCTGGGTACTTCTGGCTGGAACGCTGGGCGGCGCAGCTAGTGACAACATCGCCTATTTCGTAGGCCGTCAGTGTCACAAGCGCGTGCGCGACATTCGTTTCTATCGAAGTGCTCAGCCGCGCATGGAGCGGCTAACGAAAAACTTCGGCGCCTTGTCGATCTTCCTTTCAAAATATATTTACGGGCTCCGTTGGGCTTCGTGCATCTTCTATGGCGTCACCCGAATGCCGTATTTGCGGTTTGTGATACTGTCGCTGAGCAGTTGTTTTGCCTGGGTCCTGGTCCTGAGTGGCGCCGGATACTTTTTCAGTGGTGCGGTAATTAGTGTCATCGGCGACTTCGAACGACTGGGCAAAGTGTTGCTGGTGATAGTGGTGCTCGGCATCGTGGGCTTTTACCTCGCCGAGCGGTTTTGGTTGTCGCCGAAAGTTGAAGAGGCCGATCCTGAACGCTTGCAGGAACTGGAGCACGAAATGCAGGAGAAGCTGCAGGACCTAAAGCAGGAATTTCAGGAGCATATCCCTTTCAAGCAGCCGCGGCATGAAGAACCGAAAGAAGGTGTTGAGCCAAAGGCAAGCAAGAGGAAGATCGATTAAAGTTGACCTTTGTACTTGGTTCTTTGTTCTTTGTTCTTAAGACTGGCTCGCCTTCTTATTTCGAGAGCCCAAGTTCAAAGCACTAAGTTCAAAGCACAAAGATCAAGCGTACTAAGTCAAATTGAAGGGACTTACTATAAACTAAGTGCTTATTGAATCTTCAGCGCCTACGCGCGTGGATCTTGCCGGCGGGACGATTGATATCTGGCCGCTTTATCTCTTCCATCCGGGCGCGGCGACGGTAAATTTTGCGACGTCCCTGCGCGCTCACTGCCAGATCAAGACCCGCGATGACGAACGGATCATACTGGAGTCGCGCGACCGCAAAGTCGCCTTTGAAACCGAACTCGCCGCGATGGAAGACCTCATTCGCGAAGAGCGTCTGGAGTTAATCTCCAAGCTGGTACATTTCTTCAAACCGACTACCGGGTTTCACTTGATTACAAATAGTGAGGCTCCGGCCGGCGCCGGTTTGGGTGGATCGTCTGCGCTGGCAATAGCTTGCATTGGCGCGCTAAACCGGCTGGTCGGAGATCGCTATGACGAGAGGAAGTTCATTGCGATCGCGGCCAATATCGAAACCACAGTGATTCGCGTCCCGGCTGGTTTTCAGGATTACTATTCCGCTCATTACGGCTCAACTTCCTGCGTCCATTTTCGCGCCGAAGGAATTGAACGCGAACACTTGAGGGTGGATGAAAAACAACTCGAAGAACGTATAGCGATCTGCTACACCGGTGAACCCAGACTTTCAGGAACAAATAATTGGGAGGTCTACAAACGCCACATCGACGGCGACCCACAGTTGTTTACAATCTTCGATGGCATTCGCGATACCGCTCGAGCAATGCGGGCCGCTTTGTTAGCGGGCGACTGGAACGAGGTCGGGAAAATAATGCGTGACGCTTACCCGAACAGGAAACGACTGGCGCCAGGGATCACCACACCGCAAATGGACAAGCTGGTTGAAAAGGCATTGGCTAACGGCGCGGAGGCAGCAAAAGTTTGCGGCGCGGGCGGTGGTGGTTGCATCGCGTTCCTATGCAGCGAAGGACGCAAGCAGGATGTTGAGCGCGCACTTGCCATGGAACAAGGTGCGGAGATTATTGATTGGAAGTTTGCGGAGCAGGGGCTGACTGTTTCCTGAGCCTGAAAGATCTGAGATCTCAGATCTCAGAAGACATGATTTGCAGAGAACATCTCGCTATCTTTCTGACTTCTGACTTCTGAACTCCGTCCTCCGTCCTCCGACCTCAGAAAGCGCCGGTTAACATCACCATGAACGAGGCTGGGAAGCAGTCGGACAGAGTGCTAGCCCCACGCGCAGCGAAGCCTGCGAAGCTGGCGACAGAAGACACTACGCTGGGCCGCTGATCTCTGCCACCAGCTTCGCAGGCTCCATGTCTTTCGTGCACGCTCCCCACGCGCCGCGAAGCGAGCGAAGCTGGCGACAGAAGACACTACGCTGGGCCGCTGATCTCTGCCGCCAGCTTCGCAGGCTCCATGTCTTTCGTGCACGCTCCCCACGCTCCGCTTCGCTGCGCGTGGGGCTAGCACTCTGTCCGGCTGCTTCGCAGCCTCGATTCGCATTGACTTCAAGAGCTTCCGACATCTGATCGCCTTCTGACCTCTGACCTCTGACCTCTGACTTCTGACCTCTGCTCAAAGCATCCACTGCCTCCGATTGTCATAATACGCGGGCGACCGATCCGGATACCGCTTCTTATACTTCTGGTAACGCGCAAAGAGTTTTTCATATCGCTTGTCTGAAGAAATAATCCGCCGGTGCGGCAGCTCCCGCAAGTAGTTTTCAATCTTCGTCATCTTCCTCGGTGAGAAACGCCAATCGTAATTCCCCAAATCATAAAGATTCGCCAAACCATAACCTTTGATCCGTCCGGAGAAGTCAACGTATGGATCGAAGTAACTCCACGTCAGGTCTCGCAGCGATCGAAACAGCGGCCGTCGGCCGTGCAGTCCAATGTCCCTGGAACGTCCGATCGAACCCCACAAACCATTTTCCTGAAACACGAAGATTACGTGGTCGAGTAAATCAACCGATTCGATATCCAACAACAGCGGCGGATACCCATGTTGCTCCAGAATCACCGCAGCCCCCACCGCCGCTTCCAGGCAATGGACCTGGTTGTGCTTTACCACATCTCGAAACGACCGAAGCGTCGCACCTCGCCGCTCCCAGTTATAAGGCATTGAAGTGAAAAACCGTTGGACCTGCGCTGGTGTACGGAGCGACTCGATCAGTCGCCACTCTTTTTTGGTGAAGGCTTGCGGCCCCGGTTTGCTTTTCATCTAATGAGCTATTACCAGACCGGTTGGGGAAAGGCAAAATCGCGGTAGAGAATCGCGCGTCAGGAGTCCTGGCTCGCTTGGGCTATAAGGAGCTCTGTGACAATGAAGTCGGTACCATCTCGCGGTAGCGGGTGGCCTGATCGATTCGTGAGTGTCGAACTCGGATTGCTGCTTCGTTTTAGGCAGATCACCTATCGGCATTCCGCGATCCGCAATCCCCCGGACCCCACCCGCTACCCGCGAGGTGGTACTGACTTCATATCGCCGGATAGCATGGTTCACCCGGCACTATCGCGCTCGGTTCTGTATTCTTGCGCCCGCTTGCTTCGGGCGCTTCGGTAATGTAAGACTCTAAACCAACAGATCAGAATAAAGGGTCAGGTACAAGCATGAAACAAGATCTTCCAACTCGCCTACTCAGCCGCGGTGAAAAAGAAACAGAAACCGAGGCTGCCAGGCTCGCCGAATTCGTCGAACAAGCGCTCGCACTGGTCGCCGTCCGTTCCGACGCGGATATCAATGCGCTCGAATCAATTGCTAATCGCATCGAACGCGCTGCCCGCGACTTGTCAGTTGCCTTGCGCGAGTTGGCGCGCGAGCGGCGCGCCGCGCAGGACGAAGGCGACCGAATGGCCAGTTAGCGTAAGCTTCACCATTGGAGAAATTGTAGGGGTGTCCCTCCGTGGGCACCCCTTTTTCCGCCCAATCAGGGCGCCCCTGGCGACACGCCCTTACAATATTAGGGCATTACTAACGACCTTGCTTAGCTTGCCTCACTCGGCCCTGATGTTGTAAGAGATGCGTACTATTCGTGATTAAGTTCCGGCATTACAACTTTAGAATTCTCAGTAGGACCGGACACTCCTGTCTGTCTGACCGTCGCAAAAGCATGACACGTCGATAGCGATGTCTCGCTTGTTTGCCAACAAATGGAGAAACCATGAGCTCAACTCCTTCTCAAAAAACAGGGACAGAATCCGGCTCCATTAACACTGACGCCTCTCGCGGCGCGATAGTGAGTCGTGACGTAGCCGTTCCTCTTAGCCGGAACACCCACCTTCTAAATTGGGTTGAGAAGATGGCGGCCTTGACGAAGCCGCAGGCCATTCACTGGGTGGATGGGTCGGTGGAAGAGGACCAGGCGCTGAAAGCGCAGATGGTTGCCGGCGGCACCTTCGTCAAACTAAACGAAGAGCTGTGGCCGGGTTGTTACTACGCCCGATCTGACGCGAGCGATGTTGCGCGGGTTGAGGATCGAACCTTCATCTGTTCACTGTCCAGGGACGCTGCCGGTCCAACCAACAACTGGGAAGAACCCTACCAGATGCGGCGGAAGTTGAAGGAGCTGTTTGATGGGGCGATGCGCGGCCGAACCATGTATGTGTTGCCGTTCAGCATGGGACCAGTCGGTTCACCAATGTCTCAGATCGGCGTGCAGCTAACTGACTCGCCCTACGTCGTGGTCAATATGCGCATCATGGCACGCATCGGTCTGCCCGTTTACGGTGAGATCGACAAAGACTATAAGCGCGTCGTGCCGTGTATGCATTCGGTAGGTGCGCCGCTCGCAGAGAATCAGAAGGATGTTCCCTGGCCGTGTAACAAAGAGAAGTACATCGTCCATTTTCCGGAGACGCGCGAAATCTGGTCCTACGGTTCCGGCTATGGCGGCAATGCGCTGCTCGGCAAAAAGTGTTTCGCGCTGCGCATTGCGTCCAACATCGCGCGTGATGAAGGCTGGCTGGCAGAACACATGTTGATCGTCGGAGTGGAGAATCCACAAGGCGAGAAGACCTACGTCACGGCCGCGTTTCCCAGCGCTTGCGGCAAAACGAATTTCGCAATGCTGATTCCGCCTGATGGTTTCGAAGGATGGAAAGTTTGGACCGTCGGAGACGACATCGCATGGATCAAGCCGGATGCCGACGGACGTCTGCACGCCATTAATCCTGAGGCCGGCTTTTTTGGAGTTGCTCCCGGAACGTCGGAGAAGACCAACCCAAACGCGATGACCTCCCTGGCGCGTAACTCCATCTTCACCAATGTTGCACTCACACCTGAAGGCGGTGTGTGGTGGGAAGGAATGACCGAGGAACCGCCGGCAGAGTGCCTCGACTGGCAGGGCAAGAAGTGGACACCGCAAATCGCGAAAGAGACCGGCGCCAAAGCTGCGCATCCGAATGCTCGTTTCACGGCGCCCGCATCGCAGTGTCCGACGATCGATCCCGATTGGGAGAATCCGAACGGAGTGCCCATCAGTGCAATTATTTTTGGTGGACGCCGCGCAACGACAATGCCGCTGGTCTACCAGGCATTCAACTGGAGCTCGGGTGTTTACATCGGGGCAACGATGGGCTCAGAGATGACAGCGGCCGCGGCCGGCACTATCGGCAAAGTACGTCGCGATCCCATGGCCATGTTGCCCTTCTGCGGCTATCACATGGGCGACTATTTCCGGCATTGGATTCGTATGCAACGGTCGCTGAGCGAAACGCCCCGCATCTTTCATGTGAATTGGTTTCGCAAAGACACGGAAGGAAACTTCATGTGGCCGGGCTTCAGTGAAAACATGCGCGTGCTGAAATGGATCGTCGACCGCGCTCATGGACGCGCACTGGCCAAAGAGACCCCGATAGGCTGGATGCCAAACTACGAAGATATCGAATGGCAGGGACTCGATTATCCGAAAGAGAAGTTTGAAGAGTTACAGGCTTTCGACCGAGATGCGTGGCGCAACGAAGTGCTCGGACATGAGGAATTGTTTCTCGAGCTGCACGATCGTCTACCGCCGGAAACAATCTACGAACGCGAACTGCTGATTTGCCGGTTATAGGCAGGGAAGAAACACTTGCTTGGGTTTGGATCGGGTTCTTGCACCGTTGGCTTAAAGCCAGCTTAAACGACGCCCGACATAGTCGAACAGCTTTTTTGTTACGGAAGTGCACTCATCTCACGCGGCGACTCTCAGGCTTAAGTGAAACAACTATCCCACACCCACCTTCATGAAAGACTTTTTTGTTAGTTACGCGCACGAAGATAAAACCTGGGCCGAGTGGATAGCGTCCACCCTGGAGGACGCCAAGTATAGTACCGTCATCCAAGCCTGGGACTTCCCACCCGGCTCGAATTTCGCCGCGGAAATGCAACGAGCAGCAATGGAGTGTGCGCGAACTATTGCCGTACTGTCTAAGGAGTACTTAGCATCCATATACACTTTGTCCGAATGGCTGGTTGCTTTTACAGATGACCCTGCCGGCCATCACCGAAAGTTAGTTCCAGTACGAGTAAAGCCCTGTGAGATTGTGGGATTCCTTAAGCCGATCGTTTACTGCGACCTCGTAGGACTCGACCCATCAAAGGCGAAAGCGGCGCTCATAGATGCGGTCCGCACCGATCGGCGGAAGCCTGTAAAGCCGCCCGCTTTTCCAGGAGAACAATCGGTCGATGAGTATACAGAGGTTGAAATGCCGGCAGAAGAGTTTGAAAAAATAGCCGCGGTGAAGAAACTCCTCCGTATTTTGCGGACTTCGTACACCACCTTTGTCGCCCAATGCCGCGTAAGAAATGAATTAGTTGCGAACATGCATGAGCGCCTAAAGATTAAAGAGGATCTAGAGTATGAACGGTTCTTCAACCGCTATTACTCGCAAATGGATGACGAGGAGCGGCAACTCCACAGTATTATCAGGGCCTACACCGAAAATGTAATGAGTGAATATAACAAGCGCGCCCTCGAAATCCTGGACCAGCATCCCGATTTAGTCGATCAAGTGAAACTATTGCCTGAACTACAGGAACACCTTGCCATTTGGTTAGGCAAGTATAAAGGTATTCTTGAGAAGTCTCCCTCGGTGTCGCTGGTTTATGTTGGAGTTGAAGAAGGAGTGCCGTTTCCTAACAAGGTCGAAGAGAAGTTACAGTCCTACTTAAAGACGCTCACCACAAAAGGCAAATGAATCGGGCCCTACGCCGGCATACCGACGGATAGCACGTTAATTTTATCCGGGAGGCCAAGTGAATGAGCGCCCACCGATTATGTGGACATGCAGATGAAATACTGCCTGACCAGCGCCCGCCCCTGTATTAATCACCGTGCGGTAACCGCTCTCGCCAAGTCCCTGATCATTTGCGACGCGCGCTCCGACGCGAAGCAGGTGGCCCAGCAAAGCTTCGTCTTTCTGTGAAGCATCGTCGAGCGACTCAAGGTGTTCTCTGGGAATGACGAGCACGTGAGTTGGCGCTTGCGGGTTAATGTCGCGAAGCACTACCGCGCGATCGTCCTGGTGAATGAAGTCGCCCGGTATCTCCCCGGCAATGATTCGACAGAATAAGCAGTTTTTATCTGGCATGTTTTAGGTAGCGCAAACTGTTAGGTTGCGGACGGTTGATAATTTCAAGATAGGCGCCTTTAGGCGACGAACGCAAACTAACAGTTTGCTTTAAAACCGG
>DASQKG010000492.1:0-5602 GCA_035630655.1 Pyrinomonadaceae bacterium
GGGGTGATTTTTGGCGGGCAATCCGGCGAACATGAAGTATCCATTCGTTCCGCAGCATCTGTAATCCAGGCAATCGATCGTAAAAAGTACGACGTTCTTCCCATCGCCATTTCCAGAGAAGGGAAGTGGCTGTCTCCCCCAGAGGCCGTCAATCTTTTGCCTGCCTCAGCGCAAACTCTCCTTTCCCACGACACCGTTTCGAAGCCACAGGGTAATGTGGCTATTCTCGGCGATCCCTCGCATCGAGGTTTGATGTCGTTCGATCGAAAGGGAAACCCGGTCGAGCCGGAACGCATCGACGTGATCTTTCCAGCGCTTCATGGTCCATTCGGTGAAGACGGCACGCTGCAGGGGTTGCTGGAGATGGCAAACGTTCCCTACGTCGGCTGTGGCGTGTTGGCTTCGGCGTGCGGGATGGATAAGGTGGCGATGAAATTGTTGTTTCTGCAAGCCGGGCTGCCGATGTGTCGTTACGTCTGGTTCCTGCGCTCTCATTGGCAGACTCGTCGCGGGAAAGTTCTAACAAAAATCGCTCGTGAAATTGGGTTTCCATGTTTTGTGAAACCGGCGAATCTGGGTTCTTCGGTTGGCATTTCCAAAGCCGTTGACAACGGTTCACTTCAAAAAGCGGTGGACCTGGCCGCGCAATACGATCGAAAGATAATTGTCGAAGAAGCTGTAAACGCGAGAGAGATCGAATGCGCTGTGCTGGGGAACGACGAGCCGCGGGCGAGCTTGCCGGGGGAGTATGTGATCCACGACAACTCAGCAGGCTTTCTTGACTATACGGAAAAATACAATGCGACTGGCCACGTAGATTTTGTGGTGCCGGCGCCAGTCTCGAAAGCATTGACCGCCAGAATTCAACGCATGGCGCTGCGCGCGTTTCAGTCGGTGGATGGAGCAGGACTGGCCCGTGTAGATTTCTTTCTCAAACGGGATACGAAAGAGCTGTTGATTAACGAGCTGAATACAATGCCTGGGTTAACTGAGGTTTCTGGTTATCCAAAGATGTGGGCGGCGTCGGGGTTGAGTTATACGCGCATGCTTGATTCGTTGATTCAACTGGCGTTTGAGAGGCACCAGGAGAAAGCGCTGACGAAGGCGACGAGGTAGGACAGACCTTGTCGGCGGCTTATTCCTCTAAGCCGGAAAACCACAAACTTGATTTTGATTCCAGCATTTAATGGTTTCACGTCCGACAGACAGCAATGTCTGTCCTACTTAGGTGCGCGATACTGCTTACGTGTTCTTACCACCAAATCCGCTCGAGTCACTTTCACTTCCAGCTTACGCCATTTGCCGTCGCGTGTGCGATTCAGCGGACGATAAGCAATTGTGTATTGATGGCCCAACTCGTCGGCAATGTTTGCGAAGGCGTCGCGGAGCATTGGGCCACCGGGCGCCGCTACAAATCTTCCACCACTCTTCTCGGCGAAGCTCCTGAGGACGGCTGCGTTGTGGACGCCGCTAAGTCTTCCGCCTTCTGAGGAAGACATGTCAACAGTGTAGATCGTTGCGCCAATTGCCAGTGCGCTTTCAACTGCTTTGTCAGCAGAGGACCGGCTGTAAGTATCCATTCCGTCAGACAACACGACGATCGCCTTCCGCTTCTCCGGCCGCTCCGCTAATGCCTTCGCGGCATCTACGATCGCATCATGTAAGGTTGTCATCCCCTTAGCGCGAATTCCAAACGCCATGGGAGCAAGGTCCCGGCTTCCGGAAAACTCCTGTACCTGTTCCACCTTCGAATCAAACTTAAACACTGCGGCAACATCTTCCTCTCGCAGCCTGTCCAGGAAGCGAACAGCTGCCGAACGCGCCAGAGACATGCGGCTTTCCATACTGCCTGAAGTGTCAAGTAGAACTACCGAAGCAAATGGAGATTCGTGGAGGCTAAAGCTGGAAACTAACTGCACCGGAATCTCTTTACCGTCTTCGAAGATTTTGAAATCGGCAAGCTTTAGACCGGGAATGTATTGCCCGGCCTGATCGGTAACTGTAACGTTCAGCACGACCAGGTCAGTGTTGACGCGGACTACTTCGTCGTCGTCCTGAGCCTGCAGGATTGACGACTGACCAAAGCCGAAGGAGAAGAGAAGTATTAAAAGCGGGAACACAACGACCGGGCGGGAAACGAGCATTGGACCTCTTTAGTCACACCGTTGATTTTTGTTCCGGGGAATCACGACTTCGGGTGCATCTTCTTAACGATTCGAATCAGTTCAAGTAAAACATTAGCCTCATCAATTACCGCAGCGGAAACAACCCGTTTAGGCGTTTTCTCCACCCGCTCTTTCAAAGATTCAGTCAGAGTCGCGAGTTGCGTCATCGCGTCAGCAAGACTGGTAGGAGGTTTCTCAATCAATTCTTCCTCGGTGGATCCGCCAAAAGCATCCCGAATGTTCTTCGCGAGTTTTTCGGCCTTCTCGAGCTTCTTGAGGTCTTCGCGATCGAGGCGGTTCTTCTCCTTAAAAGCGTCGGCGAGGGATGCGCCCAGAGCGGCGAGGTCGCGGGCTCGATTCAGATTATCTTTGTGGGCCTTGTCAGCGGAGTTTATCGCCCGCTTCGCCAGCATTTCTTCTTCAAGTGTGGAAAACGGCCGGCTCTGATTGCGTTGTTCGCTTGGCGTAAGGGGCGGGGGCGGTGGCAAGGTCTGGCTGGACTGGCTAGTTTGGCCACTAGCCAATGCACAAGAAACGCCCAGGACGGCAATAATAGGCAACAGCCTCAGATATCCAATGATCCTGATTCTAGTCATCGCTTCGTGTTTGAATCCTAAAACAACTACGTAATGTCGACAACGGACGTCATGGTTTTTGACGGAGGAAACCTACTGAGGGTTGCACCCGGCGAGATAACCTTGAACGACGCGGTCAATGCGGTATTTTGATAAAGCTGCGTTCGAAAATAGCCAGGCAGTCACAAGGTTACAAGCAAGGTTCGTCCGCAAGCTAAACCGTTCCGTAATTGAGCTAAAGCTTCACCTGAATTATCGTCGTGCCGACCTCTCAACGATAACTTGAGCGTGTCGGCCTGTGATCGGCGTTCGAAGCGCAGCGCTTCACGCAATACATTAGGGCACGCGAGCCGGGTTATCAGGTGTGTTAAGAAACTCGCCGCCCTTCGATTTCGGTTTACCTAAAACTACCGTTTTTGATTCCAATCTCTCCAGAGGACGCTTTTGACCTTGAGCCGTCGTAAACGCAACAGTCGAGTCCGAACCCGTTCTAAGGGCAGTGACGCGGGCCGAGCTATAGTCCTGGGCTTTGAGCTGAAGTGAGTAGCGGCTTTCCTGCTGAGGATCGAGCTGCTGCGGTTCGAGTGCGACCAGCTTAACATCTGCCCCGCCGTCCTTTCGTCGCTTCAACTCTACTTCAACTGACAAACCTCCCAACGGTTCACTTGAAATATTCTTAACCGTTCCACCGATAGTTGTGGTTCCTCCCTTTAGCAAAGCCTCATCCACCACGATTAGAGCTTTGGGCGACGGCCTTGGCTCAGGGGTAGGGCGAGCCGCCGCCAGAGACGACGCAGTGTTCTCTGCATGGCGTCTACGGAGATAAGCGTAACCGGCCAGTACGAGGACAGTGATTACAACTGCGGTTAGCGCCGCGATAAGTTTGAGACTGGTTGAACTCTTGGGCTCTACGAATAGTTCTTCTTGAAGGGAATCACTCATGATCTAAAACAGGTATTCAGGTATTACTTTAAGGGGAAATTCCGGATTATTCTATTCAACGCGACCCGCGGGAGGCGCTCCGGTAACGTTAGTTATCAGGGCTGAAAGAAATTCTTCTTCCGCCATACCCACGCTAGGGAGAGTGACCCACTCCGCTCCGGTAGCGCCATCAGTGCGACCCTCAACCTTAGCGTTTACGGAGACGTTGGCAGCGTTACCGTCAATCGGTTGCACCTCCACTGTCAACGTAAAGCGGCCGCGAGTCCATCCACGTCCAGGCGAACTCGTAAGATCGGCGTATCTGTTCAGTTCGGTTTGAGTAACAACGGCACCTTTAATAAACGTGTACGGCTGACTGACAACAATTCCGTCATCGAGCTTGGAAGCGGCTTCATCGAGGATCAACTTGCGGTCGCGCATCACATCGGCAATGGCCTTAAGTATCACATCACGACGCGCAGAGAGCCGGTAAGGATTGGGAAGAGGTGGAACTTTGGGTGTGCGGCCGGGGCCAAAATCTATCCCTCTACCAGACCCCGTCCCGGTCGTGGGGGTGCCTGCATCTCTGACCCGCTCACTAGTTTTGTCGACGCCTTTGCCTTGTGGCCAGGCGGTGGCAGCGCTAAACATGACCACGAGGAGTAAGCTTGCAAACCTTTTCATAAGAAACACCCTTTGAAACAAGTCGCGATCAACAAAATTCTGACGTCAAAAGTGAGAATAGATTATGCACTCACCAATTACAAGGACTTGGATGCTTGCTACTTCCCAGCGTCGCAAAAATTTATTGCACGGGTTGCGCGGGTGATCTTGCAGCCTCAACGTCTCTTTTGATTTCCCACTCACGCAGGGCCCGCACCCCCTGTCCAAATGCGCTTTCACTGCTGTAAAAATTATGTGCGCCGTCATTGCGCGAGGGCTCGCGAACGTAATAGAGATACTCTGTTTGGGCTGGATTGAGTGCTGCCTCAAGACAACTCTTACCAGGTGACGCGATTGGTCCGGGGGGCAGCCCGGAATAGATGCGAGTGTTGTAAGGGGAACGCCGATCAACGTCGCTTCTATAAACCTTGCCATCGTTGCGCCACTTACCCGCCAGCTTGGAAGCGTAGACGATGCTTGAATCGACCCCCAGCGCCATGTCCTTTTTCAACCTGTTGTAGATGACTGATGCGACGATAGGCCGCTCCTCGCGCAGCTTCGCTTCAGTTTCAATCAGAGACGCAACGGTGACAATCTCCCGCGGCGTCATATCCAGCTTGAGCGCTTGTAACGACCATTCCGGTTTCCATTCCTTGCGAAAGCGCCTCACCATTATCTCGATAAGCTCAGTCGCTTTGGTCTCGGGCGGAAACTCATAGGTGTCGGGAAAAAGGTAACCCTCGAGATTTGTTGCCTTCGGATCCAGGTCGCTTATCAACCTCACGTTATCCATTAGGGGTAATGCCTCATTTGGATCCGCCAGTTGAAATTGCGGGATCTTCGACATCGCGTTTGAGATGTCCCACCGCGTCCAGCCCTCAACAATGGTGATTCGGTGCAGGCGGCGCTCGCCTTCTTGTAGCTTCGCCAAAACCCCAAGAGGCGAAATGGGAGACGGAAAGTCATACTCTCCTGCGCGTAGCTGGGCGCCCTTGCCGCTGATCTTAAGGTAAAACGTTAGGGGCCACTTGTGGGTAATGACGCCTTCAGCCGCCAGCTTATTCACAATCGCCCCCGGTGAAGAACCACGTGGTATCTCAACAAATGAGCCTTCCCTGGCATGGCGCACAGGGGTGTGTAGTTGGCGATAGGTCCAGTATCCGGTAATTCCCGCGGCCACCAACCCAAGCAGAACAACAGCAAGAATGACACGTTTCATCTTTTGAACGGGATTAGTTAATGAACTTGTTTAAGGGCGCAGAAGAACTCGCTTCTGGT
>DASQKG010000493.1:0-8816 GCA_035630655.1 Pyrinomonadaceae bacterium
CTCCTCGTCGGCGTTCGTCTGGGACGGGGAGCTGCTCTCCTCTTCTTGGGCGCAGCCTTCGGCTTCGGTTTCGCCGCGGGCTTAGGCATGACGTGCCCCTCGTGTTGTGGCAATACGTTAATCGTGAGCGCAAACATCAAGGTAAGTGCGCTAAGTGCTCGCAGCGCAATACTCAAATTACCAGGCCGGTTCATGATTCCCCCTTACTTGGTTCGCCAATGCGAACGCTCACAGTGTTCTAAACAGAAGATATGAATGATTCGCATGGACCGAATTCGGAAAGCCCTCCTACGTCCGCACGGCAACCGCAGATATCAGCGCCTACAAATAAGGGGGACTTGGATCGGGCGAGCTCCGTCGCAGGGATGAGCATTAACAGACTCATATAGCGACAGCGACCCGCCAGTCGTCATGACTTGTAATCCAAAAGGCCGAGTCGTTCTCGTCTCATCGACGAGAATGAATCGGCCAAAGGACAAGCCGCAGTTTTTGCCGCAGCTTATTGTGTTTGATTGGTCAGTAAAGTTTAACGAGTCGACGGGGTGCCCCCACAGTCGGCGGGGCATGACTGCGCGTTCTCACACGACCGGGCGCATACTCCGTCTCCGCACCTGGCGCAAGCTGCCGCTGGTTGGGTTTGTTCGACACGGCTATTGTCAGTGGCTCTGGCGACTCCAAAGTGCGCATAACCAATCCCAATGGAGACCGCACAAAATGCTCCCGCAATGAGTGATGCTCTAAGATATTTCATATTCCCTCCGTTTTAAGTGTGTGAAGTTCGTGGCGTTACGCAACACGGGTTAACCGAGAGGGGGAAGGCTTGGAGGGAATTGTAGTCTTGATGTGGCACGGTGAGCAATACTACCGCTAACATAGTCATGGAAACTGATGGTCCTGCTCTTCTTCAGTAGGATAGTCGAGCGAGAACTCCACGTAACTACCGCTCCCTTCTTAGCTCTTTCCTCGCTTCTTGATTTCTTCCAAAGCCTGGTCGATTGTGCCCCGAGGTTTTTCTTTCAACTCTGGGTATCTAACTAACCACTCATTTAGCGCCTCTTCAGACCTGAAGAGATTGATGACCCCTCAACCACCGCCCATAAAGAGGATTGTCGAGGCTGGCTCGATTGTGACAGGTTTGCCCTTGTCAAAGACCACACGAATGCGCGCCGTACCTTCCGGCGATGAGGTATCTATTGCGACTTTCTCATTTGCGAGTTTGCTGCTGACCAGAAGCATGAAGTCGATCGCTCAATTCGTGTTGAACTGGCGACCGCTGTCCAGGCTTACCTTGTGAAAGATAAAGTCCAAACGCGGCTCCCACTTAATATATCGCGGTACAACTTTGTAGCCCGCGCCTTTGGTTGTAGCACGTTGGAGTATTTCGTAACGCTCAAGCATTGTAAGGCCGTTGTCTACTTGCGCCTCTGTTACCCCAACTGCTTTGGCAATCTCGACAACTGTGGGCTGAGGCTTGCCCTCGCGCTCCGCATTGATAAGCGTTCGCGCAATCAGCTTTTCGTCCGGCGTCAACACGATGGTGACCCAGCCCCAGCGGCGAATGATCTCGTGAAGCTCCGGATGCGCTTTAATGTGACTGCCGATGCGAAATCGTGTCTCGTCTGATGGCTTTGTTTTCAGCGCAGCCATGGCGATATCGACACTGGTAACACTGTAGTCTTCTCCCCAATCGGCAACCAAATAGTTGATTACTTTTTGTTCTTCAGAATTAAGCCGTGCTTCTTTCTTAGGAGTTTGTTTGCTGGCAACCTGTCCTGCACACACAAGCAAAAGAAGCGAGCTTGCGGCAAACATCAATCGCCAGGACTGTTTTCGTTTCATTATTCCTTCTTTCTCCGTCCTGCTCAGCGCTTCGAGGCTAGTAAAGCTTCTATGTCGCGTTGAATGTCCTCAGCTTTGGTTGCAGACACGCCCAGATATTTTTTGTGAAGCTTCCAACCGGGGGCGATCACGTAAGTTGCTGGAAAGCTAATGACTCCATACTCAGAAACTACATCGTCATTCCCGACCAGAAGTGTGTAGCGCATTTTGTATAGTTTAGCGAATCTCCGAATGTCTCTGGCCCATCCGGACTGGACCGCCATCCCAATGACCTTCACGCCACGCGGACTGTACTTTTGCTCCAGTCGATTAAAGGCTGGGATCTCGCTAACGCACCCCTCGCACCAGGTCGCCCAGAAATCGAGTACTACTATGCTGTCCTTCAGTTCCTGCGAAGTCATCGTCCGCCCCTTAAGCGTGAGCAACGAAAACTCAGGCAGCGGTGAAGGCTCTTGGCCCGCTGCTCCAATGGATAGCAAACAAATGAGTAGAAATGCTCTCATAGCTGATCGGTAAGCACCACCATCGACTATTGACTGTAGTTGCTGCACTACTTTACACTTCCACACTTCCATTTGCATCCAAAGTTGGAGAAAACTCTTAGTGCAACGCATCCAGCCGAAAATAACTTTGCGCGGATTCAAGCCAGGCGCTCGCGGCGCGGGCCATGTGCTTGGCGACCTGGAATCGTCGGTGATGGAGGTTCTTTGGTCTGAGGCGGGCCAAACCGTCAATGAAGTGGAAGAGCGATTGCGAAGCAAGCGAGAAATCGCCCACACGACCGTACTGACGACACTCGACAGGATGCATCGCAAGGGTTATTTGACGCGTGAGAAGCAGGCCAAAGCTTTCGTCTACTCACCTCGTTATACGCGCGCTGAGTTTGAACAGCGGCTGACGCAAGAGGTGTTGGGAGCGCTGCTCGGTCAATTCACGGAGTCAGCCCTTTCTACTTTCGTTGACCTTATCGGCGACGACGCCGGCACCCTCGATCAACTTGAAGCAAAGATTCGAGAGAAACGACGTCAGCGCGCAGAAAAGTGAACAAGGGAGCTTCGAACAACAGTGCTCATTACGGCCATCGAAAACTTTGTTCTCTTCAGCACCCTGTTTGCTCTCGCGGGCTTCGTGCTGGCGTTAACAGTCCGGCAAGCGACGGCGAAGGAGTTATGGCGACTGCGAGCTGATAGCGTGGCGCGACTCTACACATCGGCAGTCGTTACACCTCCACTAGCTGCACTCTGGCTCGTCGTCGCTGCGTTCCTTCCGCGGCTGTGGCTGACTCCGGAGGCCTTCGAAGCTGCACATTCCGCGCCGTACCATCAACTTCATCTTGTTGGCGAGCTGACCGTCGCACTGGAGCCCACTCTTTCATATGCGCTGGCCTTATTTGTGATAGTCATCTCCGTCTTCTCTGTCTGGTCTAATGCTGCCGGGTCCTGGCGGGTGGGCAGTGTAATTAGGCGGTTAGACTTGAACGCTGCGGCACCACCCGAGGAGCAAGTTGCTCTGGTGAACGACATTGCTGCGCAACGAGATCTCGCCGTTGGTTTGGTGATGACTGATTACCCACTTTCCTTCGTTTGGGGATTTTGCCGCTCAAAACTTATTCTCTCATCCGGTTTATTGCGAACACTAACTGCAAAGGAACTGACCGGAGTGCTTGAGCACGAGGCTGAACACCATGCGCGCCGGGATAATCTGTTCAAACTTCTGTTGTCGTTCTGTACATATACATCGCTGGTTTTTCCTCTCTCGCGCATAATCCTCAGATGGCGTGCGACCGAAGTAGAAGTAGTCTGTGATGAAGCGGCCGCTGCGCGTACCTCTGCCCCGCTGGAGCTTGCGGAGGCACTGGTAAAGCTGCGACGACAGACGATCTCTGGCTATGTTGCGCCCGAGCCAGCCGCCACAACAGCTGTCGTCTCAGGATTTGTTTCCGGCAACACTCTAACGTTTCAGTACCGAGTCAGTCGCTTGCTAAGCCTTGTCGATTCAATCCCTGATTCTGCAGAGCGCCGAATTCACAGTTACGCAAAGAAAGCTACTGCATTTTTCGTTGCCGCCTCCGTGGTAACTCTGTTGGCCATTTCCGCCTTCGCGCCACTCTCGGTACATCACGCCGCTGAAGCGCTCATACAAATTCTAAAATAAACAAGGACGGCCTTAACTTCATGCACTCAACTCTTCCCGCAAAAACTACCGCCTGTCGTCAGAGTCTGTTGTTGATTCTAATGATCACGGTAGCACTGTTTGCTTCGTGTAGTTCACGTCAACAGCCGCAAGCGGAACACGAAGAAGAGGCATTAGCGCGCACGGAGTTCACGGATCGGATTGAGAATTTTTTTGAGTATGAGCCGCTGAAGGCTCGCAAGCCCAGCCAGTTTCTGATTCACCTCACGGATCTATCTGACGGAACCCCGATCGAGAAAGCTGACGTGACCCTGATCACTCGCACCAAAGGCGGCAGTGAGGTTATGCAAACCAAAGCACGCGTCGGCAAAGTAACGGGAATCTACGTCGCCGATGTAGCCATTCCAAGTTCCGGTGACTACGACATCGAGTTTCATATCAAGAATGCGAAAGTCGACGAACGGTTGCCCCTGACAGACTTTAAGGTGGAATAGGTAAACGTGAAGAAACGTCTTCGAACTTCTACAACTCTAATTCTTGCACTCTGGCTGCCGATAGCTATTTGTGCTCAAACTCCGTCGTTGGATCAGCAACCTGTCGCAACCACGCAGGGATCGGACTACCTCACGCTGGACTCCGCAACTGAACAGTTTCTGCGGAAGAATCTGGTTGTCGAAGCTGCGCGTCTCGAACTTGGCATCGCGGAGGCCGAAAGAGTCGGTGCTCGCTTGCGTCCACGGCCTGGACTCACCGTGAGCGCGGAGAATCTGCGTCTCTCCGGTCCAACGCCATCGAGCAGGTTGTACGAGTTTGGGGCCGCGGTTGCGCAGCCGATTGAACTCGGCAATCGAAAAGCGGTGCGGAGGGAAGTAGCGGAGCGCACTGTTGCCGTCTCCGAAGCGCAACTAACCCAGGTGCTCCGGCGACAGTTGTTCGATCTCAAGCGAAGCTATTATGAGTCCGTGTTGGCAAGAGCGATTCTCGGCATTGAGCAGGAGAATCGAGATAACTTCGAGGGGCTATTGCGCTTCAATAAGGTTCGCTTTGAGGAAGGATATATTGCTGAGGGCGACCTTATTAAAGTGCGGCTGGAGCGGATCAAGTTTGACTTCGCAGTTGCCAGCGCAGCGCTGACTTTTAGAAAGACAAAGATCCGGCTCCTCGAACTGGTTGGCGATGCCGATTATGAACGCGCTGCGAGAATAGATGTAAGAAGTAACTTCGAAGTGCCGACTATAAAGGTTGATCTGGCACAACTGAAAGAAACAGCACTCGCCAATCGTCCGGAAATCAAAGTAGCTGAGGCAGAAGCAGCTCGCGCTATGTCTGTGCTTAAGCTGGAACACTCACAAGCGAAAGGAGATCTCACTCCATATGTCGGGTACAAGCGAGTTGGCGTAGACAATACCGTTCTCGCCGGCGTTACAGTACCGCTCCCTTTTGGCAACCGTAATCAATCCGGCATCGCCCGCGCGGAAGCCGAGCAGCGGATAGCGGAAACGAACCTGCGGTTTGCTCGCAACCACGCTCTGGCGGAGGTGGAAGCGGCTTTTCACGCTTACGAGACCGCGCGCGAGCAGATAAGAGCTTATGAGGGAGGCCTTTTAAAACAAGCTGACGAATCGCGGGATATTCAATTCTCCGCCTACCAGGAAGGGGCGACCGAACTAATCACGCTGATTGAAGCGCAGCGAACGCGAACCGAAGTACGAGCTAACTACTACCGCGCCATTTTTGATTTCTACACGAGTATTTTTCAACTGGAGCTGGCAACAGGCACCGATATCAAATTATGAGTACACCGAACGCAGATGAATCGAACGTGCGAGTCACGCACGAAGAGACAATCCGAAGCAACGAGCGCAACGGCTCGCGCCGTAAGCAGGTTGTCATCGTGGCCGCGGTAGCGGTAGTCGCAATGATTCTCATTGTGTTTGCTTTTGTTTGGTTGCGCCCCGCGCCGGAGGTAAAGACTGAAGCTCCGGCTGCTGCGAGCAGTACCGGCACAGTAAAGTTTCTCATGGAGCAACAGTGGCTCATCAGGATGAAGCTGGCGCAGGCTGAAGAACAGACAGTTGCGCGGCAGATCACTGCGACCGGCCGGGTTGTTCCGGCTGCCAATAGCCAGGCGCTTGTAGCTCCTCCTGTGAGCGGAATTATTTCAGGTAGGAATCTGCCGCGTATCGGACAGCGTGTCGCACAGGGTCAGACGATCGCTTTGATTCAGCAAACAGCCACATCTGCCGAACAGGCGCAGGTCCGCGCTGCAGCGGCGTCGGTCAATCTGGAGAACGCAAGGCTTGACGCCGATCGACGTACGGCCGCCGGTGAAGTGGAATCCGCACGCGTTCGACTTGATTTGGCACAGAAGGAAGCCGCAAGAGCGCAACGTCTTTACGAGCGGAAGGCATTTTCCGAGCGACAACTTCAGGCGGCAGAGTCCGACTCAAAGTCAGCTACAGCTACCTACGATGCGGCCGTGAAGCGTCTGGAGGCGCTCTCTTCATCCCGCTCACTCTCTGCGAATGTGGGCAGCGCGAATGCCAGCTACACAGTACGCGCGCCGCTGAGCGGCTATGTAACAAAAGTGAATAAGTCGATCGGTGAGCAGGTCGGGCCGGGTGAAGCGATTCTGGAAATCAGTAATCTGGATACAGTGTGGGTTGAAGTCCCAATCTTTGAACGCGATTTGAATCGGCTCGGCGGTAACGTATCTGCGACTTTCACCACTCCTGCTTATCCGAATCAGGAGTTCAAAGGCGTGGTGCTGGATGTTGGGGCAGTGATTGATGAGCAAACGCGGGCCGCCAAAGTGATCTTTCAACTGGCTAACGGCGGACGTGCACTGCGACTGGGAATGCAGGCCAATGTTCGTCTCGATGCCGGTGATCAGGTGACCGCCATGATGATTCCGAAAGAGGCCGTGCTGGAGCACGAAGGCAAGAAGATTGTCTACGTGCTGTTGTCAGGCGAAGAGTTTGAACGGCGCGAAGTGACGGTTGGTGATGAGCTTGGCAACAAGGTCGCCGTGATGTCCGGACTCAATAAAGGCGAGCGCGTCGTGACGCAGGGGGCTTACCAGCTCAAATTACAGGAGCTGAAACCGGCTGAGGCCGGGGCACATACTCACGAGACGTAGAGAAGCACACGCACATCCGGTTTCTGTCACTTGACCAGGCCGCAAAAACCATGACTTAGAAAAGTAAGGTTAGAGAGTTCATGCTGAACAGAATTATCCAGTGGTCATTACACAACCGACTTCTGGTGATAATTGCAGCCAGCGCGCTGCTCATCTATGGCGGCATCGTCACGGTGCGCTCCCCTATAGATGTTTTTCCCGACCTGACCGCGCCCTCTGTAACCATTGTTACGGAGTCGCACGGTCTCGCACCCGAAGAGGTCGAATCTCTTGTGACGCTGCCGATTGAATCGGCTATGAACGGCACGGCAGGCGTGCATCGCGTGCGCTCCAACTCCGCAATCGGCATCTCACTCGTCTTCGTCGAGTTCGAGTTCGGCACCGACATCTTTCGCGCTCGCCAGCTTGTCACCGAAAAGTTGCAACAGATACGAATGCCCGAGGGCGTGTCGCCCCCGCTGCTCGGACCTATCTCATCGACAATGGGTGAGATCATGATGCTCTCGATAACGGGAAAGGCTACCTCGCCGATGGAAGTGCGCAGTCTCGCTGACTGGGTGGTGCGTCCGCGGCTGCTTGGAGTCCCCGGTGTCTCGCAGGTTGTGATCATTGGAGGAGAAAAGAAGCAGTTTCAGGTGCTGGTGGATCCTGCGAAGTTGGCAGACTATGGATTGACGCTTGACCAGGTGACTGAGGCCGTTTCCGCTTCCAACGCTAATGCTTCCGGTGGCTTTCTGGAGCGCCCGAACGAAGAGTTCTTAATTCGAGGGCGGGCGCGCGTCCACTCAACAAAAGACATCGCGGACTCGGTCATAACGGTGCGCAATGGCGCTCCCGTCCTCGTGGGAAACGTGGCAACCGTGCAGCTTGGTCCGGCCCAGCGGCGAGGTGACGGTGGCTTTAACATGCGGCCGGCGGTCGTCGCGACCATTCAGAAGCAGCCGAATGCCAACACGCTGGAAGTCACGGACGCGATTGAAAAGACGCTCGCGGACTTAAAGGCCAGCTTGCCACCGGACGTAGTAATAGACACCAAGGCGTTTCAGCAGGCCGATTTCATCCGACGTGCTATCGGCAATGTCCAACTGTCTCTGATAGAGGGCGGCATCATGGTCACGGTGGTTCTGTTCCTTTTCCTTTGGAACTTCCGTACCACCTTCGTCAGCCTGACAGCTATTCCCTTATCACTTGTGACGGCAATACTCGTAATGAGCTACTTTGGCATTACGGTCAACACTATGACTCTGGGCGGTCTCGCTATAGCCATCGGGGCGCTGGTCGACGATGCGATCATCGACGTCGAGAATGTTTTTCGCCGACTGAAGCAGAACCAACACTCGCCCTGCCCAGAGCCTGTATTAACAGTGGTCTATAAAGCCTCCAGCGAGATTAGAAACTCCATACTCTTTGCAACACTCATAATCGTGCTCGTTTTTCTGCCACTCTTCAGTCTGGGCGGGTTCGAAGGGCGTATGTTTGCGCCGCTTGCTTTTGCATATATCATCTCGATTACGGCGTCGCTTATTGTCGCTCTGACCGTCACCCCAGTGCTTTGTTACTACCTCCTGGGCCACTCAAAGTTGTTACATGACGAGAGGGACTCACGGCTCGTGGCGTGGCTGAAGCGCCATTACGCACGCATATTGAATTGGACGCTGCGACATCCCTACAAAATCATTGGTACTTCTGCAGCGATGCTTCTGGT
>DASQKG010000494.1:0-5290 GCA_035630655.1 Pyrinomonadaceae bacterium
ATTGATCAAATGTTTGCGGCGTCGTATGCGGAGTACTTTGAAAAAATCAGCCGGCGCGGATTATCTGCTCTGATCGCGATTAGTGACCAGGAGTTTTATAATGGGCTCGAAGAGTTCAAACGCTGGATCGATCAACAGCCCCAGGATGCGGCGGTTTATGAACCTGTAGACCTCTTCATCTTTCAACGAGCTTAGTGTTATGAAAGACTTACAAAAAGAGGCGGGCCTCTTTCAAGGCCCGCCTCTTTACTTCCGCAACTCCTCAGTCAACCTTTAAGGGTTCAATTTCTTGACCTCGGCACTATCAGTTTTCCTGACGTAAATCTCGCCCCGCGGTGATAGTCCTGCCTTATTTGCGAGCGCGTATACCACCGAGTCGACCAGATCCTTGTTGGCCAGTCGGAAACTCGTAATACCTGACACATTCGTATCAGTATCGCTGTATTGCAACGTCAAATAACGCACTTTCGTTTTGATGAAACGAGCCGGCAACGCATAAATGATCGGAATCGCGCTTGCAATAGTAGCCGCTTTCGGCTGCCGCTTCTGGGTATCGGAGAAAGCCGAAGTTACGGCGCTGTATGGGATAAATAAGATTTCCTTCTGGTGCTTGTTGCGAAACAGCAAACGCCGATTGGCATCGTCGAAGGACAATGTGCCCTCCATGGTTTTGTTATAGCCAAAAACGCCGCCTTCGTATTTCGCCTTCATTGTCTGCGGAGCAGGGGCAGGCGTGGCTTTGGTGGCGTCAGTCGCCGGAGTGTTATCAATTGCGCGTGGGCGTTGCGCGCAAACAACAACCGCCATCGCCAGCGTTAGAAATAGAGTTGCAATCAGCTTCATAAAAATCCTTTCGATACTTCGTAACCCAAACTGTTTAGGTTTGCTTCGCGGTGACACCGCAAATCTCATTAACGTCAGGTCCGCAACTAACAGTTTGCGTTACACGTTACTTGGCGAATGGCCGGACACGTTCAGCCGCTTCTTTGAAGTCGGCATCGTTCGGCGCGAGGCTCAAACCTTTTTGGTAAGCAGCCAACGCTTTGGCGTATTGCTTACTTACCTCTAAAGCATAACCAAGTTCTCGATAAACGTTGACGTCGTCCGGAGACTTCTGTGCGGCGGTTTGCAGCGCCGCGATGGCCTTAGGAAAATTCTTCGCGCGTGACTGTGCGATCCCCAGCAAATAAAACGTTACGGGCTTGGCATCAGGCGCAAGCGTGGCGCGCTCCAACGCAGCCGCCGCGCGCACGTATTGTTCAGAACCAATCAACGCTTGTCCGAAAAGCGTGACTGCTTCCGCATCCGTCCGCACTTTGATTAATCCTTCGCCTGCTCGAACAGCGCTTAGATAATCAGCCGACGCTTTAGCTGGGTCGTCGCTCAAAGCCGCGCGTCTTAGATAGACAGAGGTCAGCAACGTCCACGCAGCGCCGAAACGAGGATCGATTACCGTCGCCCGATTAAGCGCCGAGATCGCGTTATCGAGATCGTTTTTCCCTACGGTGATCTGGCCCAGGTAAAAGAGCGACAAGGAATCTTTAGGATTGGCTTTTACGACCGCGTTCAAGGTTTTTTCGGCGTCGAGCGGTTTGCCCGTCTTGTATTCGGCCAGACCTCGATAGTAGAGCATCGACGGATCCGGTTGCGCGCCGGGACGCGTGGTCGCCTTCACCAGCAAGGGCAAGGCGCGCTCAAACTTTTCGGAAAGCACCAGCGCCTGGGCCAGTGCATCGGCCGTGTTCACATCTTCTCGCTTGGAAACCTCCTGGAGATTGAAGGCCTTCTCAAGGTCTTCGATCGCCAGGTTGTACTGCTTGAGGTTTAACTCGGCAAAGCCGGCAATTTTCCAGGCTTCCGCGTCATTGGGAAACTGGGCCGCAACGGCCTTCGCTTCCTTCGCGGCCTCAGCGAATTTTTTCTCCTGTAGAAGCTTATAGGCGTTAGTCGTGTCGCCTGTCGCGGTTGTGTTTACAACCGGTTTGACTGGCTGAACGTCGATCAGGGGGCGATTGGAATTGTTGCGAGCAGTCGGATTCGGCGTCGGCTCCGGGCGCAGGAGGGGCTCCTCGGCCGGTGTCGCCGGCTGCGCCTGCCTGACGCGGCGCGGTCGACTTGATTGGGCTTCGGCGACTCCGATTAGACTGAAAACCAGAGCGACAATGGAAAGGGTTACTTTAAAACTTCGGTTGATCATTCGTAAATTCCCCTGGGGAGAGGGTTTTTGTTTGTTTAGCTAAGTAATAAGATCCAGCAATAAGGCATGTTTTCGGATGCCGCAGAACTGAAATTAGTTTGCCCGTCTTCAATGTAGTCTAACTTGGCGGCTCACCGCCAGACAAAGCAAATCAGGGGCGCGGCCTGCGCCGTGCCCCTGTCTTAAGCAGGACAGACATTCCTGTCTGTCTGATCTCGTGACTCCGAGCCAAACCAGCTCAAGCGCCACTCAGAAGTTCAGCTTCACGCCAAACTGAAACTGTCTCGGGTCGTAAGAGGCAGTCGGCCGGCTGTAAAAGCGGCCGTTACTGGCGCGCTGGCCGAAATCATTAACCGCGGTAAAGAACGGCGCCGCCGCTGCTTCATTGAAACGGTTGAACAGATTGAAGCCCTCGGCGATTAAGTCAAGGCGCGTCTTCTCGCCAAAACGGATTGAACGCATCAACCGCATATCCAGTGACATGTAGCTGTGAGTTATTCCCATGTTGCGCCCCAGCGATCCGTTGGAATTGGGCGGCGGAATTACCAGCACACCGTCGTCCCTCACACTCGGACGTTCATTCGAACCCTGCAGATCGAAGTTTTGATCCACAGCGGACAGAATGTTGAAGGGACGGCCCGAAGCGACCTCGAAGATCGGAGCGAGAGTAAAATCAGCCATGAAACGGCGGAATCCGCTGTCAGAAGATCGCCATTCAACCGGAGAGGTCACTAGACCGCTGAAAACGAATCGATGCCGTTGATCGAAAAGCGAATCGGCGCGATCGAGTCTCAGGTTTCGACTGTCGAGCGGTTTGAGCAACGTCTGCAAGTCGGATGAATCGTCAATCGAATGTGACCACGTGTAAGAAGCGAGAAACTGGAGGTTGCGCGAGTAGCGTTTCTTCAGATCCAGGTTCAATCCGTGGTAAACGGAGTTACCAATAGACGACTGAGCGTTTACGTCGCCAAACGGCGAGATAACATTGGTCGGCGTCGCCAGCGACCCGGCTAGTTGTGCGTCAAACAAAGCTTTCGGCACACCAAGGGATTGCGTCAGGAAGTAATTCGGTCCGCTGGGTCGGAAAAAGTTGACTGCCGCGGGAGACACCACGCGACCTCTCGGTCCCTGGACCACCAGACCGGGAATGACCAATACGAAGGTTTCGCCGGTAATGGGATTGGTAAAAGTCGAACCGGGAGCGCCTGTGGTGGGAATTCCAGTTGCGCCGGCCAAAACAGCTTCGCCAAAACTCGTGGGCGCGCGATTCGCGAAGCGGCGGAAATTAGCGACGAACAGATCCTGCCTGATGACATTCACGTCAATTGGCAACGGCAGATGATGCGCACCGACGTACAAGTAGCTCGCCGACAGCGACATGTCCTTCGTAATCTGTCGCTCGATGGTGAAGTTACCCTGGTTGGCGTAGGCATACTCAAAATCCTTGCTTACAGGAAGCGTAAACGGAAGCAAGGTGCCGAAGCCGGGGAAGGTTTGATCGTTGAACCGTTGCCGCCCAAACTGATATTGAGAACTCGCAGCCGCGCCGGGAGTGGTAAAGCCGGGCGGGCAAAGCGGATTCGCGGAAGCCGCCGTGCAAACTGTTCCCTGGAAGACCTGAACCGCGTTCAATAAGGCAGTGGGCGCGGGACTTCCGGAGATCAGCGTCGACTGCTGTTGCTGCGCAGCGTCGCCAATGTCTGAGTTAAAGGCCGCGGCGAGCAGCGGGTGGTCGTAAAACATTCCAAACGCCGCACGGATAACGGTCTTCCCGTTGTTATGTGGGTCCCATGCAATCGCCAGCCGGGGCGCGATGTTGTTCTTATCACGCGGGAATCCCTGCTGAACGTTGAGCACGTTCTGGGCCGTCAGGATATCGGCGGCAGTCAGGTTGATACCCGACAGGGGATCCCTAAAGGCAACCGGTGCGATTTGGTCTGTTAACTCATAGTCATATCGCACACCATAGTTGAGCGTCAGGTTGGGTTTGATCTTCCAGGAGTCCTGCGCAAAGAAGGCCATTGGTTTATTGGCAATCTTACTAACAGGGTTTCCGTAACCCTGAATGAAGCTGCCGGGGAAACCCAGACCATACTGTTGCACCGGCGTGAAGTCAGGAGCGGCACCCACACCGGGAAGCGTGGGAAACGCAGCCAGCGTGGTTGCGGAAAGACCACCAAAATTAAACAAGCCGGCGAAATTCAACTCGAATATGGCTTCAGGAATCCTGACAAAAGCAAAGTCGCCGCCAAACTTGAACGAGTGATTACCCGCAAGAACGCTGATGTTGTCAGTCCACTGGTAACGCGTTTCTGTACGAATAACCGGCGAGAACAATTCGCGACCGATGAATGCCGTATCGGAAATATTAAAAGCAACGGCTTCGCCATTCTGCGACTTGAAGGTTGCGCGACGCTCGCCAAAGTTGAACCGCAGTTCATTAACCACTGTGCTCGACAAGGTCGAGGTCAAAGCAGCCACCGCTGAAAAGTCGCGCAGCGTTTGAATACCGGTGCGCGAAAAATCGTTCTGGCCCAGCGACTGGTTTTGCGATTCCACCTGAATGCCGCTGATTGTGCTGGGGTTGTAACCAAGGCGGAGATTAAACTGATGACTGTTGGTGATGCGGTGATCCAGACGGAAAGAGTTGTAGGTTGTTCTGTCCGTGACCGGGAAGATTTTCAACAAGCTGTTCAACGGTCTAAAAGCGATGTCGGAAACAGGAATCGGAGCACCTGTTAAGAAGAACCGCCCCCCGACTATGGTGCCGGCCGGTATCGCGCCGCCAACGCTGCGCAACGGATTGGTACCCGTGAGGGCAGTGACGCCGCCGCTCGACGCCAGCGCCGCATATTGAACAGCCGCGCCCGCGATTGCCGTACCCTGGGCGATGTTTGCCGGAACGCCTGAGCCGATCAACGCGCCTGCGGTGCCGAGCAGACCGGTCACATAAGAAGCCTGTGGTCCGGTTATGTTAGCGAAGGTCTGGGTAAACGGCAGAAACGGAGCGCCGATAGTGACGCTGCTGCCCAGGCCCTGGGCCACGTTGCTGGTAAAGAAACCCGACTCGTCGCGCCGGCGTTGTTCAAAGGC
>DASQKG010000495.1:0-5239 GCA_035630655.1 Pyrinomonadaceae bacterium
ATCTTGCCATTGTGTTCGAGCGCAATTGAGACGCAGAAACATGGATAGCCGTGCGCATAATTGGTCGTACCGTCAAGCGGGTCGATAATCCACTTCCACTCGCTTTTTTCGCTTGCGTCACTAGCTCCCGACTCCTCGGCCAGCACGGCGTGGCGCGGGTAATAAGATTTAATTCTTTCAATGATTAACTTCTCCGACGCCAGGTCGGCTTCGGTCACCAGATCAATGTCACCCTTATTCGAGACCTGGAGAGCGCGCCCCAACCGGTCGATAAGAATGCCGCCGGCCTCGCGGGCTGTTTGCATTGCAAAGTTCAGCAAGTTGGTCCCTCTTAACTGGATTGTGTTCGATCTAAAGGATATCTCTAACTGCCACCGTTCGGCGACCGCTCTGATCAAGTTCAGCATCAGTTGGATGATCAACTCGATCAGAGCTTCCTAAAGTGTGTCGGACACCGCGAGGTGGTAATGACCTAATGGCCCGCGCTATCCTAATCATTGTCCGGAAAGCATTCTAAGGAGAAACGACAAAGTATGCAGAGACTCGTTTCCATCTGGCTCATTGCCTTGATCTTTTTCGCAACTTCAAACTCCGCGTTTGCCTGGGGCAGCGATGGCCATCAAACCGTCGGCAAGATTGCTTCTCTCCGGGTTAAGCCTCGAACCTCTCAAAAAATCGCCGCGATCCTCAAGCCGGGCGAAACGCTGGCCAGCATTTCAACCTGGGCCGACACCGTCAAAGAGCGCATGGGCACTACCGATCCCGATCCGGATACGAATGCCTTTCTCCAGGACATGGCCCATAACGAGAAGAACCGAGAATGGCATTTTGACGATTTGCCTTTGAATTGCCGGAGCTATCAAACCTGTACCGGCTTCACGGTGGAGCACGACGTTGTTAACATGATCAACGTCTGCATTCGTACGCTGCAAGGACGTCTTGATCCAAATCATCCGCTGAGCAAACGTAACGCGCTCCGCCTCCTGGTCCATCTGGTAGGAGACATGCATCAGCCGCTGCATGTCGGCTCCGGCTTTGTCGATGAAAGCGGCCCTAATAGCACAATTGTCATAGAGAGAGATCCATTAACAATCAAGCGCAGGCGTCTGGATCATGATCGCGGCGGCAATCAGTTAGTCATTGATGGCAACCGAAAACGTTTGCATTCATTCTGGGATTTTGACCTCGTCACTGCGTTGATGCTGGCAACGGACAAACAGACATCTGATGAGCTGGGTATGTTTTTGCAACAAACGTTGAGACCGAGGTCGAATTGGAATCCGCGCGGACGGCTAAACTCCTGGGCGGCGCAATGGGCAACTGATTCACTACAACAGTCGCGAGATCACACGTACAGGGGAGTGCGCATCTCCCGCAAGCGAGTTGTCCCTGTAACGCGTGATGGGCAACCGGTGATGAACAACGGCCAGCCGGTTACCGAGACTGTCTACGACATTACGCGCCCCGCCAATTACGACACTCTTAACCGTGAAGTTGTGCGGCAGCAACTCGCCAAAGCCGGTTTTCGCCTGGCCAAGTTGCTTGATGCGATCTTTCAGTAATTAACAACCTGGGACTGCGGGCGTCCCGCCCGTTCCTGTGGTGTCGAATACCCTAAATGCCGACGGCGTCCTGGCCATCGGGGCGGGCGAGACGCCCGCGGTCCCAGTTATAGGAGCAAGCGAGTGATAAATAAAATCAATATCAGCGAGAAGCTTTCGCACGTACGCGATCATTGGGACCCGCACATTGCCGCTGAACTAAATGGCCAATACGTGAAGCTCGTTAAGTTTGAGGGTCCGTTTTCATGGCATCACCATGAAAATGAGGACGAAATGTTCCTGGTCGTGAAGGGAAGGTTTCGCATGGAGTTTCGTGATGACGCGACGCCGGAAGACCAGGAAGTTTGGCTGGAAGAAGGCGAATTCATAGTAGTCCCACGCGGGATGGAGCATCGCCCGGTCGCCGATGAAGAAGCACATGTTCTGCTATTTGAACCGGCTACAACCCTAAACACCGGCAATGTCACAAACGAATTCACCAAGCCCACTCTTCGTCGGGTCTAGATCACCTCGTTGGATCTAAACTGCTGACTAACGCAATCTAGTTATGTGAAGATAAGCAAAACTCGGTATGGAGGTTTCCCAATCGTGAGAAGACTTTTCCTTTTTCCAGTGCTGGTTCTGTTCCTGTCGTTAGTCTCGTTTGAAATAACACCGGCGCAGAATCAAACCGGCAACCCGCAGCTAACGCCCGCTTCTGCTCCACTCACAACACCCGGGAATCAGAACACGATCACTTCCCTGTCAAACTTGCCCGATGCGGACATGCTCATTTACCTGAACCCGCAACGCATTCTGAACGAAGTTGTGCCGAAGGTAATGCCTGCCAAAGACGTTGAGAGCATGTTGAAGGACTTCGAGGAAGCTAAGAAAAACTTCGGCGTCGATCCGAGAGCAGTCCAGTACATTGTGGTGGCCGTGCGTTTCAGAAAACCCACTGCCGAACTAAAGTTCCAGCCACCGGAGGCTTTGCTCGTTGCCAGCGGTGACATCAATGCCGAGTCGTTGATCGCATTGGCACGAATGGCTTCGGGAGGAAAACTTCGCGACGAGACGTATGGAGCAAAGACTCTGGGTTTAATGACGATTGACCCGATCGCCAAAGAAGCGGAAAAGAATCCTTTCCTGCGTGGTTTTTCTGAAGTTGGGATCGTCGCTCTTAATGGCAACACAGTCGCCGCCGGCACACCTGGATACTTGCGCGCTGCTATCGACGCCGGGGATGGGAAGGAACGCATCAGCGCAGAAACCTTGAATTCGCTGGCGAGAGACTCGAGCGCGCTCGTCAGCGTTGCCGGACGACCCTGGCACTCGTTTGGAAAAAGCTTTGGCCTGATGGGCACGGAAGCGACCGAGCGCACGCCGCGCTGCGATACCAAGATTGGCGACTTCTATGCGTCCGTAACAATGGATGCGACCAACTTTATGCTTCGCGGTGCGATGAATGAAGACAATCCTGACACGGCAAAAATCGTGAGCAACTTGTTGACCGGCCTGCTCGGATTCGCCGGCAGCACAGTTAAGGATCCGGCCGCACAGTCCATGCTTAAGAACCTGGTTATCACCCCTGAAGGTGATGAAATAATGTTAAAGGCCGACTTCCCGCAACAGATGCTCGTGGAGCTGATAAAAGAACAGATGAAGCCGAAGAAGGAGGCAGACGCGGTGACGGCGCCTAAGACGCCGACTAAGCCCAGGCCAAAACGTCGCACGCGACGGCGAGCTTAAGTAACGCAAACTGTTAGTTTGCGGAACGTCACCTTAGAAGCCAGGCGGAATTGAAATGTACGGTCAGTTTGCGGATCGTCGACGTGGATACCCGACGGAATTGAGTTGAACGGTCAGCAAACGAACAGTTTGCTTTTACATAAGATGGATCCGATGTCGTCAGCAGTTGCTGTGTTAACGGCAATGATTACTCCCGCAGTGTTAATTTCCGCCTGCGGGAGCATGATTCTTTCCACATCACACAGGCTCGGCCGCGTTGTGGACAGGGTGCGTGCCCTCTCCGACAAACTTGAGGAACTTGCGACCAAGGAAGAGATCGATCCAGTAAACGCTAAAGACCGGCAGGCCGTCATCTTCGCCCAGATGGATAAACTCACCAGCCGCGCGCGGATTCTGCAACGCTCGATGGTCACCTTTTACCTCGCGCTGGGGCTGTTTGTGGCAACGAGCGTTGCTATTGGCGTGGTAGCGGTCGTGGGTAATCCGCGCTATAACGTCGTAGCTGTGGGTGTCGGACTCGCTGGGGCCTGCTTTTTGTTTTACGGCAGCATACTTCTGATTTTTGAAGCGCGATTGGCACTCAGTACAATCCACGCGGAAATGGACTTCATCTGGCGACAAACGACGCGAGTCGCGCCGGCAGACGTGGTTGAACAACACAAACCACATTTCATCCATTTCCGCCGACATGAGTAAATGAGGAGTAGTTTTCATCAGTCCGCGTTAGCGGAAGGCTGAAAATAGCCCAGCAGTTCACTGTAAGAGGTAACACTTCAAATGGAAGCACCGTCCTATGTTCCGCTTCTCCAGTCCGGCCAGCTCTTGCGGCGTGTGGAAGCACTGGAGGCTTTGCTGGAACGCTGCACGGTTTGCCCGCGCGATTGTCTCAACAACCGAATTAGAAATGAGATCGCCGCGTGTTACTCAGGCCGCCTCCCAATCGTTTCGTCCTACACGCCGCACTACGGAGAAGAGCCGGCTCTGGTTGGCAAGCACGGCGCCGGAAATATTTTTTTCGGCAATTGCAATCTCCGTTGCGTCTATTGCCAGAACTACCAGATCTCGCAAACTCACAAACAGCAACTTGCCAACGAGATTACTCACGAGCGACTTGCTGAAATAATGCTGGAGCTTCAAGCGAAAGGTTGTCACAACATCAACTTCGTTTCGCCGACCCACTTCGCGCCACAAATGGCGCGCAGCGTGTTTCTTGCCGCTGAACAAGGCTTGCGGCTGCCGATTGTCTACAACACCAACGCCTATGATTCGGTCGAGGTGCTGCGCCTGCTCGAAGGGCTCGTTGACGTCTATTTGCCGGACCTTAAGTATGCGGAAGATGAAGCGGGTTACACTTACTCAAAAGTGAAAAGCTACAAAGAGTATTCGCGCCTGGCGATTGCGGAGATGTTCCGGCAGGTTGGGGACGAATTGGTTTACGGCGATGATGGTCTGGTAAAACGTGGGTTGATTATTCGACTCCTGGTATTGCCAAACGACATTGGCGGCGTGCGCGAGTCACTCGAGTGGATTAGAGACGACCTAAGCCCGCGCGTGGCCGTGTCGTTGATGGCCCAGTATTACCCGACTCACCAGGCCGCATCGAACCAACGCTTCGTTTTGCTGTCGCGTCGCATTTCGGAAACGGAATGGATGCGCGCCGTCAACGCGCTCGATGAATTAGGAATAAAAGAAGGCTGGCTACAGGAATTCGACGGCGCCTCATTTTACTACCGCCCCGACTTCGATAATCCGGAAACGCCTTTCAAAGACATCCGCGATTTTACGTAAGATTAGCCGCAGATTTACGCGGATAAACGCAGATCCAAGCCGAAAAGAAAACCTAGAGGGAGGATCACTCAGATTCGCGAAATCCGCGTTAATCTGCGGCTAGATCTCGCTTTGGTCGATCTGGTTTGAGTTGTCCCAGTCGGGCGTCTCCGGTCCCCGTC
>DASQKG010000496.1:0-25924 GCA_035630655.1 Pyrinomonadaceae bacterium
TTGGCTCCGGAGGAGCCGAATGTTTATAGATTCAACTAGGAATCCAAGACCTGCGCTCCAGCGGAGCGCGATGTTTCCGGCAAATGGTAAGCGGCATCGCTTTAGGTTTCGCTCCTCTGGAGCGAGGAGGAGTCTTTTAGAAGTCGCGCGTTCTATAAACATTGCGTCCCTACGGGACGGGGAAGCCGAGTCGAAAACCTTGCTGAAAAAATTAGAAGTTGTCGGTTTGCTACACAGATACGACCTAAAACACTCCTGAATTCTGAAAAGTCTCACGTTCGGTTTTCAGCGACTTTACTGGGCCACCGCGCACACTAACTCGCGTTTGCTGAGATGTAGCCGCCGGTCAACGCCAGGATAATAGCTGCGCCTACAATCAGCCGGTAGACGATGAAGATTCCGGTCGAATGCGTTTTCAAAAACCGTAGCAAGAACCAAATTGATGCATAACCAACCACGCCCGAAACGATCGTCGCAACGATTAGCGGCAGATAGGTGCCGTCTGGGAGTTTATGAATCGCTTCCTTAAGCTCAAGGGCGCCGCTGGCAGCTATCGCGGGAATGGAAAGCAGAAACGAAAACCTCGCCGCCGTTTCGCGCGTTTGACCTGCGAACAAGCCGCCCATCATTGTCGAGCCTGATCGGCTCGATCCTGGGATCAAAGCAAGCACCTGAGCGCCGCCCACTGCCAAAGCGTCTCCGATTCCCAAATCGTCCATGGTTCGGTTTCTCTTGCCGACCCATTCTGCAATCGCTAAGAGAATCGCAACCACGATCATCATCGTCGCGATCACCCAAAGGTTTTTGGTGAATGTTCCTTCGATCTGTTTTTTGAACAGCAGTCCCACCGCGGCCACCGGAATTGAGCCAATGATTACAAGCCAGCCTAGCCAGGCGTCCTGTGAAAGACCGAAACGTCCAGGAGAGCTCGTAGGCTGATTTGCCGCATCCTGAACGGCGGCCGGCCTCCTCGTAATCAATGCAAGGTGATCGCGGACAAAGGCGCGCGTAATGTTGATGATGTCGCGGGCAAAATAGATCAGGACGGCCAGGAGCGTGCCAAGCTGTATGACAGCAATCGTAGCGGTGGTTTGTTCCGCTTTAAGTGTTGCGTCAACGCCTTCGAACAAGCCGACAAGGCGGGCGGCGAAGACGAGATGTGCGGTTGAGCTGATTGGGATGAATTCGGTTAAACCCTGGACGATGCCGAGGATGATGGCTTGTAGGATGGTCATTATCAGAAGTCAGAGGTCAGGGTCAGAAGTCAGAAGTCAGGATTCAGTAGTAGTGTTCAGTAGGCAGTAATCAGCGCAGTTCGCATCAGCATCAGATATTTCAACAATTGGACGGATCTACTGACCTCTGACTTCTGACTTCTGACCTCTGACCCTGACCTCTGGCTTCTGGCCTCTGGCCTCTATTCCCTAAATGAATTCTTGCGCGAAATCCGATCGTACATCCAAATCGGCATGATCATTCCCGCTCGTACGATAGTAGCCAGCTGCCATGGGAACGAGTAGGTCTTTCGTCGCTTCTCAATGGCCCCAACGATCTTCTTTACCGCTTCGTCCAACTCCTGAAGGTATGGCAACTGCGCGTGCCGACCAGCGGTTAACGGCGTTTTAATAAATCCGGGGTGAATAATGGAAACGTCAATCCCCTTTGGCTCCAGATCAAGCCGCAAACTTTCAAAAAAGGACGATACGGCAGCTTTGCTCGCACAGTAAGCCGCCGATTTCGGCAACCCTCGATAGGCCGCGAGGCTCGACATCACTACCAGCTGTCCCCGTCCAGCCGCAAGCATTTCAGGCAGCACTGCTGCCACGCTGTTGCTCGCGCCAACGACGTTGATGTTCATGACCTCCGCGACTTCTTTGGGGTCAAACCTCGCGGCGTCGCGCGTTGGTCCAATTCCCGCGTTGGCGATGAGAACATCTATTGGCCCAAGTTTCTCCCTCAAGACGTCCGCTGCTGCACGAATTGATTCGGCGCTGCGGACGTCAGCCGGCAATGCCGCTGCCTCGCCACCCTTGGATTGAACTTCCTTAACTACCTCGTCCAAAACATCAGAACGTCGCGCCACGAGTCCCACCTTTGCGCCTCGCGCGCTCAGCTCAACCGCAAGCCCGCGCCCGATGCCTGACGACGCGCCCGTGATCATCACGACTTTGTCTGTCCAATCGCTCACAATGTTTGGCTTACTCTTGAGGATCTGGGACTAAGCACTCACGACTAGTACAACGAGCGGTTGCTATGAAGTCAGTAACTAAACCTGGACCACGACCGGCATAATTACAGGCCGTGCGCCGGTGAGTTTTTGAATAAATCGTTTCAGCTCCACTCGCAGGTGTTCTTTCAAAAGTCCCTCGTCTTGAATGGTTTTACGCGAAGCCCCCGCGAGCGCAGCAGTGACAACCCGCTGGGCGTCCTTGACGTTGCCGTTTGAGGAATCAAAACCGCGGACACCGCGCGCAACGATCTCGGGGGGCGACTGCAGCTCCCCAGTCTCAGCGTCAATGGTCACTATCAAGGTCACGATACCCTCGTAGGCCATCTGCTTTCTTTGCCGCACCGTCTCACCAGTAATTTCCTCAAAACCGCTGTCGTCGATGAACATCCTGGGCACGTCGCGTTTCTCAATTACAGTTGCGCGTTCACCATCAAGCTCCAGCACGTCGCCATTCTCAATCAGGATGATGTTTTCTTCCGCGTAGCCCAGGTGGTTCTTAACAAATTCCTTGTGACGAAACAGCATTCGGTATTCGCCGTGGATCGGAACCACAAATTTCGGGCGCACCGCTTCCGTCATGATGCGAATATCTTCCTGCGAGGCGTGGCCGCTGACGTGAATCAACCGGCGCTTTTCTTCGATGATGTTGGCGCCGCGCTTATAGATCATCCCGATCATGCGTGAAATCAACCGCTCGTTGCCCGGAATTATGCGCGCCGAAAGAACCACCGTGTCGCCTTCGTCAATCATCAGCCCCTTGTAACTCTGGCTCGCCATCTGCGAAAGAGCTGCACGCGACTCGCCCTGGGATCCGGTAACCAGAAATACAATCTCATGATCGCTCATCTGTTTTGCTTCATTGAGCGAAACCAGCAAGCCATCCGGAATATCGAGATAACCTAATCGATCCGACACTTCTACGTTCTTATGCATCGAACGGCCCAGCACGCAAACGCGCCGGTTAAACTGCTGTGCGACATCGAGCACAATCTGCAGACGATGGATCGAAGAGGCAAAAGCTGCAACGACGATGCGACCTTGAGCCTCGGCAAATATCTCTTCGAATGCAGGTATCACGGCCCTTTCGGAAGGAGTGCGGCCGGGAACCGTCGCATTTGTCGAATCAGACAGGAGCGCCAGGACACCTTCCTGCCCGTAACGTCTAAACGAACGTAAGTCGATCGGCTCGCCAATAACCGGCGTTTCATCAACCTTGTAATCGCCGGTGTGGATAATCGTTCCCACCGGCGTCTTGATCGCAAGAGAGAAACAATCCACCAGGGAGTGCGACACGCGAATAAACTCGACGCTGAAGTATCCGAGCTCGACGACGTCGCGCGGAGCGACTCTATGGACCAGCGTGTTTTCGACGAGGTCATGTTCATCGAGCTTGCTCTCGGCGAGGCCCGCGGTAAAGTGGGAACAGTAAACAGGAACGTTAAACTTTTTCAGCAGGTAAGGCAGAGCACCGAGATGGTCCTCGTGTCCGTGAGTCAAGACTATGGCCGTGATGTTGTCACGGTATTCTTCGAGGAAATCAAAATTCGGAATGCAGACGTCCACGCCATAGGCGCTCTCTTCGGGAAAGCCCATGCCCGCGTCGAGGATCAGCATCTCATCCTCATAACGCACAGCCATGCAATTCATTCCAAACTCGCCGATACCGCCGAGCGGAATGATCTCCAGGACATTACTCACCTTGGGTTATTACTCAACTCTCCCGAGAACTGATGGTCATCGAACTGCTTTTCAGCAGCAATTGAAGGGGCTAAACAAGCGATTGAGTATAGCATGCCGGCTTTACGTCCGCAGACAGGGCCAAGTACTCTACTGTGAATCAAAGCTAACAGGAGTTCTTTCAATGACGAGCAAAGTGGTATTCGCCGTATTGGGTTTGGTCTTAACGTTATCTGCCTGTTATGCACAGGAACAAGGGAACAAGAGCGAGTTGCCAATAAAAAACCTCGAACGGGAACTCGAAGTCGCTTTAGCGAAAGGCGACGCCGTCACGCTCGAGCGCCTTCTGGCTCCGGACTATTTCGAGATAGATGCTCGAGGCGGTGTTAAGAAGAAGCCAGATGTGCTCGCACTCGCGCGCGCGGTCAGCAGCAAGCCTGGCGCAGTAACAGTCGGGCCGGAAAAGACTGTCGACGAGTTGACTGTCCGTGTTTACGGAGACTGTGCGATAGTATCCGGGCGTATGACCATTCGCTACCAGTTCATGGAATATCAAACCTCGTCACCGCAGGCTCAAGGTCCGGCCACGGTCGATCAGGAACGATTCACCAGGACCTATTCGAAGCTGGGTGGACGTTGGCAACTGGTCGCGTGGCAAACCACTTCAATCGCGAAAAAATAATATCCCGAGCATTGTGTCTTTGGAGTGCGGCCCGGCGCCGCTTTGGTCCAACCTCGAGATACCTCAAGCCTAGTGAGTTGAGTTGCGCAACGAGTCGGCGCCAGGCCGCCGCGGACCAAAGCGGCGCCGGGCCGCCGCACTGCTAGAAGGCGCCCAAACGCTCTTCATTGTCGGCAAGTTCAGGTTCAACTATTGACATCTTTTGTACGCGAGAATATCGTGCTGTCGCTCAAAACCTTTACTGAATGAGCGGTTCTCCAGCCGGTATGGCGGAACGCAATCACTTCCTCAAAACCATGGGTTAGAACAGTAGTGTTGCCGCCACTAAATGGGGCCCGTAGCTGCCTTTAAGAAGTGGCGCTACTCCAGGAGGTTATTCATGGCAAAACCGAAGTTGTTCATTGGCTCCTCGCAGAAGAACCTGCGGGTCGCGAAACTAATTGCCGAAGCGTTGGAAGACTGTGCACACGTAAAAGTCTGGGATGAAGATGTCTTCGGGCTGAATCGAGGCAATCTCGAGACACTACTGAAGCAGCTGGAAGAGTACGACTTTGCAGTCTTTGTGCTTGCAGCCGACGACATGACGGCGAGCAAGGACGAGACTAAGCACTCGCCGCGCGATAATGTCCTTTTTGAAAGCGGTCTCTTCATGGGGGTCCTGGGTCGCGAACGGGTTTTCCTCGTCTACGATGAGGCTGTGCCTCTGAAGATACCCTCCGACCTCGCCGGGATTACGCTTGCCGGCTTCGACGGAAGTAGGATTGCTGAAGGTGAGTCCGCCGTGCGAACGTCCTGCCGCAAGATCAGCGAGGCAATCACTGCCGCCCGCTTCCCCCATCTTGTAGGAGATTGGAGATCGGTTTATCCGCTGACTTTCGAGGAAGGAAGTCCGATGGTCGAGGAAATACTCGAGATAAGACCTGGCCGTAACGGGCTGTCGTTTGTCACTAAGACGAGCTCACTCCAAGACTACTACACAGCCTTTGGCCATTTGGCTTTGGAGAGACAGATTATCGGGAAGTGGAAATCTCGCGAAGAGTCAAACGATATGGAGGGCGTTTTCGTTCTTACCGTTAATCCCACATCCAACATAATGTACGGCTATTTCACCTCGCCGGATGAAATTGGCGGCGTGGTTTACGCTATGTGGGTGTTGGCCAAAATGGCCGGCGCCGATGAGGCTCGCGTCGCTGAGCGTCTGAAGAAAGCTGAGGAGTTGTTAAAGCAAAAGACGGTTTTGGGACCCTCCAATCCCGAGGGAGACCGCGTAAATCGAACGTCAGAGCCAATCGCGCAAACCGAAACCCTCAACTGACAAATGAACAGCGACCACCGAGTTCTATTGTTTTCTTTTTTGGCGATCGTGATGTGGGGGCTCTGGGGCTTCTTTGGGAAGCTCGCGCTGGAAAGGAAAATGGCGCCGATCTCAATCCTGTTCGCCGAGACATTAATCAGCGCAGTCATCGCTTTTCCGATTTTTCTGACAATGGCTACCCGGGCAAACGCTCCAGCACTACAATCCAGCTTCAACGTTTACGGAGTCCTCTCGGGATTTGGTCTGGCTGTAGGTTTGCTCTTCTACTATTTCGCGCTCTCCGAGGCGCGGGTCGCGATTGTGGTGCCGCTCACGGCCACGTATCCGATTGTTGCCGTGTTGCTCAGTTATGCACTCCTTGGCGAGCGACCGAGTTTGGCGCAATGGATCGGAATTATCCTGGTTGTGATCGGCGTAGCCCTTCTTCTTTCTGGTTCTGCAAGCGAGTCACGATGACCGGGAGTTCGGAAGCTTGAACAGCCTGCCGGCTGATCGCCATGTCTAAATTAAGAAAGGAAAATCTTATGAGTACGGCGAAGAACACCAAAGCCACTGTGATTCCCGCGATGCGTTATCGCGATGCACCGGCGGCGATTGAATGGCTCTGCGATACCCTGGGTTTCGAAAAACATTTGGTGGTTCCCGACGAACAGGGTGGTATTGCGCATGCGCAACTCAGCTTAGGTAACGGAATGATCATGCTGGGCTCACTCCGCGAAAGCGAGTATGGCAAGTTGCTAAAACAGCCTGATGAGATTGGTGGAGCGGAAACGCAGAGTCCGTATCTTGTCGTGAATGACGCGGACGCTATCTATGAGAAAGTGAAGGCAGCGGGCGGCGAGATCACGATCGAGGCAAAGGATGAAGACTACGGCGGCCGTGGGTTTAGCTGCCGCGATTTGGAAGGACACATCTGGAACGTCGGGACGTATGATCCGTGGGCCTAACAGGGAACAAACAAGATTTGTCATTTGTCATTTGTCAGTTCTCATTTGCCATTGGGTTCGGAGGCCCTCAGCTGGAGGGCTGATGACGCGGAAGCGCTCGGCCGTGCTTATGAGCGGCCTCCACTGCTGACGATTAGATACACCTTCGCTTACAATCCCCCTCATGAAAAGATTCCATCTAGCAGTTCTCCTGGGCCTTCTGTTCTGCTCAACTGCCTTTGCCGCGCCGCAGACGATGCGTCTGGATTATTACCATACCGGCAACGCGAAGCAGGAACACTTCAGTCTCGATCGCATTCTGATTGAACCGCTGCCGTGGCCGGGCGACATGTCGAAGACGCTCGACAAAACCAACCTCGGCAAATATTTTTTCGAAGTTCGGGATCAGAAGACGAAACGGGTCATTTACTCGCGCGGCTTTGCGTCTATCTATGGCGAGTGGGAAACCACAGATGAAGCCAATGCGATCATGCGCACCTTCAGCGAGTCGCTTCGCTTTCCTGCTCCCACTGCGCCGGTTGAAGTTGTTCTCAAAAAGCGCGACGCAAAGAACGACTGGACCAATATCTGGACGATCAAGGTTGACCCCAAAGACATCTTCATCGGCCGCGCGAGATCAAAATCACCGGCCCGCCTGATTCCCATTCAACGTATGGGCGACCCGTCGACCAAAGTTGATTTCCTGATCATAGGCGATGGGTACACCGCTCGTGAGCTTCCGAAGTTTGAAAGAGACGCCCGCCGGCTAACGCAGGTGTTATTTTCCACCTCGCCCTTTAAAGAGCATCGGAACAATTTCAACGTCTGGGGCCTGTGCCCGCCCGCATTTGAGAGCGGCATCTCGCGGCCGTCGACCGGCGTCTATCGCGACTCGCCGGTTGGTTCCACCTATGACGCGTTTGGCTCAGAACGTTATGTTTTGACTTTCGACAATCATGCGCTTCGCAATGTTGCGCAGTTTGCGCCTTACGAATTCATCGAGATACTCGCCAACAACCGCACCTACGGCGGCGGCGGGATTTTCAATCTCTACAGCACCGTCGCTGCTGACAATGGTTTTGCGAATTATGTTTTCGTTCATGAGTTTGGCCATCACTTCGCGGCGCTCGCCGACGAGTATTACACCTCGCCAGTTGCCTATGCGCCTGCGCCGGCAACAAACCGCGTCGAACCGTGGGAGCCGAATGTGACAGCGTTGCTGAATCCCCCGAGGGTCAAATGGCAGGACCTGGTTACACCGGGCACGCCGATTCCCACTCCCTGGAACAAGGAAGCCTACGAGCAAGCGTCCCGCGAGTATCAGAAAAGACGCACTCAAATCAGAAAAGATAACCGCCCCGAAAGTGAGATGGAGGCGCTCTTTCGCGAGAACCTGAAGTTTGAGCAGGCGATGTTTCAGCGCGAAAAACACTGGGGACACGTGGGAGCCTTTGAAGGTGCAAACTATGAATCCAAGGGATATTACCGGCCGCAGGTAGACTGCATTATGTTTTCGCGCACCGACTACTTTTGTAAGATTTGCCAACGTGGAATCGAACGCGTGATCGATTTGTATGCGAGGTAGTCGATTACTATCGGCACGGCGTACGATCCACGAATCACACGAAACGACACGAACAGAGAGGAGCGGACTTGTCCGCACGATCTGATTCGTTTAGAGTGCGGACTTGTCCGCTCGGCGAGGGTACAAGTGCCCACTCTAAACGGGAGGTAAAGTTTTTACGTCTGACCTCTGACTTCTGAGTATCTGATGATCTTATTCTTCAAGTGCCTCATCCTTATTTCCCTGTTGCCTGGTGTTTCTCAAAAGCCGGCTCGCGAAACACGCGAGTCACGCGACATCAAGGAACTAACCCGCCTCGAGTCTGTCTGGAACGAGGCCCACTTGCGAGGAGACGCCCCAACGCTCGATAAGTTGTGGGCCGAGGATCTCTTCGTCACAGTGCCCGACATGGCGGTGATGAACAAAGAAGAATCTTTAGCCGTCTGGAAATCCGGCAAGATGAAATTTGACATTTACAAAACATCCGACCTTCGCATTCGCGTCTACGGCGACTCGGCAGTAGTAACCGGCCAACTGGTGCGTATACGCGATGCCAACAGTAAAGAATTCGAAGACGATTGGCGCTTCACGAAGGTGTACGTTCGTCGCCAGGGCAAGTGGCTCGCGGTCGCATGGCATGGTTCACACGTCGGATCGCCGTAGCGTTACAAAACTGTAGGGGCGTCCCCTACAGAAAATGGAACCGTCTTTGTGATAGGAACTGCTGTGCTTTTGCAATCTCTGTTGGTAAACTGACCACCGAAGAAACAGAGAGCGCGACAATTAATCCTTAAGCGGCGTCGTCCACACGCGCTCTAAGTTTTCCGGCCTCAACTATCCTCGCTTTCCAGCAATGCCGAGCGCCGTTGTTTGGCAGTACAGCAATCCGACGAATAGTGCGGTGCAGCAAGAGCCGTTGCGCAGTACCCTTCTAAGCTCAAACATGATTGAGGTGACACAATGAAATTACCGAAAAAAAAACAGCAAGAACTCGAAGACAAAGGCAAACCAGCCGAACGACAAACGCGTGGTGGCGGTGCGATGGGACGTTTGCGCCAGTTTCAAAAAGAGCGTGGCCTGGAGAAGACGGAACTTTCAAATCCCGCAAGTGAGAAGTCGGGAAAGGACAAGGCTAAACGCGGGCGAGCCTCTAAGAAATAAACACCTCCTCGCCGATGCCTGAGTTCAGTCCTCTCTTTTAACAACCTGCCCGAAAGAAGGAAGCTGACATGAGAGATCCATTTAGTGATGACCGAACCGCATCTGATTCATCTACTGCCCGTGGGGGCGCTACAAGATCCAGAGGCGTTGCCACCCGTGGACTGAAACCCGGCCAGGCAAAAACCAGCGCCAAAGCAAGGTCGGCCCGTCCTCGTCTACCACGTGTACCTGGCGGCAAAGCCCGTGCGCGTCTTCACCTCTTTGAACAGCAGCGTGAAATCGAGGAGACCGACGTCAAGAGGAAAAAGCCTGACAAGCCTTCAGCAAAATTGCGCAGTCGTTCTGCGGTCATGACACGTTCAGCGCGTTCACGCTCGCGTGGGCCAAATGCCGATTCTGCGTCTCCCTACCTGCGCGCATTTGTCCACAAGAGAGATCTTGACATCACGGCGCCGGCCAGTCCGGTCGAGCAAGGATGGCGGCCGATTGGTCCTTTCAGCATTCCGCATGGACAGAGCTACGGCAGGGGCGCCGGCAGCAGACCTCCGGTTGCCGGAAGAATTGTGACGATTGCCGTCGATCCGGGGAACGCCAGTCACATTCTGATCGGCTCAGGAGGCGGCGGTGTTTGGGAAACGAAGGACACCGGCAAGACCTGGCACCCGCGAACAGACGATCAACCTTCGATGTCTACCGGCGCCATTGCTTTCGATCCAACCAATCCTCTGATCGTTTATGTCGGAACCGGCGAAGGCGATTCAGTGTCAGCGCTCGGCGTGGGGATTCTAAAATCGACCGACGGCGGCACAACCTGGAGCCTGCACGCGCGGGAGCCTTTTGAAGGAATCGGGTTTTATGAGCTGGTGGTCGACCCGCTGAATGGCAACCATATCCTGGCCGCGACTACCGCCGGTCTCTTTGAATCGACAAACGGCGGCGCCGCCTGGACGCAGCGACGTGCTCAAGTAACCTGGGATCTCTCCATACACCCGGCAAACTCGGCTGATCCGGGTTCCACTAAGGAAATCTTCGCGGCCTGCAAAGACGGCCTTTTTCGATCGACGAATGGTGGTACGTCCTGGAGCCCGGTTTCTCTTCCCGGCGCATCCAGCCAGCGCGACCGAATCGAAGTATGTCACGCTCCGTCTGACGGGAATGTCGTATATGTTTGGGCGGCGGGTAATCCACAGGTCGCAGATCCGGGCGATCCTGGCTCCACAATGCCGAAGCCTTCTCTATGGCGCCGCAACGTTTTTGGTGGACCATTCACGCCGGCCACCCCACCGCCCGACGTCCAAACCAGCCAGGCGTGGTACGACTGGTTCCTAGGCGTAGCACCAAACAATCCTGACGTTTTATATGTTGGAGCGATCAATGTTCACAGGGGTATCCGCTCGGCAAGCGGTACATGGGCCTGGACCAACATCGGTGCAAAAATTTCCGGAGACTCTGTCCATCCGGATCAACACGCTATAGCTTTCAGCCCGACTGATCCAAGCACCGTCTATGTAGGAAACGACGGTGGCATTTATCGTTCGCCTGATGCCGGCATCACCTGGCAGCCACTCAACAAAGGACTCAACATCACCGAGTTTGAATTCCTGGCACAACATCCTCAATTTGAAAATTGGTTAATTGGCGGCACGCAGGACAACGGCACTGTCCGGTACGAAGGCGAGGAAGTTTGGTATCACGTGGAAGATGGTGACGGAGGCGACTGCGGCACAAACGCAACTAATCCCTACACGTGCTACAGCACGTTTTATGGAATGGGAATGCAGCGTTCGACCCGCGGTGGAGGATGGGGCACATGGACCTGGGTAGGCCCAAACGTTCCTAACGCTGACAATTATCCGGATGGATCGTTGTTTTATCCGCCGGTCGAAGTTTGTGGCCGCACCGTGGTCCAGGCAGGCCGGAAGGTTTATATCTCAGCAGATGGCGGGACAAACTGGAGATCGGTGGCGCTGCCGGCTGTTGCCGGACTTGCCTCCTCCATGGTGGTCCCAAATCCGTCCCGTATTTACGTCGGCACGGACAGCGGCCGCGTATACCGGCTCGATTTGGTAGGGACAACCTGGTCCACTCCGGTTTCCCTGGGACGGCCATCGGCGGGCTTCGTCAGCGACGTACTCGTCGATCAGACAAATCCCAACAGGCTTTGGATCACTTATTCCAGCGTCGGTGCCGGCGTAGGCGGCGCTGTTTTCCGATCCGACAATGCCGGGGCAAGTTGGCAGGATGTCACCAACGGCTTGCCCGATATTGCCCTCAACTCGGTCGAGATTGATCCACTTAATCCCGATACGGTTTACGTCGCTGCCGATGTGGGCGTCTATCGCTCGACAAATGCAGGCGCGGTCTGGACCTCATTTAATAACAAGCTGCCCAACGTGTTGGTAAAAGACCTCGCGTTTCATCCGCGTTCCAGGCTTCTGCGCGCGGCAACTCAGAGCCGAGGCGTATGGGAAATTGCAATCGACCAGGCGATGATGCCAAGTGTCGATATTTACCTGCGCGACAGCACGGTAGATTCGGGGAGAAGTTCGCCGTCGGCATCAGGCGTTCCGGATCCATTTAGCTTTGGTTCGCAAACATTCTGGTGGCAGTGTCAGGATATCAAGGTCGACTCCCCATCATTTCAAACCCCACTGGCGAGTGATGTCGACTTTCAATTCTTTGAAGACGACCATGGCGTTTTCGCATCCGGACTCAAACATGAGAATCCGCAGCGCAACCGAACTGTCCGCGTCTTCGTTCAGTTGCACAACCGTGGAATTAATCCAGCTGCGAACGTGGCCGTAAAAATCTTCTTTGCAGAGGCGGCAGTGGCCTTGCCAAACCTGCCCACGAGTTTCTGGAATGGCTTTCCGAATAACGTGTTGCCGAACAATTCTCCATGGAAGCAAATTGGTCCACACAGGATTGTCGAGTCGGTTGACGGCGGCAGCGCAAAGATTGTGGCGTTTGATTGGACGGTGCCACCCACGGCGCCCAACAACATCAGTTTGTTGGCCATCATCACGGCCGACAATGATTCTCTTTCCACTTCTGAACTGAACATCGCGGCGCTGGTAAAGGACAACAAGAAGTGTGGACTAAAGAATATGGTGATAGTAAATCCGTCGCCCATAGCCGGACCGGCTGTGCGTTCATTAAGACTCGATGTGGGCCGTACCGCGAACTCCACAGAGTTTTCCCTCGCAACAGATCGCGCCGCTACTTCGATGATTCGATCCGTAGTTTTAAGTAAGCCGCTCTCGGCGCTTGCGAAGAAGGCCAGGGTGAAGCAGGTAAAATTGAGCAACGCCGACAAAGATGAATTGGCGCGATTGATGCTCGAAACACCTGAGCTAAAGAAGCTGCTTGACACGAAAACTGCCTTCGCGACCAGCGATGGAGTGTGGCTGGAGAATGTGACACTGAAAGGTAAAACGCCTCAGCCGATCGTCGTTCTGCTAAATTCGGAGTCGCCTCGAAATCGTAGCGGTTCAATAATCCAGTCAACCAGCGACGGCACCATCGTAGGTGGCTTTACGTTTCAAGCAAACGATAATAGCTAGGGACATTGGACCGAGAAGGCTAAGCACGGAGCGGGGGCATGCCCACCTTCCCAACCTCGAGGTAGTTTAAGCTGCCTCTGAAATCCAAAGTGCAGGGTCGCAGGGTTAACTTTGAATGGTTCGAGGTTGGGAAGGTGGGATTAGCACCCCAGCGGGGCTGCCCCGCTGGGGACCTGGGCTTGCCCCCGCTCTTCGTCGCGTTACCAGGATGCAGATCAAAATCGCCGAGCTCGCCCGCCCCGAATTCAAAGCTGACCCTTATCCGTTTTACGCGCGGCTCCGCGCCGAATCTCCGATATATCGCACGACATTCCTGGGCAAGACAACCTGGCTGCTGTCCCGGTACGCAGACGTCCTGGCCATGTTAAAGGATGAGCGCTTCGTAAAAGACTGGTGGCCTACGACCAAATGGCTTCATCGTTTTTCCGGAGCGATGACTCGCCACATGCTAAATATGGATGGCCCGGAGCACACGCGACTACGCACTCTCGTGCATAAGGCCTTCGCGCCACATTTGATGGAACGCTTACGCGAGGACATTCAGAAACGATGTGACGAATTACTTGATCAACTCGAGACCAATAGCCCCGCGGACCTAATGGGCGGTTATGCACTGCCGCTTCCTCTCACGGTGATTTCTGAACTGCTCGGAATTCCGCCCGGTGAGCGTCAGCGTTTGCACAATTTGTCGCGTAGTAGTCTTTCGGCCGCCAGTTTCTCGGGAGTCGTGCGCTCGTTGCCTGATCAACGACTGCTCATGAGACGTATTCGCAAGTTGATTGCCGAACGTCGTTTGGAACCCCGCGACGACCTGATTACGGCCTTGGTCCAGGCAGAAGAAGCGGGCGACCGGCTTAATGAAGCCGAACTCGTAGGCACGATCTCGTTGCTTTTGATCGCCGGTTATGAAACCACTGTAAACCTAATCAGCAACGGGGCATTGACTTTGATCGAGGATCCCGCGGCCCGGGAACAGTTTCAGCAAAATCCAGAACTGACAGGTTCAGCGGTCGAGGAAATACTGCGATATACGAGTCCTCTGGATCTGGCGAGCCAGCGATTCGCGTCTGAGGATGTCGCGATTGATTCTTCAGCCATTGCTCGTGGCGACATAGTTGTCGGGATTCTCGGGTCAGCAAACCACGACGAAACTCAATTCCCGGATCCTGAAAAGTTCGACATCAAGCGAGATCCAAACAAACATTTATCTTTCGGACAAGGCGCGCATTTCTGTATCGGTGCGCCGCTGGCGCGGCTCGAAGGGAAAATCGCATTGACGACACTGTTTCGTCGCTTTCCTGAGCTCCGGCTGGCCCAGCCGGCAGAAAAATTGCGCTGGCGAAAGAGCCTGATTGTGCGAGGCGTAGAGGAATTGCCGGTGACACTGGCATAAATAGACCACACAGGATGCCGGCGCGCGCGGTCTGGACGCGAACGGCGGAGCGGGGGCAAGCCCACCTTCCCAACCTCGAGCTATTCAAAGTTGACTCTCTGCGATGTGCGGTTTTTGGAATTTAAGAGGAAATTCAAATATCTCGAGGTTGGGAAGGTGGGCTTGCCCCCGCTCTTTGCTGCGTTACAATAACTTTCGCGTTTTCAAATACAATTCCAATCTTCAATGCGGACTACCTTTCTTCAACGCCTCTGTGCGCTTCTCTTCAAGCCTGTAGACATTTCCTTTCTCGTTTACTTCCGCATCGCCTTCGGCGCAATCATGCTGTGGGAGGTTACGCGTTTCTTCGAATACGACTGGATCCGGCGTTATTACATTGAGCCCGCAATGCACTTCACCTACTACGGGTTTAGTTGGGTCCGGCCCTGGCCCGGGCGCGGCATGTACTTTCACTTCTACGTGCTGGGCATCGCCGCCGCATGTATCATCGTCGGCTTTTGCTACCGCGCCGCTGCCGCGGTGTTCTTTCTGGGTTTCACTTATGTTTTCCTTCTGGACCAGGCGCGTTACCTGAATCACTTCTATCTCGTTTGCCTAATTAGTTTCCTGCTCATTTTTCTTCCGGCAAATCGCGCAGTGTCTCTGGACGCGCTGTTGCAGCCAAAGATTCGCTCCGATGTAGTCGAGGGATGGACGCTGTGGTTACTGCGCCTACAGATAGGTATCGCCTATTTCTTCGGAGGTATTGCAAAGCTCAACAGCGACTGGTTGTGGGGCGGCGAACCCATGCGGACTTGGTTGAGTCCGTTTACCAACCTTCCGCTTTTTGGGCCGATCATCCAAAACGAGCGGGTCGTGTATGGCTTCGTATATGGCGGGCTCCTTCTTGACTTGCTGGTCGTGCCTCTCTTCTTGTGGCCGCGGACCCGGCCAATTGCTTTCGTCGCGGCGATACTCTTTAACCTGATGAATGCCGTGATGTTCAACATCGGAATTTTTCCGTGGTTTATGCTGGCGGCTTCATTGATCTTCTTCCCTCCGGATCTGCTCAGACGTTTCGTGCGCGCTGTGAAATCTCCTGGCAACTCGGGCCTCGATGACGAAGCTCCAAAACCTGTGGTGGTAAAACCAGCGCCAGAAGTTGAAAATTGTGGCCCACTTTCGCCGCGGCAGAAAACGATAGTCTGGGTAATGACCGCTTACCTGGCGGCACACTTTATTTTGCCACTCCGCCACTACCTCTATCCGGGAAACGTAAGTTGGACCGAGGAAGGCCATAACTTCTCCTGGCACATGAAGCTGCGCACCAAGAGAGGCAAAGCGATTTTTACGGTCACACATCCACGGAGTGGACAATCCTGGACAGTTGACCCCGCAAATTATCTGCCTGATTGGCAACTCCGTAAGATGGCAACCAAGCCCGATCTGATTGTTCAGTTTGCACACTATCTGGTTGAACAAAAACGACGAGAGGGATACGAGGGAGTAGAAGTCAGGGCGCAAGTGACTTCTTCGTTAAATGGGCGCAAGCCGCAGTTGATGATTGATCCTAACGTGGATCTGGCTAAGGAACGAGTGAGTTTGCTGCCGGCGCGTTTTATTCTTCCGCTTACAACTCCGCTGGGGGATAGGGGAACAGTTACGGAAGAGGATCAACAGCCGGAGAATTAGTGACGAAGTGTTGCTGTTCGCTCCTGACTAAAAGCATCGCGGAGCGATCTCATTAGCACCGCGGCTTCAGCCCGGTGATTGAAAACGCACGATAAGTCCTGGAACCGTTTCAACGGTTTGTTCGGTCAGGAGAAACCGTTGGAAACGGTTTAAAAAAGGACCTCAGCGGACCTTGATCACCGGGCTGAAGCCACGGTGCTAATGAGATCGCTCCGCGTGGTCCGACGTTTGATGGAGGTAAGGTCCGCTCGTTAAAGATAATCGTATGATCTTTTCTCAGAACGCAGCGGACGCTTCAGACATGAAAGTTACGGCTTGCTGTTCGCAGTTACGTTCTTCTCTTCCAGCGTCGCGCGCGCGATCGCAATCGCTACCAGTGCTCGCGGAGCATCGGCCATGAAATTTCTTCCGACATCCATTGCCTGATAAAAGTCGTCCCGAGCCAGCACGGCAAATGACTCCGGGAGGTCAGTGGGAGCTGCCAACTCTGTACCCATGACCACGCCAAACTTCCCTTCCAATATCCAACGCGTATTTCCATTCTCGCCCGTGAAGTTTGGAGCGGCATTCCCCGCTTTCACCGTCTCTCCCACCAACTCCCAGGCCCGAACGCGATTGAGTTTGGCAAAATGGCCCAGCAACGACACCAACGCATAGGCACGTTCAGGAGTGCTTGCATCAATTCGTCGCGCTTCTGCAAGGGCCTCTTCAAGCAGTTCAACCGCCCGAACACGATCACTTTTGTCGACGAGATCTGCCGCCTGTATCAACACTCGCGAACGAAAGGTATGAGAGATCTCGGCCTTCCGAGCCAGCTTGATTGCGTCGTCGACATTTTCCTTTCTCAGGTATCCCTGAATAAGACTGTAATCAACGAAGCTTCGAATACCCTTGCGCGTTTCCAGATCTTCAATCTTGTTCAGGTAGTCGATCGCTGCAGGATCGCCTGCTCGCGCTGCATCCATTGCGGCAAACGCATACGCCTGATCACGCTCATCCGCGTTTCGCGCACGTTCCAATCGATCCTCCAATGCGTCAGTTACCTTTGTGCCGGCTGTCTCCGGAGTCATTCCCCTGGTTAGTGAACGATCGCCTCCTCTACGCGCCGCCTCGGCAGCTTCAGGTCCCAGAGCCGTAAGTTGCGCGTTGATCGCCGGCACGAGCTCGGGCGCGTGTTGTTGAAAGAGCGGAAGTAAACGAGCGGCCATGAAATATGTGCCCGCACGCCCTGCGGAAGACTGGTCCAATTGAGCAAAAGGCCGAAGCAGTATGTTGGCTGCGACGCGAAGAACGGCCGCGCGAAGTGGGGCATCGATATTCGGGACAGAACGCGAGATGTTTGTGTTAGCCGAAGGAATGCCTTCGGGGGAAACCGCAAGATCGATCCAGGGTGTAAACGCATACCGGGTCAACAACGAAACCGTGTTTGCATCTGAATCCTGATAGGCGGAGACACGGCCCAGCAATGCTGCAAATCTCTGGTCTGCCGCAGGAGCGTTCTTCACGCGCAGGTTTACCAGGAAGCTGATCGTAGGCCTCGTCATTTTAACCAACGCGGGATCCGCGAATTGAAGAGCGCGCGGGACATTGTCGGCTTCCAGAAACTCCCCAGCCAGTCTTAATCGGTCGCGGACCTCGACCTCGGAAAGCGCAGTGCCGCCGGTCGAGTCTGCCATTGCATCTTTCGCCGAGCCGGCCATTCGCTTGAGAAATTCTTCGCCGAGGGCATGGTCACGCGACGCAGCCAGCTTCAACACTTCGGAGCGGAGGTTCGTGCGTATTCGCCCCGACGGAGGAGGGCGGTTAGCGCTTACTCGTCCCGGTACAGCGGCGCCCGCGCTTGAAGGCTGCGTCTCAAACGCTTCGGCGGCTTCCCAGGCTCGACGGAATAAATTGCGAGCGTTTTCCGGCTCCACCTCCCAAAGCGCATCCGCGATGCGTGCCTGCACGCGTGCACGCAAGGCTTCATCCTGGTAGCTGCGAGCTTCAATTGCCAGAGTGGTGAGCGAGCCAAGAGCGATTGAACGCCGCTGCGCAACTTCCGGATCGAGCTCTTTTTTCGCGGTTTTTGCCGCAGCAGGATTGGGCTTCTGCCCTTCTGCGCGCCCAGGATTCGGGCCCGGGACAGATTTTTGTGCAGTAGTGGTTGACTGGGCAACGACCAACACCGGCAAGGTGAGCAGCTGTAACGCAGCCAGGCGCATACATTTCATCGCCGTTCTCCTGTTATCACTGGGTGGGATGGGGAGCCGCTGTGGACGGTGCGTACTTTACCACATGTGGTTATGACACCTCAGCGCCAAAGGCGCGAAATGTAATAGCCTGGGCCAGCGGCCCAGGATGGTCAGTCGACGTTCGAAGCGCTGAAAGCGCGAAATGCTTGGCCGACCCACTTTTATTTCGCGCCTTCAGCGCTTGGTGAAATTAACCCATTCGCCCAGGGCGTTGCCCTGGGCTATTACATTTTGCGCCTTTGGCGCTTCAGACCCTGCGTTCAACTGCGTCCGGTTTGTTAGCGTCGTTGACGATCAATTTCAAGTGTAATATCGTCCCCTCTTAAATAATATGCTCGTAACCAATTTCAGCAGCCAATTCGCTTTTCGATTTACTGCCACTATCGCCGTGCTTTGCTTGATGCTCGGGTTAGAGGCATCGGCGCAACCGGGGGCATCCGGGGGCAAAGTTACTTCAGGCGCTGCGGCGGCAACCGGGCCGACCACAAAACCGACTGCCAGGACGCCGGCTAAAGCAGTCCGAACTTCAGCGGCAACGAAAAGCACTGTTAACAAAGCAAGTCCCGGGAGAACCGCCGGTGCTCCTGCCAACATCGAGGGGAAATGGTGGACGACTGGGAATGGTTTTGGCGACGCTGAAGTTGTATTCGCCCAAACTGGTTCAAGCGTGTCTGGAGTTATCCGCTACGCGGACGGCCGCACCGGAAACGTCACCGGCACGATGGTGGGTAAGAGGCTGCAACACTCTTGGACCAACTCTGCGGGCGATGGAGGGACAGGTTGGTTGGAGCTCAGCTGGAATAATTTCCTCGGTGGTCCATGGCGGAACCAGAGAACCAACGATGGTTCGTGGACACTCAGCCGGATCGAGGGCAACTGGTGCTTTGGCGGCAGCCGCAATCGGATCCGCAGGGTGAGTCACGACGCGCGCGGGCTAATTGCGATGACCACGGAAGATGGCTCACAGGAAAAGGGACACCTTGAAGGGCCATGGCTGTTCTTGCATTCAGACCTTGGGAGCATCAAGGGCGAGATGAACTTCAGAGCCAACCGGGTGGAATGGTCTACCGGCTTCTATTGGACGTGGTGTGGCAGATGAAATCTGGGCCAGAGGCTGGTAGTTTAGAGTTCATCTTTAGCCTGCTCTTTGGCGACGAGCACGCAAGCTGAAGCTTGAACTCTGACCTCCGCCCCAGATGGTAAGAGTATGGAATAAACCAAGGCAGCGCACAGCCGGGACGATGGCGCGTCGTGGATAAAGAAGGACGGGACAGGTTCAAGAGTGCCGGGCGGACATTCGTTTATCTCCAGTAAGGAAAGCGACTGATGAAGAAAGTATTGTTGTGGATCGTCCTCCTTCTGATAATCCTCCTGCCGCCGCTCATTCTCGTAGGATTGTTCAAGTTATAGTCTGATCAAATATGAACTGGGATTCCCTGCCGATTATCGATACCAATCGCCTCCGACTTCGGTGCGTTACTGAAAACGATGTCGACGCCCTCTACCGGATATTCTCTCATCCGGAAGTCATGCGTTACTGGGGTGCGCCGGCGCTGAAAGATCGGGACGCAGCGGTGCAGTTGGTGAATGAAATCCAGGACGGCTTTCGGCGCCAGTCAGCTATGAAGTGGGGAATAGCTCGCCGGACGGATGACCAGATCATCGGGACGACTACACTCTTTAATCTGAATTTCGACAATTGCCGGTGCGAGCTGGGTTATGGTCTCGACCGCGCCGAGTGGGGAAAGGGTTACATGCAGGAAGCGCTTCACGCGCTGCTTGACTACGCTTTCAATCGCCTGGATTTACATCGAATCGAGGCCGATGTCGATCCGCGCAACATGAATTCCATTCGCACGGTTGAGAAGTTGGGATTTCGGCGCGAGGGCTACCTGCGCGAGCGTTGGCAGGTTAATGGCGAGATTCAGGACGCGCTCTTCTTTGGGTTGTTGCGGCCGGAGTGGGAGAAGCTTCTTACAAACGCTAGTCAGTCTTGAGTAGGATAGACATTCCTGTCTGTCTCACATTAGCTGGAAATCACGGCCATTGATACGAGACTCAGACAGCCAAGAATGTCTGTCCTACTAAAACCATGACCCAGCCAATGCCGGCAATTTTCTTTGGACACGGCAACCCCTTGAACGCGTTGTCGCGAAATGTGTACACCGAAGGGTGGTCAGCAATTGGCAATTCCCTTCCTCGACCAAAGGCTGTGCTCTGCGTTTCCGCGCACTGGTATTTTCCGGCAACCGCGGTCACTGCGATGGCCACGCCTCGCACCATTCACGACTTCGGCGGCTTTCCAGCAGCACTTTATCAGGTCCAGTATCCCGCGCCTGGAAGTCCGCAACTCGCATCACGCGTGCGCGATCTTTTATCGCCTGTGTCCGTCGAACTTGATGTGAAAAATTGGGGACTCGATCACGGTACCTGGTCGGTTCTTTGTCACGTTTTCCCTGAAGCGGGTATTCCGGTCGTCCAACTTAGTATCGATGAGACCAGGCCTCCGGAGTTTCATTACGAGCTGGCGAAGCGGCTCAGACCTTTGCGCGACGAAGGCGTGCTGATAATGGGTAGCGGCAACATTGTCCACAATCTGCATACTTATGCGTGGGGGAAGCATGACGTCGAGCCTTTCGACTGGGCAGTCCGATTCGAAACACTGGCCCGTGAGTTACTGCTCGCCGGCAACCATGCGCCCCTCGTGAATTATGAGACTTTGGGACGCGATGCCTTACTCTCCGCACCTACGCCCGACCACTATCTGCCGCTAATCTATGTGATGGCGCAGCGACGCGGCGATGAGCCCGTGAGTTTTCCAGTTGAAGGCTTCGATGGTGGATCGATCTCCATGCTAACGATTCGGATTGGATGAAGCCTCAGGAAAATAGTGATAACGAAGATCTCAAGTGTACTGCTGATGGCTGGCTTGTTATGTGCAGGCGTAAATACCGCGACCGCCCAAACACGCTACCTCACCGAGGACCATCGGCTGCACAAGAGTTTTCATTCAAAGTTTCTGCCCAAAGACCGCGATGTAATTGTTTGGCTGCCACCGGGATATGACGCTAATCCAACGAAGCGATATCCGGTGCTTTACATGCAAGACGGCAATACCGTGTTTGGTCTATGGAACGCATCCCGTCAAACAATTGCGGGACGCACTCAAAGCAAAGGGCTGGGTTTTGAACTCTGACTTAATCTACTTTGAAGCAGAAGGCGCAAAACATAATGACGAGGCATTCGGACGTCGTGCTTCACGCTTTATCAAGTACCTTTTTCCAGCCCAGTCGACATCAAAATAGTCTTCCCACGGCTTTGCACAAAAAAGTCCAATGAGGGGTTCGCGAAAGCGTTATCAGAACCGGAAGCGGGTAGCGACCGGGTCACCGTTGGTAAGAAAAAGCCAAGGGTTTCACTGTCAACCATCGCCTTCGTAGATGAGGTGTCGACCCGGTCGCTACCGCTTCCGGTTCTGATTTATTCGGCTTCGCCGACTTTTTGTGGAAAGCCCATCACTAAAGCTGCAATCTCAATCACCTCGCCATCTGATGTATAATCCCGATCACCCCGGACAGGATTAGAAACTCTCACTCGCCCCCATTTTTCCCGGCAGGTTTTGATTGAACGGCCCCGTGGACTCACTGATAAAGCGCTTGTCGCCGGACATCTGATTCAAAAGGCACTATCCCAAATGCTGTGCGCACCTCGCTTCGTTCGTTTTTGTTTATGTCTCGTCATCTTTCTGTTGGCTTTAGCTTCTTATCAATCCGCTGAAGCTGCCACTCTTCCGTCCGGTTTCACGGAAGCACAGATCAGTGGTTTGCCGGGTCCAACCGCAATGGAGATTGCGCCCGACGGCCGCATATTTGTTTGCCTTCAGGGTGGACAGTTGCGCGTTATCAAAAACGGCGCGTTGGTACCGACGCCTTTTTTGTCTTTGACGGTCGACGCGTCCGGCGAGCGCGGTCTTCTTGGGGTCGCCTTTGATCCAAATTTTCAATCCAACAATTTCATCTACGTCTATTACACGGCCACCACTACGCCACGACACAATCGCGTCAGCCGTTTTACTGCCAACGGCGATGTCGCACTTGCCGGCAGCGAATTTGCAATCCTCGATCTCGAAAACCTGAGCGCGGCAACAAACCATAACGGCGGCGCTATTCACTTCGGACCAGACGGCAAACTTTATGTAGCGGTGGGCGACAACGCGAACGGAGCAAATTCGCAGACCCTGAACAACCGCTTGGGCAAAATGCTTCGCATCAATTCAGATGGATCGATCCCTTCCGACAATCCATTCTTCAATACGGCAACCGGCCTCAATCGCAGCATCTGGGCGCTGGGACTGCGCAATCCATTTACATTTGCGTTTCAGCCTGGATCGACACGAATGTTTATTAACGACGTGGGACAAAACACCTGGGAAGAAATTAACGACGGTATCGCCGGTTCAAATTATGGTTGGCCCAATACCGAAGGCGTGACAAGTAATCCCGGCTTTCGTAGTCCACTGTTCAGCTATGGACATGGCAACAGCGCTACTACCGGGTGCGCGATTGCGGGCGGGGCCTTTTACAATCCAGGGCAAAACCAGTTCCCTGCCAGCTACACCGGCAAGTATTTCTTCGCCGATCTTTGCAGTGGATGGATTCGGGTGTTTGACCCGGCAACGAACACTGCATCAGGGTTCGCGACCGGTGTGTCGTCACCTGTCGACTTGAAAGTCAGCGCAGATGGCAGCCTCTACTATCTGGCGATCGGATCGGGTTCGGTCTTCAGAGTTCAATTCCCAAGCACAGTGCCTGTCCTGTTAACGGAACAGAACAGTGACCTCGCCATTGTCCTTGATTCGGTGACAATGATGAGCGGGCCGTTTCCACTCAACACGTTCTTTAACTTCAGCACCGACCGGCGCACGCGCCTTATGCTTTTTGCCAACGATGCCGACCTGAATCCCGGCGAAAACGCCTCAGCCATCACTGCTCGCGCCGAGGATTCGCTCCAGGTGATCCATCCAGTCACAGTTGAATTCGCCGGTAAGGTCCCCGGATTTGATTCGATAACCCAACTCGTGATCCGACTGCCGGACGTGCCGAGTAACACGGATGTTCTGGTGAGCATCACTCTGCACGGACAAACCAGCAACAAGGTGCGGGTTCGCATTCAGTAGAAGAACTGTCCGCAGATTTCGCAGCGCAGCCTAGGCCCGCAACCAAAGGCCCGAAGGGCTGACATTGAATAGCCACGTCCGTAAGGGCGTGGATCATCTACGAAAAAGATCATCGAGGCCCGGAGGGCCGACACCCGCTTCGGGCGTGTCGCAAAGTGTCGCACCTTCGGCGCTCAAGCTCTGAGAGCCTTTTCAGACCCCGCGCTCACGCACGGGGCTACTAAATGCCGCCGCTTCGCGGCTGGTTGAACGGTTTCACTCGATGACGCAGGAAATCTTGTCACAAAAACAAGACTTCGTCGGTTTGCTTCGCAGATTCATATCGTTCTGTCGTCCGTTGAGACAGCCGACTTCTCCGCCCGGCAGACACGAGTGCCCGAACTAAACGGGAAGCGTGGTGGTTATCTGGGAAATCTGCGGATGGTGTTGCTTTCATGCCTGAAGCATCGGATACTGCGCACCAAAACAGGAGGCGAAAACGATGAAAAGAGTCCCGACAACTTTTTCTATGGCAATTGCGACATTAGCTCTTGGACTGCTCTCGATTGGTTCTGGGCAGGCCCAGGGCACGCATCGCGGTCAGCACTACACCAAGGCCGACGTCGAGCAGATTATTAAACGCGTCGAAGACCGTAGCGATAATTTTCGCAAAGTAGTTGATCGTTCACTCGATCGCAGTACTTTGGACGGTACCAACCGCGAAGACAACATCAACCAGCAGGTCAAGGAATTGGAAAATGCGATTGACACACTGCGCTCAGACTTCGACCGCGCGCAGACGTGGGAAGAGACGCGTGCGCAGGTGCAGCGAGTGATGAATGAAGCGGACGAGGTGAATGCGATCGTTCGAAGAGGGCGTTGGCGGCGCGGTGGCCCAGTGAAGGCCGCGTGGGCGCAGGTTCGCGTCGATCTCAACAGGCTGGCGGGCGTTTACAATTTACGCTTATTGAATGCGTAGCAGACGGTTCCTGGGGTTCCGCTTCGCTACACCCCGGGCTTTACGCTATCACCCGCTACCGCGGGCTGGAATCGAGTAGCAATTCTGATGAATAAGATCATGCTTTTGGTGGCCGTCTGGGCCGTCCTGATCGCGCCGGATGTCTGTATCGCCCAACATGGCGGCAAGGCGGAAGGCCAGCGAGTTCGGTTCAAACCAGGCGCCACTTCGGCCGTCTTCAGGGGCCAGGTGCGGGACTCGGTGGAGATTGATTATGAACTGGAGGCATTGGGTGGTCAGGAATTAATCGTCCGGGTAGTTTCCGATCCGCCAGGTTCAGCTTACGTCAAGGTCCACGGTCCTCACGCCTCCGTCCTAAAGATGAGCTGCCTCGCCACGAAGCAGCCTGAAGCGAAGCACTTGGGTCTGCCAACGCCGTCCCATTGTTTTGAAAGTAACCCCCAGGTGCTTCGGCGCGAAGGAATGACGTGGTCAGCTACATTGCCAGCCTCGGGCAACTACATGTTGTCTGTCGCTCGGCCGGAAGGCGGCAAGCGCGGCCTCACCACCTATTCACTCCTCATCGTCCTCCCTCCGCCTGAACAACCTCCAGCCAACAAAGAGCTGTCAGCGGCGGACGCCGCATCTTTAGAGACAGCAATGCGAAAGTTCATTGCTGCTTTCAGGAGGCCGGATGCTGCAGCATTTCTGTCTCTCTTCTCGCGAAGCCGATTCTTCTACGCCAATAACCCGATGAACGAGATGCGGGTGGCCGTGACGTATTCAGAACTCGAGCAGGACTTGAGGCGGAAAGGTGATTGGTATTGTTCGTATCTAAAACGCTGCGATGGGCTGGATGCCTTTGTTGACAACATCGGCGACGGTCAAATGTGGGCGCACATCGGAGCCGCGACGTTTGTTCCACCGGGTTCTAACGCTTCAAGCCTCACATTCGTCAAATGGAGAAAAGAAAACGGCCGCTGGGTCATCGCTGAGATTGCATACCCGCAAGCGTAACCGTAGTCCAAAGTCCAAGGTCCAAGGTCCAAAGTCAGGGCGCGTAGTTCGGAGTTCAACCTTCAGGTTGCTCTTCCGCGGCACGCAAGCTACTTCATCCCTGCACGCAAGCTAAGAACTTGAAACCTGTAACCTCATTCCATGGGCCAGCGCCAACGGTTACAAAAACTGCGATGGTTCGCGAGCGGCAGCGAGCGGTATCAGAACCGGAAGCGATAGAGGCTGTGTGAAAACTGAAGGTACGACCAATAACGCTGAAAGCGTTCGCGAATTCCAGCCCAGGGTTGGCTTTGAAACCCTGGGTTCAAGACGTTCCAAGAGATTCTTCGCAACTCTGAAGGAGTTGCGCTGCTTGCGTTTGGCGAATGGCGACGCAAC
>DASQKG010000497.1:0-30262 GCA_035630655.1 Pyrinomonadaceae bacterium
TCGCGAAACATATCGGAGCAATAACTTACGGCACGGCAAGTCCCGGAAAGCACGAATTCCTGCGCGAACGCGGCCTGGATCATGCAATCGACTATCGCAACCAGGATTGGTTGCCGGTCTTGATGCAACTCACCGGCGGTCGTGGCGTTGAGTTAGTGCTCGATCCGATTGGCGGCGCGCACTGGAAGAAGAGTTACGCGGCGCTAAGACACACCGGGCGCCTGGGTATGTTCGGGGTTTCCGCGGCCTCGGCTAATGGTTTGGCAGGCAAGCTGAAGCTGGTCAAGGCGGCTTTACAGATGCCCAGGTTTCATCCTCTGGGACTACTAAACAAGAACCGTGGGGTGTTTGGTCTAAACCTGGGCCACATCTGGCATGAACCGGAAAAGGTTACTGAGTGGGTGGAGGTGATCCTGCAAGGAACGGAGGAAGGCTGGATTCGGCCACACGTTGATAAGACGTTTTCCTTCGAAGAAACGGGTGCTGCACACTCGTATTTAGAGTCGCGAAAGAATATCGGAAAGGTCGTGCTGGTTCCTTAGGCTCTCTTATGACGCGCGCAATGAAGCCAGATTTTGCTTCGGACGATTTGGAACCTTGGAGAATATGGCTTTGCTCTAAAAGTCGCCAACACGGGAGACCTTCGGCAACTTTCGCGAAGCGATCAGACTGTTAGAGCCACCATACCGGCGCACGCCGTTTCTTTCCCCGCGAGCCGGGGCGCCCAAGGAGTGGCGCCCCGACAAAGACAACCACGGCCTAGATGATCTCCGAATCCTCTCGTCCTATTCGTTTGGCGATGAAGAATGCAATGATCGTTGAGTAGATGAGACCGAAGACAAGCGATCCAAAAAACAGCCCGGCGTAAGCGAAAACAGCGACGCGCCAGAGCGGGCCAGGTTCGGCGCCTGCCTCAGTCATCAGAAGTTGTGGCCCAGCTACCAGGTACTGAAGCGCAAAGAAAAGACAGGCTGACACAGCGTAGGCGAGTGCGATCGACATGCCTGTCTTCAACCCCTCTTTAAAGTAGAGATTGCCTCCCAACTCGTTTTTGCGGGCTCTCATCCCCAGAGCAATCGCGATGATAGCAGTGAGGTTAAACAGGATTGGGGCGATCATGTTTGCTTTCGAATCGGGACCAACTCCTAAAACAAACCGAACAATTACAACCCAGCCGATTACGACGGCAGTGATCAGCAAACCATACTTCAATGCAATCTTCATTGTTTGGTCCTCGAGGAGAAACGACTTTGAACGGGTGACGTATCGACTACGCTTGAACCTCGCGGAGCGATCTACTTCCCCTCACGAATCAACACTACATTGTTGGAAACTGTTCCTCGCGACAGCGCCATTTGTTTTCCGTCTGGTGAAAGATCAAATGAGAAGATTAGATCCGACTTGAAATTAGTCACCTGCCTGGGCGCGCCTCCGTCGATGGTTTGACTCCAAATGTTTGAGACGCCTCCGCGAGTCGGTCGTCGCGATCTTTCGTCAGTGCTTTCGTGACAATCCACTCCAGCGCTTCCGGGACGTCGTTCAAATAACGCGCGAGCGGCGGCGGATCCTTCTCGAGAATGGCGACGATAACGTGGCTGGGCGTTGGACCTTCAAAAGGCACGCGGCCGGTAATCATCTCGTAGAGCAGAACGCCCAGGCTCCAGATATCGGTCCGCGCATCGACTCCGTGGCCCTTCGCTTGCTCGGGCGACATGTAGTTAACCGTGCCCATTACCGCCCCTGGACTCGTGTTAACCAGCGCCCGGGTGGGCGCCTCCATGTCGGTAGTTTCTGGACGTTCGGTTAACTTGGCCAAACCGAAGTCGAGCACCTTCACATAACCATCACGCCGGAGAGTTTATCCGGGAGCGCGGCGGCCGAGCCTGCGAAGCAGTCGGAAGAGTAATAGCCCCACGCGCAGCGAAGCGGAGCGTGGGGAAACGTTAGATGAAAATATCGGAGCCTGCGAAGCTGGGCGGCAGATCAACCCCACAGATAAGCTTCTTCAAAGTCGGTGCCGTGGCTGCGTAGCAACGCCTTAAACTTCCTCAAATGAGATCTTGCTATGGTGCTTTTCCTGATTGCGAATGTAATTCCTTACGCGTTCTACCTGCGACTGGTAACCCTAAATGCTCCATAGCGTCTTTACCAGGCGAAGCGTCCCGCTGTTTCTCTATTAGCCCAACCCCAAGAATTCGCTTTAAGCAGGCTGGCATGAAGGTCTTCGTGAGAGCGGACGATCTGTCGCCAACTTCGCAGGCTTCGGGCTTTTTCATGTACGGTTCCCCACGCTCCGCTTCGCTGCGCGTGGGGCTAATACTCTGTCCGGCCGCTTCGCAGCCTCGGCGTCCATTTTCGATTTTCCCCTTAGTCTATTGCCATCCTGGTATTACTTCTCCCTCGCTGTCTTGCCAATACGGCGCCCACGCAAGACTCAAATGTTTCACAGCAATGTCTGCCTTCTTTGGTTTCAACGTGAAGGTTTCGAGCGCTTCCGTTTGGGCGTCAAACGACAGTTCGATTGCGGCAGTTTCCGCTTTGAACTGGGCGTCGAGAGCTGCGAGTTGCTGCCCAACCGCAGCCAGAGTTTCCTGTGCGCGACCTACGTCCTCCGATTCCTTCATCGATCGACCGACACCCCGCGCCGCAGTGGTTGCGCGACCGAGCGTCCCCACGCCCAGCGATTTACGTCCCATAAAGGATGAGAGCAGAGTTGCCCCGAAAGAGATCGCAGTCTGCATTTTCTGCCCTTTAGCCTGCTCTGCTTCGCGTTCCACGGTCTGTTCCGCGCGACGCCGTTTCTCTTCGAGCGCAGCAATCTTCGGCGCGTATTTTTGCCGGAGCTTCTCGACTGCGGCATCGCGTTTTTCCCGAGCCGCCTGTTGCAGCCTCAGACGAAAATCGCGTTCCGACTCGTCGGGATTTGAAGCCTGGCCCAAACTGGAGCTCTTCAATAGTTCAAGTTTCTGATTACGATACAGCCAGGCGGCAAGATCCTTTTGCCATGTGCCATAGCTTTTGAATTTTCCGGCTTTGGCGGGGAGTTCGGAAAACTGTGCATTCTCCGGCGCCGATGGTTCCAGATCTGCAATCGGGAGATCAACGGCTACGCTGCTGTCCCAATCTACCGCCACAACACCATTAACGATGGGCGCCAGAACGCTAATGTCTCTCGTCAGATCAACTCGTTTATCGCTGAAACGTATTTCCGCGGCGCCCATCAGCATCGGCTGATAGATTAACGTTGCACCATCTACTTCGCTCCGTATGGGAACAAAATATTGCGGCACCTCAGGCGGCAATACGGGCTGCCGGTTTGTAATCACTTGATTCGCAGCCAATGGCGCAGCCGCGCCAACGGAGCTAGTAGCCGCAGTAGAAGCGCTTGCAACTGGTGCGGGGGCTTGTTCTGGCGAGACGCCCTGGGCCTGGCCCTTTAGAGGAGTCATTAATGTCTTAATCTGGTTACGAGTCAACGGTCCTCGCAGGTAAGACATGGCCCAACGAGTTTCAAAAACCTCGGTGCCGTCATCGTGGACATTGTTCAGCAGAAAAATCCTCTTACCGAGTCCCGCAAGTGTTTGTTCCATTTCCTGGCGATCAAACTTCATCCCCGAGCCGGCTGCGATGCCTTCGAGGCCTTCCAGCACACGTGCCTTATCGCGTTCCGTTTGCAATCGTCCGATAAACCACGTGCCTGTGTTGGAAAGACCTTTATAGTCAAGGTCAACGGGATTCTGCGTGACCAGAACCACACCGAGTCCGAAGGCCCGTCCCTGCTTGAGCAAAGTCAGAAGTGGCAACTTCGATGGAGGGTTTGCGACGGGCGGAAAATAGCCAAAGATCTCATCCATGTAGAGAATCGCGCGCAGGCTGGTTGTGCCTGATTGAGTTCGCATCCACCCAAGCACCTGATTCAGCAACAACGATACAAAGAACATTCGTTCGGCGTCGCTCAGGTGCGCTATGGAGAAAACTGAAAGCCGCGGCTTGCCACCGGCTGTGTAAAGAATATTTTGGATATTCAGCGGCTCGCCTTCCATCCAACTACTGAAACCCGGCGCGGCCAGCAGATTGTTAAGGGCCATAGCCAGCTCAAAACGGTCTTTCGATGGAAAGAATGAATCCAGGTCCATAACGCCGACCCTGGTCATCGGAGGCGTTTGAATCTGCTGAATGAGTGCAGCGATATCAAGATCCTGTCCGGCAGTCCAGGCACTGTTGAGTATGTTTGAAAGCAGGATGTGTTCGCGGCTTTTAATGGGGTCGGCGTCGATACCTAACAGCCCGAGCAAACTGGTGACCGTGGTGTTTATACGTTCGCGCAACAACTCTTCGTCGTCGCGTATCAAGACCTCGGGGGCGGCAAACGATTTCAGGATGGAAACAGGTAGACCAGCAGTGCTGCCGGGCGTGTAAATTCGAAACTCAGCCGCGCTTCGTAGTTTGGAAATTCGCGCACCATCCTGTCCCCAGGAGGAAAGCCCATTTCTCCACATCTCAGCTTGTTGGGCGGAATACTCTGCGGGGGACAGGCCCTTCTTCTGGGCATCGTCTTCATTGATCCAGGGAGCGAAGTCGTTAGCGTTCAGATCTGGAAACGTCAAAAGAAGATTGGCCAGGTCTCCTTTGGGGTCGATAATGATTGCCGGAATGCCGTCGATCGCAGCTTCTTCCAGCAGCGCGATACACAAACCGGTTTTGCCGCTTCCAGTCATCCCGACACACACGGCATGCGTTACAAGATCCTTTGAATCGTAAAGGAGCAGCCCTTCTTTCGGTTTCTTCTCCTTCAGATCAAATGGTCGTCCGAGGTAGAACGCGCCTAGTTTTTCAAAGTCTTCCATTCGGTTCCAGGCCCTTCGCTTTTTGTAAGCAGATAGATTAACACGCGTCGCGGTTGGGTGTTCGATACACTTCAGGAAGCGCTCAAGAAGTTCGTGGTTACGAGCTTGGGGGAGATAGCCGTAGTGGCGATGAAGTCAGTATCCCGACGCGTCGGGATAGCGGGTGGGTCCCATTGCCCGTTGCGGATCTGCGGAGAGTTTATCCGGGAGTGGGGCGCCGAGGCTGCGAAGCAGTCGGAAGACTATTAGCCCCACGCGCAGCGAAGCGGAGCGTGGGGAACCTTAGATGAAAATATCGGAGCCTGCGAAGCTGGCGGCAGATCAACCCGACAGATGAGCTTCTTCAAAGTCGATGCCGTGGCTGCGTAGTAACGCCTTAAACTCTTCCTCAAATGAGATCTTGCTAAGGTGCTTTTCCTGATTGCGAATGTAATTCCTTACGCGCTCCACCTGCGACTGGCTAACAGTAAATGCTCCATAGCGTCTTTGCCAGGCGAAGCGTCCTGCTGTTTCTCTATTAGCCCAACCCGAAGAATTCGCTTTAAGCAGGCTCGCATGAAGGTCTTCGTGGAAGCGGACGATCTGTCGCCAGCTTCGCAGGCTTTGGGCTTTTCCCTGTACGGTTCCCCACGCTCCGCTTCGCTGCGCGTGGGGCTAATACTCTGTCCGGCTGCTTCGCAGCCTCGGCGTCCAATTGTCAATTTATTTCTGACGATGCAGCCAATTAACAATCCAGAGACCCACCCGTTATCCCGACGCGTCGGGATACTGACTTCATCGCCACTACGTCGCGAATAGCAAAGCTCGACAAACTAAAAGTGTGTCGGACACACGCAAGCCAAAGTGCACCTCAGCCTCTTACACTTTGCGGCCGATGACTGAGGCAATTGATATCACGAGAGTTTCGGGTTCGATTGGCTTGGCGACGTGCATTTGGAATCCGGCGGAAAGGGCGCGTGCCTTGTCCTCTTTGGTTGCATAGGCAGTGAGCGCTACGGCAGGGAGTTGTTTAGCGCGTTTTGAGCGCAGGTTCCTGATTCTCTTAATCAAGCTATAACCGTCTTCAGTCGGCATCCCGATATCGCTCACAAGCAGATCCGGCTTCCATTCGCGGATGGCCTTCATCGCCTCTGCCGCTGACTCGCAGCAGTTTACTTCGCTTCCGCAACCCAGCAATATCGCTTTGATGAGGTCGCGAGAATCTGCTTCGTCGTCGACAACCAGAATGCGAACCCCGTCGAGAATCCTTGCGAGCGCTGGAGGAGTAACGTTTACTTCAGCCTCCATTGAGTCGCCCTGGTTCGGAGTTTCGGTCGACGCTGATGCCAGCGGCAGGTTTAAAGTAAAAATGGAGCCTTGGTCCTGTCCCGCGCTCTCGACGCTGACGGTGCCTCGATGGAGATGGACCAGATGCTTAACAATCGATAATCCCAGGCCCAGACCCCCGTGAACCCTTGTGGTCGAGCCATCGGCTTGACGAAAGCGATCGAAGATAAACGGCAAAAACTCAGGCTTTATGCCGATACCGGAATCACTGACGGAAACCTGAACATCGTTTTGTAAACGCTGGACCTTTACCCGCACCTCACCGCCTTCCGGCGTGAATTTGACGGCGTTGGTCAAAAGATTCCAGAAGACTTGCTGCAACCGGTTGGCGTCGCCCGAAACCAAACACCCTTCCGGATCCATGTCTGTTTTCAGGTTAATACCCTTTGCTTCACACGATGGCCGGACGCCTTCGATAGAAGCTTCCAGTACCGAACAGATGTCAACCAGCACAGGATCGATCTGCAGCTTGCCGGTGATGATGCGCGAAACGTCAAGCAGGTCATCGATCAATTGCGATTGCGAACGTGCATTGCGCTCGATCGTTTCCAAAGCTCGCGCCAGCTGAGGCGGCTCGAGTTTGCCGGTTCGTATCAGATGACTCCAACCCAGAATGGCGGTCAGTGGTGTTCGCAATTCGTGTGAGAGCGTCGCCAGAAATTCGTCTTTAGTGCGATTTGCCTGCTCAGCTTCAGCGCGTGCCGCTTGCTCGCTGATCAGCAGTTCGGCGCGTTCTGCTTCCGCCTGCTCGCGCTCAGCGATCTCCTGCTGTAACGCGCTGGTGTGTAGCTGCGCATCGCTATAGAGCGTCGCGTTCTCGTAGGCGATCGTCACCTGCGTCGCTAGGGTCGCCGCCAGCCGTTCATCTGCTTCGCTGAAGTCGGAGGCATTGAGCTTATTAAGCAAGTAAACCCAGCCGCACACGCGCGAAGCAGAATATATCGGCGCCCCAAGGAATGAACGTACTGAATAGGAAAGGTCGCCCGTATCCCGCAACAGTTCGTCCATCTCATTCAGCCTCACCGGACGCTGCTCGGTCACCAGGTATCTCAAAGCCTTCTGAGCAACCGCAGGAATGCCGTTGCTGGAAACATGATCTTCATTGGATGAGCAACGGAAGAAGTAACGAAGGCCTTCCCCATCGCCATTGAGAACTCCAACCGCGGCTTCCTGCGAATCAACGATCTGCCTTGCAGAGCGGCAAAAGTTCTCCAGGACTTGCCATGGATCGTGTTGAGAAGCTAACTCCTGGCCCAGCTCTATGAGCATATTGAGCCGGGCGAGGTTTGCATCTTCAAGCTGCTGGTTCTTCTCCTGGAGCAACTCAGCCTGATGCTGGATCTCCTGGGTCTTCTTAAATAACTCGACGAATACGGCGACCTTGGAACGCAGGATGTCCGGCTCGATTGGTTTAACGATGTAGTCGACTGCGCCCAGTGAATAACCTCGGCTCAAATGGCGGCCGCCGGTGCTGTCAGCTGTCAAAAATATTATCGGGATGTTGCGGGATTTATCTCGACCACGAATGAGCTCGGCAGTATCTAATCCGTCAATTCCCGGCATGTACACGTCCATGAGGATGACGGCAACTTCGTTATTGAGCAGGTAACGCAGTGCATCTTCGCCTGATGCCGCGCTAACGAGGTTCCTATCAGGGGCCTGAAGAATAGTCTCCAGCGCCAACAGGTTTGTTGGGCTGTCATCGACCATCAGGATGTTGATTTTTTCTTCAGTTTCCATGCTAAACCGCTATTGCAGTGCCCAGGGTGTTAAGCCGCGAAGCAATTTCATGCAAAGGCAAGATCCAATCAGGGTTACTGCGAGCCAGCGCCGCATCCGGCATCGTTCGGTGCGCCGCTGTCAACGGATCTTCCACCATGGTCAGGCCACCATGCGACTTTATCGCGGCCAGGCCTTGTGCGCCATCCTGATTGCTCCCGGTGAGAATTACACCAATCGCCCGTTCCTTATATTCGTGAGCGGCCGATTCAAACAAAACATCGATCGAGGGACGCGCAAAACTGACGGGCGCATCAGTTGAGAGAGCGAAGCTCGTCGCTTCAATCAGCAGATGATAGTCACGAGGCGCAAGATAAACATGGCCCGGCAGAATAGGTTCCTTGTCTTCCGGCTCGGAAACGGGCACTGGACAATTGCGGCCCAGGTGTTCACACAGGCCGGTCTCCAAATCTTTTCCGCGATGTTGCACAAGGACCACAGGCACAACGAAGTCAGGGTCTAATCCGGACAACACGGCCTCCAACGCCTTAAGCCCTCCGCGCGAAGTCCCAACGACAATTATCTCACCAGCCATAACGCCCACTACATCACTTTACGATAGAGCTTGTCAGTGTCGTTCAGATGTTGATAGAAATGCGCTCTCGGAGTGAACTTCAAACTTTCTTTGTTCCCCAGTCCGAAAACGCCAAACATACTCAGACTGTCGTAGAGCAAGTTATGCACCCGGGCCTGCAGGTCCTTGTTGAAATAAATCATGACATTGCGACAGAGGATCACCTGAAACTCGTTGAACGATCCATCGGTAGCCAGATTGTGTTGCGAAAACACCACGTTGTTGCGCAGCCCGGAATGAAAAATGACACTGTCATACTGGGCGGTGTAATAGTCGGAAAACTCGTGCGCCCCGCCGGCCTGAAGATAGTTGACCGTGTATTCTCTCATCGCCGAGAGGGGGAAAATCCCGTCACGCGCCTTGCGTAGAACCGCCTGGCTGATATCGGTGGCATAGATGCGACACCTCTCGTAGAGCTTCTCCTCCTGCAGCAGGATCGCCAGCGAATAAACTTCTTCACCCGTGGAACAACCAGCTATCCAGATCTGCACCGTGGGATAGGTCCTCAGAAGCGGCACAACCTGCCGGCGAAAGGTGGAATAAAAACTTGGATCGCGAAACATTGAGGTGGCGTGGACGGAAAGACCCATCAGAAAACGCTCGAGGCAAGCGGCATCGTGCAGCACTCGCGCCTGAAATGCGGAGACCGTCTCGATCTTCTCCCCGCGCATGAGGTCGAGGATTCGGCGCTTGATGGAAGCACGGGAGTAGTCGCGGAAATCGAAACCATGCGCGCGGTAAAGACCCTCGAGCAACAGGTCGATCTCGATGTCTTCAAGTTCTATCTCTTTAGGTGCCGGGGTACTCATACACTTCCTGGCTCCGATAGGAGCTAAATGTCTATAGAGCTGGCTTGTAAAATTGGACCCTCGCTCCGGTAGGAGCGAAATGTGCCATGGACCTCTCGCTCCTATCGGAGCGAAGAGATTTTAAAAAGCCAAATGCTATAAACTTGTCGCCCCGCCGGGGCGAAAAACTATCCCTCCGCTAAAACCTGGATTACTGAACCTCCTCCTGCCGGTAGAGCCAAACGCGTAGCAGCGACAGCAGCTGGTCGATATCCAGCGGCTTCGAAATATAGTCTGACGCGCCTACTTCCAAACAATGATCTCGGTCGGCCTTCATTGCTTTGGCCGTGAGCGCGATGATCGGAAGTTGTTTGAACTCATCCATCTGTCTGATAGCCGTGATGGCTTCGTAACCGTCCATTTCCGGCATCATGATGTCCATCAACACGGCTTCTATATCCGGGTTGGCTTTCAAAAGATCGATGCCCTCCTGGCCGTTCTCGGCGTGGACCACCACCATATTGTGTGACTCCAGCGCACTCGTCAACGCGAAGATGTTTCTCACGTCGTCGTCAACAACGAGCACTTTGCGGCCGGCCAACACGGGATCGCTGCGGTGAAACTTGGCCAGCATCCTCCGCTTGGTCTCCGGCAAATCGGCCTCCACGCGATGCAGGAACAATGCAGTCTCTGCCAATAACCTTTCAGGAGAGCTTGCTTCCTTGACGATGATCGCATCGGCCACTTTCTTCAAATGCAATTCTTCCTTCCGCGTTAACTCCTTGCCGGTGTAAATGATTATCGGAAGATCGTAGCGTCCCAGATCAGTTTGCAGCTTCTCGATCAGTTCGAAGCCGCTCATGTCGGGAAGTCGAAGGTCAAGCACCATGCAATCAAATCTTTCGTCCTTGAGAATGCTCAACGCTTCCTCGCCAGTGGCGACGGCCGTAGTTTTAACGTCACCGTTTCCGATTAATTCCACGACGCTCATCCGCTGCACGTCGTCGTCTTCAACCACCAGCAGTTTCCTGACACGTTTCTCGGTGAAGTCCCTGATATCGTCGAATGCTTTACCCAGATCCTCGTGCGTCACCGGCTTTTGCACGTGGTTGAACGCGCCTTGTTGCAGGGCGCGCTGGCGTTGCTCTTCAACCGTAATGATGTGCACCGGAATGTGACTCGTCTGTGGATCGTGCTTGAGACGATCCAGCACGGTCCACCCGTCGCGATCGGGCAGTCGTATGTCGAGTGTGATCGCGGAAGGTTTGTATTTGAGAGCCAGCGCGAGGGCCACAGCCCCGTTTGTAGCGACCAGGCCTTTGAAGCCTTTTTCGCGGGCCAGATCGAGAAGGATTCCTGCAAAAGTGATGTCGTCTTCAACGATCAGCACCGTGCGGTCGCCACTCTCGATATCGTTGCGATCGTCGAGAATGGCTGCCGACTCGCTCGAAAGAAGCGCCATCGCTTCGGAGTCGAATGATTCCACCGGCGTCCAGGCGGCTTCAAGACCTCTCTTCGCTTTTTCTCGAGGCTCGCGGGGCGCTGAAGTGGTAGCCCCCGCCGGCAAATAGTTGCGAGGGAGATAGAAGGTGAATGTGCTGCCCTCGCCGGGCGTGCTCATTACACGAATCTCACCACCGAGCAATCGCGCGATTTCGCGGCTGATGGACAGGCCCAGTCCGGTGCCGCCGTATTTGCGGCTGGTGGTTCCGTCTGCCTGTTGGAAAGCCTCAAAGATGATTCGTTGCTTCTCGGTCGGTATGCCGATGCCGGTATCGCATACAGAAAAGGCGACGACTTCGCCTGCACGGTTCAGCGACTCGAGGTGGTAAGTCTCATCTCCAGGCGCCGGCGCAATGCGAAGCGCCACCCGCCCTTCTTCTGTAAACTTAAATGCATTCGAAAGCAGGTTCATGAGTATCTGCTGCAACCGCTTGTCGTCAGTGCGCACCTGCGGATCCATCTCCTCAGCGCGTTCGATAACGAAATCGAGGTTCTTGTCCTGCGCCAGTTGATAGAAGCTGCGCTGCAATTGTCCCGCTACTTCGTCGAGAGAAACATCGGAGACCTCGATTCCCATCATTCCCGATTCGATCTTCGACAAGTCGAGAATGTCGTTGATCAACGAAAGCAGGTCCGAACCTGAGGAATGGATAGTCTGCGCAAACTGCACTTGCTTATCTGTCAGGTTTTCGTCGACGTTTTCCGCGAGCTGTCGCGACAGGATCAGCATGCTGTTGAGCGGCGTGCGCAGCTCGTGTGACATGTTGGCCAGGAATTCCGATTTGTATTTCGATGTAAGCGCCAGTTGTTCGGCCTTTTCTTCCATCTCCCAGCGGGCTTCTTCGACCTCGCGATTCTTGGCTTCCACTTCGGCTTTCTGGCGCGCCAGCAATGCAGCCTTTTCCTGCAGCTCTTCGTTGGTTTGCTGCAACTCTTCCTGCTGGCTCTTCAACAGATCTTCCGACTCGCGCAGCGACTCCGCCTGCTGCTCGAGTTGTTCATTGGTTTTCTTCAGCTCGTCCTGCTGGCTTTGGAGTTCTGCCGCGAGTGACTGCGACTGCTGCAGCAGATCTTCAGTACGCGTGTTGGCGGCGATTGTGTTCAGCACGATTCCGATACTCTCAGTTAACTGATCAAGGAAGGTGAGATGGGTGTCGCTGAACGTATTGAAGGTTGAGAGTTCGATAACAGCCTTCACGTCACCTTCAAACAAAACGGGGAGCACCACGATGTTATTCGGTGGCGCTTCGCCGAGACCGGAGGCTACGTAAACGTAGTTTTGCGGGACGTTTGTTACCAGAATTCTTTCGCGCTCCAGCGTGCATTGGCCCACCAGACCCTCGCCGGCATGGAATTCATTGGCGAGGTTCTTGCGCTTCTTGTAAGCATAGCCACCCAGGAGTTTCATCAATGGCTGACCGTTTGAACTCGTGTTCACGTAAAAGACGCCCTGCTGCGCATCCACCAGCGGGGCTAGTTCGGAAAGCACCATCTGGGCCACCGTCGTCATATCTCTTTGGCCCTGAAGCATTCTGGTGAAACGCGCCAGATTGGTTTTCAGCCAATCCTGCTCCATGTTTTTCTGGGTGGTTTCTTTGAGATTGAGAATCATCTCGTTGATGTTGTCTTTGAGGGCCGCGACCTCACCCTGCGCCTCGACCGTAATCGATCGCGTCAGGTCGCCCTTGGTCACCGCCGTGGAGACCTCGGCAATGGCGCGGACTTGTGTGGTCAGGTTTGCCGCCAGGCCGTTTACGTTGTCGGTTAGATCGCGCCAGGTGCCGGCGGCGCCCGGAACGTTTGCCTGCCCGCCGAGTTTGCCTTCGACGCCTACCTCACGGGCTACGGATGTGACCTGATCCGCGAAAGTAGCGAGCGTGTCGGTCATGTTGTTGATGGTGTCGGCCAACTCGGCAATCTCACCCTTGGCCTCCACGGTAAGTTTGCGTTCCAGGTCGCCGTTGGCTACCGCGGTAACGACGCGAGCAATACCACGGACCTGGTCCGTCAAATTACTACCCATGGAGTTCACGTTGTCGGTCAGGTCTTTCCAGGTGCCGGCGACGCCGCGTACATCGGCCTGGCCACCCAGTTTGCCTTCCGTTCCCACTTCACGCGCCACGCGCGTAACTTCAGAAGCAAACGAATTCAACTGGTCCACCATGGTGTTGATGGTGTTCTTCAGTTCGAGGATTTCGCCCTTAACGTCGACTGTAATTTTCTTCGAAAGGTCGCCGTTCGCGACCGCCGTAGTTACGTCAGCAATGTTACGGACCTGGCCGGTGAGGTTGCTGGCCATGGAGTTCACATTGTCGGTCAGGTCTTTCCAAGTTCCGGCAACGCCGCGTACATCAGCCTGGCCGCCGAGTTTGCCTTCAGTTCCGACCTCGCGCGCCACGCGCGTAACTTCCGAGGCAAACGAATTCAACTGGTCCACCATCGTGTTGATGGTGATCTTTAACTCGAGGATTTCGCCCTTAACGTCCACCGTGATCTTCTTGGAGAGATCGCCGTTTGCTACGGCGGTCGTGACATCGGCAATGTTTCTTACCTGACCCGTCAGGTTGCCGGCCATGAAGTTCACATTGTCAGTAAGATCCTTCCAGGTTCCGGCCACGCCCATAACCTGCGCCTGCCCGCCCAATCGTCCTTCCGTTCCCACTTCGCGCGCCACGCGAGTAACTTCAGAAGCGAAAGAGCTGAGCTGATCGACCATCGTGTTGATGGTGTCTTTCAGCTCCAGAATCTCGCCCTTCACGTCTACCGTGATCTTCTTTGAGAGATCGCCGTTAGCCACGGCCGTAGTGACTTCAGCGATGTTGCGGACCTGACTGGTAAGGTTACCGGCCATGAAGTTCACGCTGTCGGTAAGGTCTTTCCAGGTGCCCGCTACGCCGCGCACATCGGCCTGGCCGCCTAACTCTCCTTCAGTGCCCACCTCGCGGGCCACACGCGTCACTTCCGAAGCGAAGCCGTTGAGCTGGTCCACCATCGTGTTGATTGTGTTCTTTAGTTCGAGGATTTCGCCGCGAACGTCTACTGTAATCTTCTTGGAAAGGTCACCGTTCGCGACTGCGGTGGTCACTTCCGCGATGTTGCGCACCTGGCCGGTAAGATTGCCCGCCATCAAATTCACGCTGTCGGTAAGGTCCTTCCACGTTCCCGCAACGCCCTTCACCTCAGCCTGGCCGCCGAGTTTTCCTTCTGAGCCTACCTCGCGTGCTACACGCGTAACTTCTGAGGCGAAGCCGTTGAGCTGGTCCACCATCGTGTTGATAGTGTCTTTGAGCTCGAGAATCTCGCCCTTCACATCGACGGTAATCTTCTTGGAAAGGTCGCCGTTGGCCACCGCGGTCGTTACTTCGGCGATGTTGCGCACCTGGCCGGTAAGATTGCCGGCCATGAAATTCACATTGTCGGTCAGGTCTTTCCAGGTGCCCGCGACACCGATCACCTGGGCCTGGCCGCCGAGTTTTCCTTCCGTACCCACCTCGCGCGCCACCCGCGTAACTTCAGAAGCAAAAGAATTCAACTGGTCCACCATCGTGTTAATGGTGTTCTTGAGTTCGAGAATTTCACCCTTAACGTCAACCGTGATCTTCTTTGAAAGGTCGCCATTTGCGACTGCTGTCGTTACGTCTGCAATATTTCGCACCTGGCCGGTGAGGTTGCCGGCCATGAAATTCACATTGTCGGTCAGGTCTTTCCAGGTGCCCGCGACACCGATCACCTGGGCCTGGCCGCCCAGTTTTCCTTCCGTACCCACCTCGCGCGCCACCCGCGTAACTTCAGAAGCGAACGAATTCAACTGGTCCACCATCGTGTTGATGGTATTTTTGAGCTCGAGAATCTCTCCCTTCACGTCAACTGTAATTTTCTTGGAAAGGTCGCCGTTTGCTACGGCGGTGGTAACTTCCGCGATGTTGCGTACCTGACTGGTCAAATTGCTGGCCATCGAGTTAACGCTGTCGGTCAGGTCTTTCCACGTGCCGGCCACACCCTTAACCTGCGCCTCACCACCGAGCTTTCCTTCGGTACCTACTTCGCGCGCCACGCGGGTGACTTCCGAAGCAAAGGAGCTCAACTGGTCCACCATCGCGTTGACGATCTTGACGGTTCGCAGAAACTCACCCTTGAGTGGGCGTTCATCAACCTGAAGCGCCATCCGTTCCGAAAGATCGCCATTCGCGACCGCCCCGATCACGCGGGCCATCTCGCTGGTCGGGCGCGCCATGTCGTCAATCAATAGGTTGGTCGAGTCGACCAATCGCAGCCAGGAACCGGAAGCCGCGGGAACCGAGGCGCGGTGCATTATTTTTCCTTCCTTACCCACGACCTTGCTGACCCGTTCCACTTCCTTCGTGGTCCTGTCACTCAGCTCGATGATGTCGTTGAAGGTGTCGGCAATCTTTCCCGCCTCGCCGGTCCACTCGCCGGGAAGACGCACCGAAAAGTCGCCCTTCTTAAAAGCCACCAGGGCTTTCAGTAACAGTTTCGTGTTAAGGGAATCTCTTGTCAGGGTTTGAGTTGGCATGTTTACCTTCCGAGTTTGTTTAGAATCCGAAGGGAGGTTTGGCTAAGAAAACGAACACCAGAGGCTGGCAAGCTCTACTTTGAGAACGCAAGCATCCTCGCAACACAGTCAGGGACCGTGCAGTTATCGTATGGGAAATAGAAAACTGGGGGATGCAGAAACAATCTAAATGTTGCTGCTGGAGGATATTCTATACCGAGCGCGCGGGGATATGTAAACCCATTTGAGAAGGAGATTCTTAGACAAATGTAGTGAGAATTGGAGCAAACGGTTTATGAGTTAGATGGCGGTTTCAAGTTCAGACCGAACTCAAACAGAAAAAATTCAATTGCTTCTGCGCAAACCTCAAGATTATTAGCAACACAGTGCATCCGCTCCAGATAACTGGTGTAACGGAGAACAGCGTTGGAATTGTTTAATTCTAGAGAAGCCAGCTCTTGAAAATTATCTTTATTCGCCACCTGAATAATGCGGCGGTCAAGTATCAACGCTGCATGGCCGTGTACTGGAACATCTAGGAAGTTTAGAAACTTTGTATAGGTCGAAAGGCCAATTCCCTTAATTAATTTCACCTCCTTGTAATGGGTGTTCCACTCAGTTACTGGTTTAGTGCGGGCCTCTGAAAGCAGTTGCGTCAGCGCCTCAAACCCTACGACGAGATTTTTGACGTTGTTACCACGCATTCCGCGCGTATAACCCCATACAATCGTGGCCATTAGGAACTGCGCGAGATCCGGTTTGTGTGCAAGGCCGCGGAGGTCGCTTCTAGACAAAGTAATCGTGTCCGACTTGCCAAACGTGTCAAAAATAGAGCGAAGCGCATCACTAGCTTTGTTGTTTCCCTCCATGTGCCGCTTCCACGTCGAGCGTTTAGACGTAGATGTTTGGTATTGGCACCGGCATGTTCGCGATGAGGTCTCTAAACTCGGAAAGTTGCATCATTTGGTTATATCCGGCAGCGCGTTGAGTATACGCCTTTAGAGGGTGTGATCAAGACTAGCGGTGGGGCTTGCGTTGTAAGAGTTCACAGCAGCATAATTTTCGCATGACAGAGAAAGAAATGGTTCTGAAAACGATCCGCGAGTTGCCGGATAACTGCTCGATCGACGAGATCGCCGACCGCATTGAGTTTCTGGCCGCAGTGCAGAAGGGTCTAGACGAGCTCGACCGTAGCGAAGGAATTCCGCACGAAGAGATCAAGAGACAGTTGGCCTCATGGCTCACAAGCTGATATGGTCTCCGGCCTCCCGCGATGACCTGCGCGACATTGTCTCCTTCATTTCACGCGACAGCCGTCGGCGCGCACAAACGTTCGGGTATCGCCTCATCGCAGGACTGACAAGCTGCAGGACTTTCCCGAGCTTGGCCGAATCGTGCCCGAGTATAATCTCCCAATTATCCGTGAAATAATTGTACGGTCTTACCGAGTCGTTTATCGCGTCGATCATGAGCAGAAGCTCGTCGAGATTGCACGGGTATGGCATGCAGCTAGAGGCACGCCGGAGTTGTGAGGACAGTCGCATGACGGGTGGGTGGAATCACTATTATCTAATCCACACTGTTTGTACATTTACAAACTCGCGAATACCGAATTCTGCCAGCTCGCGTCCATAGCCGGAATGCTTTATGCCGCCGAACGGTAGACGCGGATCGGAAGCAACCATGCCGTTTATGAAAACGCAGCCGGCCTCGAGTTCCTCGATGAAGCGTTGTTGTTCCCCGGCGTCGGTAGTCCACGCCGATGAACCCAAACCGAAAGTGGTCGCGTTAGCCAGGTTAATTGCTTCGTCGATGTTGGCGACACGGAAGAGCATGGCGACTGGACCAAAAACTTCATCGCAATACGCTGGAGCATTCTCAGGGATATTCGCGAGCACGGTGGGCTCATAAAAGTTTCCCTCACCTTCGATCCGCTTTCCGCCTGTTAAAACAATCGCGCCCGCCGCTACCGACGTTTGTACCTGTTCATCGACGTCTTTCAGAATCTGTTCCGTGGCGAGCGGTCCGATGTCTGTTGATTCCTTTAGAGGATCGCCAACGCGCAGAGCTTTCATCGCTTCAACAAACCGATGTTCAAATTCATCGTATACGTCGGCAGCCACGAGGAAACGCTTTGCAGCGATGCACGACTGGCCGTTGTTGATGGTCCGCGCTTTCACACCGGTCGTTGCAGCTTCTTCCAGATTTGCTGAAGGCATGACGATGAAGGGATCGCTACCGCCGAGTTCAAGTACGGTTTTTTTGATTTGTTTGCCGGCGATGCTCGCCACGCTGCGACCAGCCGGTTCGCTTCCCGTCAAAGTGGCCGCGACCACGCGTTTGTCTTCCAGCAACTGAGCAACCGCTTCTGGTCCAATCAGCAGAGTTTGGAATGCGCCCTCAGGAAAGCCTGCACGTTGAAATATCTCCTCAATTGCCAGCGCACATTGCGGGACGTTTGACGCATGCTTCAACAAGCCGACGTTGCCGGCCATCAACGCAGGCGCGGCGAACCGGAAGACCTGCCAGAAGGGGAAATTCCATGGCATTACCGCGAGCACGGGACCGAGAGGTTGAAAATGGACGTAGCTGCGCGTCGCATTAGTCTCGACTATTTGATCGGCCAGGTGATGCTTTGCGTTCTCGGCATAGTAGCGACAGACCCACGCGCACTTTTCAACTTCACTAACAGCGCCGCTGATCGGTTTACCCATTTCCGTAGTCATGAGCCGGGCAAAACTGTTCTTATCCGCTTCAAGAACGTCCGCCGCGCGAAGCATCCATGCCTCGCGTTCAGAAAACGAAGTTTTTCGATAAGTTATGAAGACATCACAAGCCCGCGCTAGCTTTTCCTCGATCTGGGAAGCATCGAGTGGCTCGAACGTCTTGAGTGTTTCTCCTGTGGCGGGATTGATTGAAGCAATCGGCATAAGGCTCCTTGTTCACCTATCTTATATAGGTCTCAGAGTATAGATGAAGTGTTATCGCCCGAAACGAAATCTTGAAAGAATTCTTGTATCCTGTTCCAACACATGAAACGTAAACAGACGCTCGACAAATTCGCGATTGCCGCAGCGCTTCAGGAGATTGCCGCGCTGCTGGAGATGAAGGGCGGCAAAGACCGCTTTAAGGCGCGTGCTTATCAAACAGGGGCACGCGTAATTAGCGGCCTGAGAGAAGATATTGGCGACGCAGTTCGGTCGGACCAGCTCACTTCTCTGCGCGGGATCGGTGATGCCCTTGCTTCTCAGATTAAACAACTTCACCTCACCGGAGAGTCGTCAGTGTTAAGTGGTCTGAGAAAGGAATTTCCCCCGGGCATCGTTGAGTTATCAGGAGTGCCGGGGCTCTCCATCAAAAAAATCCAGGCTCTTCATGAAGCACTCGGCATCACTTCGATCGCGGAACTAAAAGCCGCAGCCGAAGCCGCCAAGATCAGAAACATCAAGGGGTTCGGCGCCAAGACAGAACAGCAACTGCTCGAGACAATTGCGAATCATCGTAAGCGCGCTAACACTGAACGGCCTCTGCATATTCACCACGCCTTCCGCACAGCGGAACAGATTTCGAATTACCTTGAGACAGCCTCGGGCACCGCAGAGATTGCGATCGCCGGATCGTTACGCCGCTGGAAAGAGACTGTGGGCACGATTCGGTTTGTCGCAAAGACAGCAAAACCAGAATCGCTGATCGAATCCTTTTTGAGATTTCCTTTGATCGTCAACATCGAAGAGCAGGCCAAAACGAGCTGCAAGGTGAAACTTGCAGACGGCGCAAAGGTTTCGTTGGTCGCAACTAGGCCCGCCGATTTTCCACTGACCTTGTTTACCGAAACGGGCGCGGCGGCTCATGTGGCGAAGGTTCAGCAGATTGCCAGCGGCGAGTTAAAAATCAAAGCCATGCGGAAAGCGGTGGCAAGAAAACGAAAACCGTCTTCGGAAATAACCAGCGAGGAAGACATTTACCGGCGGCTGGGGATGCAATACATTCCGCCGGAACTGCGAGAGGACGAAGGTGAGATCGAGGCTGCGCTTGCCGGTAAGCTGCCGGAAGATCTGCTGAGAACAGAAGACATCCAGGGCATGGTCCATTGTCATACAACTTATTCCGACGGCAAGCACTCGGTTGAGCAGATGGCCCTGGCCGCCGAATCGATGGGCATGAAATACATCACCATCACCGACCATTCCCCGACAGCGTTTTATGCCGGCGGCGTTACGCTTGATCGACTCCAGCGGCAGTGGGAAGAGATCGATGAAGTGCAGCAGAAGGTAAAGGTCAAGCTACTTCGTGGAACCGAGTCGGACATTGTTGCCGATGGGCATCTCGATTATCCGGACAAGATTCTCGAACAGTTTGATGTCATCGTAGCGAGCATACACTCGCGCTACAAGATGGATTCGGCAAAGATGACGAAGCGGATTGTCACCGCGATGCGCCAGCCGGTGTTTAAGATTTGGGGACATGCGTTAGGACGTTTGATACAGCGCCGTCCTCCATTCGATTGCGACATCGAAAAGATTCTCGACGTGATTGCCGAATCGCGAGCTGCTATCGAGGTGAATGGCGATCCTTTCCGGCTGGACATGGAGCCACGCTGGATTCGCGAGGCACGCAAGAGAAAGATCAAGTTTGTAATCTCAGTCGATGCGCATTCGACTGGAGCGCTTAATAACCTGAAATACGGCGTGGGCATCGCTCGAAGAGGATGGGTGAGACGCGCGGAGGTTTTGAATACACTCAGCGTCAAAGGCTTTCAGAAAGCAGTAAAGCCCGCGTAGGAGTTTCATCCAGAGCTATGGCGGCTTTTAGCGAACGATCCATGGAAGCCGCGCTTTCGCATCGAATTCGTCGTTTAATTTTCTGAGACGGTCTTCCAGGTTTTTCTTCGCTTCCTCCGCCCGGATTGCAGATGGAGTGAAGCTTTTCCTTTTGGACCAATGCTCCCATGTCTCCAATGCCTTAGCATGCGCTCCGCTTTCCGTATGAATCTGTTCGGCATGGATCAGCAGCCTGCGCTCCAAAACCCGTGCGATATCTCCCGGCTTATCTTTCTTTGCCTTTGAGGAACTGCTGCCCGCCATCTGGTCCGTACGAAGGAACCCGGCCTTCTTAACGATATTTAATAGCTCTTGTGCCGAGGCCGACAGCGCCTCCGTTTGCCACGATTGTTTCGCCGTTCCGATGGCCACGATTTCAGGCCAGAGCTCACGATGGACAAATGTCACTTTCCCGGAAATGAGTTTAGTGATCAGCACGTCTGGGTGATCTTCCAGTTGCTCATTTACCTGAAATATTTCCTGGGCCAAAGGATGAGACCACCAGGAACCAGTGAGCGGACCGCCCGTGATTACGCCGCACACGCTGGGAAGTTTGGTATCGGATTCCAGCAAAAGGCCATAGCTCAATATCTTGCTAAGAACGTGTTTGAAGTGTTTCGCTGTGGCTATCGTCACGAGTCCGATACTAACTTAGAATACGGATTTCGATAATGCGTTTCGGGAGTTGCCGACGTGAGATTCAAAGACCTCATGGACAATCCGAATTTCATCTCAGGGATTCACAATTATTGCGATCGTTGGTGTGAGCGCTGTAATTTCACGGCGCGCTGTGCGGTCTACGCTATAGAAGAGGCCGATCCGGACATAAACCCTGACCGTTGCGACATTCACAACGCTAAGTTCTGGCAAAAGTTGTCTTCAATTTTCAAAGAGACGCATGAAATGATTTCGGAGTGGGCAGAAAAAAATGGATTAGACCTTAGTGAAGAAGCGCTGGCGCCCATCGGGGAAGAAATTGAGAAGCAGCGGCGGCACACGCATAATCATCCGTTGGCGCAGGCCGCCGAGAAATACGCGTTCGCCGTGCGCGAGTGGTTTGCCAAGGAGTTTGAACACCTCCAACCGATTTCCGATATGTCGCCAAAGTTGGCGGATGCTGGCGAACCTGACAGCGCCATCAGCGATTATGTCGAGGTGATCCAGTGGTATCAATTCTTTATCGCAGCAAAGACGATTCGCGGATTAATGTCGCGAATCGATGAAGATGATTACTCTGATAGAAAAGACTCGCGCGATTCCGACGGTTCAGCAAAGGCGGCGCTAATAGCAATTGACAGGTCGATAGGCGCCTGGAAGGTAGTGTCTGATGCGCGGCCGGACGACGCTGATGCAATTCGCGGCTTTTTGTTTCAACTCGAAAGGTTGCGTTCCGAAGCGGAACGCGAATTTCCCAATGCCCGAGACTTCACACGTCCAGGCCTCGACGAATCAACTCTTGATCTGGTGCAATAGAAGCCGTAAAACACGCGCGAACCTACCATGATGAGCTGTCTTTTCTGTGGAATCGTAAATGGAGAAGTGAGCGCCTCAATAGTGTTTGAGGATGAAATCTCGATTGCCTTTCTCGATCATCGTCCATTATTTCCTGGCCATAGCCTGCTCGTTCCCAGAGAGCATTTCGAAACTCTGACTGACTTGCCGAGTGAGCTTGTCGGCCCTTTCTTCATAAACGCGCAGCTTTTAGCGCGGGCGGTCGAGAGTGCACTTGAAGGCGAGGGTTCCTTCGTTGCCATGAACAATCGCGTAAGCCAAAGTGTTCCGCATTTACACGTGCATGTGGTTCCGCGACGCAGAAAAGACGGGTTGAAAGGGTTTTTCTGGCCGCGCAATAAATATGTCGACGAGGCGCACATGCAAGCGGTACAGAATTCGATTCAAGCGACAATCGCTCGGATTCAAAAGCAGTAGGAACTCAGTCTTTCACGTGTTTGCAGGACGCGAATTCAATTTGGAAGTGCAACAGACGGTTGTTGGCTGCTTAGCCCCAGCGGGGCGATATGTTTATAGCCCCACGTCACCCACTAGGCTCGCGCTCCGTAGGAGCGCAACAACTTACGGCGCACTGGTCGGCCGGAAACAACATCTCGCTCCTCACGGAGCGAAGAGTATTTAGGCGTGATTTGTTGCTATAAACATCTCGCTCCCCTGGAGCGAAAACGAGTTCCACGGTTGCACTTGTACGTTGAATTCAACTGAGTCAAACAGATAAAACATGCGCCGAAGAATTCATAACCAAAGAATTTGCGTGATCGGAAACTTTCTTAAAAAACAAAACCCTTCAAATTCCTCGATAAACTCACTGTCAAGGAGTTTTTCGTCATCATGGAAAAATAAAACACATAAAAAATTGATCTTAAAAATGCATTCGCGTATAACTCTCCCCGTCGCGAGGGTCACGGCCTTCGAGACCAACAAAGGGATCGGCGACCGATGTGGTGACACACGGAAGAGAGGAAAGACAGGCGGACTGTTAATCCTAATGACGCCCTGGGTTGAAGCCGAAAGGCTTTGCTAGAGAGAGCTGCGAGGCTTTCTTGAGCCACTCGGATCAAAACGAGTGGCACCCCGAGGAGAGGACCCGCCGAGGGGAGCGAATTGGTTCGGCGCAAGCTGAACTGACGTTGTCGGATCGTAACCGAAGGTGGAGGAAAAGCCACCGGAACAAAAACCTAACGGCACCGCATCCGAAAGGACGCGAGGATTGTGAAAGCAATCCGTGTGCTGACCGAGGATCGAACTGACCGCCAGTTGATCATCGGGATACAAATCGGCAGCCTAGTGTGTACATGCGAAGCTGCCATCCTATTAAAAGCTTCGGCGATTTTTAGGAAACGGATTGCGCCACTCTCAGCTTGCTGGGTGTGGCGTTTTCCGTTTTTGCGTTGATACAGAACCCCGACGCGTCCGCGGTAGCGCCGGATGCTGAAGGCCACTCCAGTAAGGAATAGTACAGCCGACGTTTTAAGACTCAAGTAAACTCCTGGATCCGGCGCTACGGCGCTGCGGTTCTGTAATGGCTGCGGATCGTGCCCTCGGTTCCGGAGCGCAGTTATCGCACAGCGTCGGTAGCGCGCCGGGATGCTAGAGTGAACCGGCAAAAAAAGTTATCATCACTCCAATCAAAAGAATATGAATCCGCGCAAGTGCTCGCCAGTCTCCCAAAGAGTTTTTGCGCCCAGCCCTCGAGGAGAGAAAAATGACCGAAGCGAAAATGCAAGAGACACCTAATTACGCGCCGGGAACATTTTGTTGGATTGAACTGGGCACGTCCGACAATGAAGCTGCTAAAAAGTTTTATACCGAATTGTTTGATTGGACTTTCGTTGACAATCCAATGGGGCCAGAGATGGTTTACACCATGCTGAAAAAAGACGGCCAGGATGTTGCCGGGCTCTATAAATTAATGCCGGAGATGACCGCGCAGGGAATTCCTCCTCATTGGCTCGCCTACGTTTCAGTGTCGAGTGCAGACGAAGCTGCGGCAAAGGCTAGAGAGGCGGGCGCCACTTTGATGAAGGAGCCCTTTGATGTTGCCACTTACGGCCGGATGGCGGTCGTTCAGGATCCAACTGGTGCAGTTTTCGCGCTATGGCAAGCCGGCACCCACCCTGGCGCCGGAATTTCCAATGCGCCCGGTTCGCTTTGCTGGAATGAGCTGGCGACTACCGACACGGCGCAAGCCGGTGATTTCTATGCGACCCTGTTTGGATCGGGGAAGGACGTGCAAGAGTTTGGGCCAATGGAATACACCATGTTCGCCAATGGCGACAGACCAGCGGCCGGCATGTTCAAGATAACACCGGAAATGGGAAACGTTCCGCCACACTGGCTCGTGTATTTCGCAGTAGATGATTGCGACGCCTCAACACAAAAAGCTACGGAGTTAGGGGCGATGCCAATTAAGCCGCCCGACGACATCCCGGGTATCGGGCGTTTCGCGATTCTGCTGGATCCGCAGGGCGCGGCTTTTGCGGTTATCAAGCTCGAGAACCCACAGTAGCCTTTGCTTCTTTTATCGAGCGGCAAGTTGTGTTGTTTAAATAACTTCTCAACTTGCCGTTCGTGCGTTGTGTAGGACAGACATTCCTGTCTGTCTTCGTGTGTAAGGAAGAGCGTGTAGTATTACTCGAACGTTACGTTAGCCAGAGTCCGACAGACAGATGTCTGTCCTACCTGTGATGAAACACAAAATCGTTTGGCTGATATTGTGCGGTATCTGGGGTTCTACCTGGCTCTTCATCAAGATCGGCCTTAACGATCTGCCGCCTTTGTCTTTCGCTGCGATTCGTTTCGTCATAGCAGCAACAATTCTGTGGATCATAGTGGCCATTCGCCGCAACCATCTGCCGCAGTCAAAATCTGATTGGCTAATGCTGGCAGGTACCGGGGTGCTGGCTTTCACTGTCAACTACGGTTTGGTGTTTTGGGGTGAGCAATATATCTCTTCAGGTCTTGCCGCACTCCTGCAGGCTACGATCCCTGCCTTTGGTTTGCTATTCGCCCATCTCCATCTACCAGCCGAGCGCATGACGCTGCCTAAAGTCCTGGGCGTAGTGCTGGGCGTCGCAGGAGTAGGAGTGATTTTTTCAAATCAGTTGAGCGTAGCGGGACCAAGGGCGCTCGCCGGATGTGTGGCGCTGGTGGTTAGTGCGGCGGGTGCCGCGTATTCAAACGTTCTGGTAAAGGCGCACGGTGGAAAATTTGAACCCACCATAATCGCCGCAACGCAAATGACTTTCGGCTTAGTGCCAATCCTTTTATTGGGTCTGACTCTGGAAGGCAACCCCTTACACTTTCGCTGGAGCACCAGTGCGATCGTCTCGATTCTTTACCTGGCGATCGTCGGGACTGTCATAGCTTTCATTCTGTATTACTGGCTTGTTCAACACATGGCTGTAACTAAGAGCATGCTCATTGCGCTCGTTACACCAGTGACGGCAGTCATCCTGGGCATGATAGTCCTCGGCGAGCAACTGGACTGGCGCACAATCGCGGGAGGTATTCTGATCCTTAGCGGTATTGCGTTCGTCGTCATTCGCCGGCGCAAGAAAGAAGAGCCGGAGCTCGTTTCGACTGGTTGATATGCCTGCGAAGCTGGCGACAGAAGGCGCTACTCTGTGGGGTTGATCTCTGCCGCCAGGCTCCGTGTCTTTCATCCAACGGTTCCCCCACGCTCCGCTTCGCTGCGCGTGGGGCTAATACTCTGTCCGACTGCTTCGCAGCCTCGATTTACCGTCCATCCCCAAACATATTAAACAGGGAATTGAGCTTCGATATAGGCTTCAACGGCGCGCGATACGAGTTGGGCTTCCGACAGCGGATAGAAATCAGGGAGCTTTCTCAGTTGCGTTAGTTGGTCCTGCATCAACCAAAAGCCACCTATCTCGGCGCCGAAGCAATTCGGCGTTGCCAACTCCAGGGCAGTGCGATGCACTGCGCGCAAATACTTCGCCGCATCCCGATCAATCTCAACCACGCAATCGGCAAGGGCGAAGCCAAGCAGGCTTACTTCTGGCATTTCTCCAGGTTGGATTGGCCCATCCATATTTTTAGTTAAAGGGCGTGATCGTATTTTCTAATCAAGCCGCGGACGACGCCTTGAATCTGGATCCGTTCCGGCGTCTTGATGAAGATTGGTTTGAACTGTGGGTTGGCCGGCTCTAAACGAATGAAGTCGGGCTCGCGATAAAACTTCTTCACCGTGGCGTAGTTGCCGTCAATAAGCGCGACTACCATCTGACCGTTCTCAGCCGTTTCCTGTGACGATACGATAATGATGTCGTTGTCCTGGATGTTTTCTTCAATCATCGAATCGCCGCGGACACGAAGAGCAAACATGCGGCCGCGGCCCACCATGTTCCTGGGAGCAGACACGGTCTCGTGAGAGAGAATTGCTTCGATCGGTTGACCTGCCGCCACCATTCCCAGCAAAGGAATCTCGGTTTCGTCCTCTGTACTTTGCTGTTTGATTAGCTCAATGCCGCGGCTGACATTCGGAATGCGTTTGATGAATCCTTCGCGCTCGAGAGCCGACAGGATGCTGTGGACACTTGCCGGGGAAGTCATCTGAAACTGCTTCCCGATCTCAGCGATTGTGGGAGGCTGGTGATTGATCTCCTGGTAGCGGGAGATAAATTCATAGACGTGCCTTTGGCGAGCAGTTACCGGCATTCTCAAGCCCTCCAGCCTTAAAATTCTTGCCTCATCAAGGCCCTTCGTGTTATTTTCGCAGTGCTCCGAAAATCAGGCGAATATTAACGAATATAGGACAGGGCGTCAAGGAAATAGTAGGACAGACTTTCCAGTGTCGGTGGTGAACATACAGCCGTTGGGGTTTCAGAGATAGACAGGCAGGAATGCCTGTCCTACTTGATCACCCGGGCGAGTTTTTTGAGGTCATCGACGAAGCGACGGTATTCGAGGCGTCGAGTTTCATCATCCGGCGCTCGCAAAATTGAAGATGGATGGACGGTGGCCATTACATAAGGAGCAAGAGTGGATTCAAAGAACTCCCCGCGTTGTTTTGTGACCCGGAATTTTGGCCCAAGCAATGTCTGAGCTGCCGTGGCGCCGAGGGCCACAATAACTTTCGGTTTCACCACGGCGACCTCGGCCTCGAGCCAGGGACGGCAGGCCGAAATTTCCTGGGCGTTGGGTTTCTTGTGGATGCGACGTTTACCACGAGGCTCCCACTTAAAATGTTTGACAACATTGGTGACGTACGTTTGGTGGCGATCGATGCCGGCTTCTTCGAGGGCTTTATTAAATAGCCCGCCGGCGGGACCGACGAAGGGTTTGCCGGTGAGGTCTTCTTCATTGCCGGGTTGCTCGCCGACGAACATCGCGATCGCGCGACGCGTGCCTTCACCAAAAACTGTTTGCGTACCTCTTTTCCAGAGATCGCAAGCCTTGCAATCAGCGGCGGCAGAACGTAGGGCGGGCAAACTTAGTTTGGCGGGAAAGAAATCTTCGGCTGAACCTTGAGAAGGTTTACGTGGCATTCAATTTTTGTAAAGCAAACTGTTAGTTTGCTAGTGCGTAGTTACCCTGAACTTTGACTTGCACAAAAAGTATAGCAAGCCTGTTCGTGAGTGCTATCTGGTCGTAGAGTGTTTGCAAAGCTGAAATTTTTTGCAGGGGGCGAACTTTAAGGTAACTCAACGGAAGCAAACTAACAGTTTGCTTTACATTTATGAGAGCTGCAATTACCAAAAGCGAAATTGAATCTGAGATTACGTCACGTTTCGGTTCTGCCTTTAAGTTGCAGGAAAAAAGAGCCGGGGAGTTTTTATCCAGCGGGATTTCTCAAATCGATGCTTTTACCGGAGGACTCGCGCGTGGGGCTATCACAGAGATCTACGGCTCCGCTTCTTCAGGTCGCACCAGCTTCATGCTTTCCGCCATGGCCCATGCGACGAGGCATGAAGAAGTTTGTGCGTTGGTAGATACAAACGACGTCTTCGATCCGCAATCCGCAGCGGGTGCTGAGGTGAAGTTTGATAGCTTGCTGTGGATCCGCTGCGCAAACAATCTGGAACATGCATTCAAAGCTACTGACATGCTGCTGCAGGCCGGTGGTTTTGGACTCGTGATACTTGACCTGGGAGACGTGCCGGCCCAATCGGCAAAGAGGATCATCTCATCCTGGTGGTATCGCTTTCGTCGCACACTGGAATCAACGCCCACCGCCCTGGTGGTAATTGTCGAGCAGAGCGCAGTCCGATCATGTGCGTCAGTGGCGTTGGAGTTAAAAACAGAAAATTACCTGTGGTCGTCACGAGGAGAAAAACCTGGACCGGCAACGTCGGAATTTCCCTCAGTCAATAATTTCGGTAACAGGCAGCGGTTATCATCAAGCGCTCACGTCGCATCAATTTCGACTCCTTCAGTGACGCAGTTTCGCCGGCAAGACAAGCGGGTCTCGCATCCTCATGCAAACCTGTTGCGAGGGTTATCGTTTCAGGTTGAATGCCGGCGCCCGCTGTATTTGAAAAGAGAAGTTTCATGTAAAGCAAACTGTAAGACGTAGCCCCGTTGGGGGCAAAGACACGCTGATTTCACCGTAGCGCCCGATGTAGTGGGTTGTTACACCTATCCATTTCTATCTGGAGGCGCGCGACGCTACCGCTGGCAGCCTTGACACTTTTCGCTAATTTTCGCTAATCTTCACTAGCGACGGTTTCAGCATCAAAAGGCATGGAGAAGAGCGATGTTTGCGGGCATTTATGGTCAGCGACCCTTAGCAGAAGCGTCTTTGGAAGGGTTTGCCTACACCTTTTCACCGCTGGTCGAAGAGACGGCCATCGATACAGTGGTGATAGATGTCGAAGGGTGTGAACTACTATTTGGCTCGGCCTATGAACTTGCTAAAGAGATCTCGAAAGGCGCAGCGCGGAAGAAAGATCTGGGAGGCCTGGAATGCAAAGTGAACGTGGCGCTGGCCGCGAACCCCGACACAGCTATTCACGCCGCCCGCTTCTGCAAAGGGATTACCTTTACTGCTCCCGGCGAAGAACTAACTTGCCTCGGCGACCTGCCTCTCGACGTACTTCAATACTCGCTGGTCGGAATTGAAGAACCTCGCGCTAACGAAATTCTCGAAACCTTAAAGCTCTGGGGTGTGCGCACCTTTAAAGAATTTGCCGAGCTGCCTCTGGCAGGAGTTTCCGAACGCCTGGGCCAGGAGGGATTGAAGCTCCAGCAACTCGCAGCCGGCAAAACCAGCCGACACTTAAAACTCAAACAGCCGGCGCCGGTATTTAAAAGCTCAGTTGAGCTCGAGTATCCAATCGCACAGCTTGAGGCCCTGTCTTTCATTTTTGCCAGACTGTTGAATCAGATCTGCGCGAGTCTTAATGCTTACGCACTCGCCACCCATGCCATAGAGGTTGATTTGAAATTGGAACGGGGCGCGACTCACGAACTCAAATTGAATCTGCCTTATCCAATGCGCGATCACAAAGTGTTTTTGAAACTCCTGCTACTCGACACGGAAGCGCATCCACCGCCGTCTGCAGTCGTCGCAGTCAACATAAGTTGTGAACCTGTGAAGCCACGAACGTCGCAAACAGGGTTGTTCATTCCTTTAGCCCCGGAGCCCGAGAAGTTGGAGCTGACCTTGGCGCGACTCGGAAAGCTTCTGGGTGCGGAAAATATCGGCTCGCCGGAGTTGTTGGACACACATCGCCCGGATGCTTTTCGGATGCAGAGATTTGTATTGAAGGAGGCGAAGCGGAAACGAAGTAAGGAGCAAACAGCGAAGAGCAAACAGCAGACAGCAAACAGCAGACAGCAGAAAGCGATTAATCAGCAATCTGTAGTCGGCGATCCGAAATCGGTATTGGGCTTTCGGGTTTTTCGGCCGCCGTTGCGAGCGCTGGTGCAGGCCGAAAGAGGTTATCCGACCGAGATTAGCGCCTGGGACAAAACCAGAAGTGTTCATGGAAAAGTTGTCGGGACGGCTGGTCCATGGCGCACGACCGGCGATTGGTGGCGTACCGACGGGTGGGCCAGAGATGAATGGGACGTGGCCGTGGAATCCGGCTTTCAACTACAAGTGCTGTATCGCATTTATCGCGAGCTGAGCAGTGGGACATGGTTTGTGCAAGGTAGTTATGACTGAGGACAAAACTAGCCGCCAAGACGCCATGAGCGCCAAGTAAGTCGCCAAGTATATAAACAGAATTGGACCGAAATAGTTTTACCAGTTCTTGTTGTCTTCTCTTCTTGGCGCTCTTGGCGTCTTGGCGGTTCATCGTTATGGATGGATACATCGAACTACATGCCCGCTCCGCTTTCAGTTTTCTCGAAGGCGCGTCAGTCCCGGAGGAACTAATTGCGGCGGCGCAAGTGCTGGAGATGCCCGCAATGGCGCTGCTGGATCGAGATGGCGTTTATGGGAGTCCTCGCTTCCATCTGGCAGCAGTAAAAAATGGCATCAAGGCGCATATCGGGTCGGAAATAACGGTAGTCCAAAGTCCAATGTTCAATGTCCAAAGTCCGGGCAGGGGTGGGGATGCAGCAGGACCTTCAGGCACTAATAGACAACGTCAAAGATCGCACATTGGACATTGGACTTTGGACTTTGGACA